>NZ_JANEZT010000317.1 GCF_025403405.1 Frankia tisae
GTTCCCGCGGGGGAAAGGCCCCCGGGCGACCGCTCTGGCACGGTAGCGTGCGTGGTGCCCAAGCTGCTCGCAGACATCTCCCCGCTGCGTGAGTATCCGGCCTATCGCAGGCTGTGGGCGGGGGAGACGATTTCCTCCCTTGGTTCCCAGATCACCGCCACCGCGGTGCTGCTGCAGGTCTTCGCCATCACCCGCTCGTCGTTTCAGGTCGGCCTGGTCAGCCTGGTGGCACTGGTGCCGCTCGTCGGCGGCGGGCTGTTCGGCGGCGCCATCGTGGACGCGGTGGACCGCCGTCGCCTCGCGATGATCACCTCTGGTGGGCTGGCGGCGGTCTCGGCGGCATTTCTGCTGCTGACACTCGCCGGCGCCGTCGACGACGTCGCCTGGCCGCTGATGTGCCTGGTCGCCGTGCAGTCCGCGCTGCTGGCCGCCGACCAGCCGGCACGCCGGGCGATGACGCCGAACCTGATCCCGCTCGAGCACCTGCCAGCCGCCAGCGCCCTGGCCCAGATCGGCGGCACGGCCGCCGGGGTGTTCGGCCCGCTCATCGCCGGCGTGACGGTGGCCGCCGGCGGCTTCTCGGTCGCCTACGCGATCGACCTGGTCACCTTCGCCGCCCCGCTGTACGGGCTGGCCCGGCTGCCGGCGATGCCACCGCGCGGTGGCGGGCGCGGCGCCGGGGTCGCCAGCGTCGCCGAGGGGCTCCGGTTCCTGCGCGGCCAGCCGGTGCTGTTGATGACCTTCGTCGTCGACCTCATCGCGATGGTGTTCGGGATGCCGCGGGCACTGTTCCCGGCGCTCGCCGAGGGCCGCTTCGGCGGGGGGAGTGCGACGGCGGGGGCGATGTACTCGGCGGTCGCGGTCGGCTCCCTGCTGGCCGCCGGGCTGTCCGGCCCGCTCGGCGGGGTCCGCCGCCAGGGGTTCGCGGTGGTGGTCTCGATCGCGTTGTGGAGCGGGGCGATCGTCGGCTTCGGTCTGGCCCACGACATCGCGCTCGGCCTGGCGCTGCTGGCGCTCGCGGGCGCCGCCGACATGGTCAGCGCCATCCTGCGCAACGCGATCCTCAACGTCGCGACCCCCGACGAGATGCGCGGGCGGCTGCAGGGCGTGTTCCTCGTCGTCGTCACCGGCGGGCCGCGGCTCGGGGATCTGGAGGCCGGCGGCGTCGCGGCGGTCACCTCGCCGGCGTTCTCCGTGATCAGCGGGGGGCTGGCCGGCATCGGCTGCCTGCTGCTGGCAACGGCCGCGGTACCCGCGCTGATGCGCTACGACGCCAAGGCCGCTGTCGCGCAGGCGCGGGCCCCGTCCTCGGAGCTGCCCCCGCCTGCCGCGGCCTCGCCGGCCTCGCCGGCCTCGCCGGCCCGGACCGTCCCTCCGGTGGTACCCCGTCCCTCCGGTGATACCCCGCGGGACAGCCTCGATCCGAGTGCCTAGACCGCCCCTGGACCAGTAAGCGGCGAAGGCCAGCCAACCGGCGAGTGGCAACACACGGTCTCGGTATCGTCGAGAGTTGCACCTCTCGGTAATTGGGCTAGTGCAGATAGTTGCTGGAGGTTGATGGCGGTCGCGGGAGTGGAGAACCGGCACCAGGCTCCTGCAATTCTCGACCTCCGTGCGGCCGTGATCGCGCCCGGCCGTCAAGCTGATCGGGCCTGGGCGTCTCGTCGTCGTCCGGTGACGCATTCCCCCCGGAGCGGAACGTTACGGGATCGTTACTGCGACGCCGTTCCGTCGACATCGTCCTCTCGTCGAATGCCAGGTGACGACGGTTCATGCGAGGAGACGTATTGAGGGTGGTTCAACCGTGACCGGCATGGCGGGCTCCGGGGCTGCGTCGCTTGCGGAACGGGCCGCCGCCGACGGCACGACCTTCGTCCTAATGACCTTCGCCCTAATGACCTTCGTCGATCTCGACGGCAAGGCGGTGGCGATGGCCGGGGTGCCGCTGGCCGGGACCGCCTGGATCCCGGCACGATGACCGTGCAGGCGAGTGCCGACGTCGTCATCGTCGGCGGCGGCATCGAGGGGGCCGCGATCGCCTGGGCGCTGACCCGCAAGGGCGTGTGCAACGTGCTGGTCCTCGAACGGGCCACCATCGGTTCCGGCGGGACGGGCCGGTCCAGCGGCATCATCCACTGCCACTACGGGGTGCGCTCGCTCGCCGTGATGGCCTGGCATGGCGTGCAGTTGTTCACTCATGCCACCGAGATCCTCGGGGTGGCCGACGGGGTCGGCTTCGAACAGGTGGGCCACCTCGTCGGCGTCGGGCCGGGTGACGCCGCGGCGCTGGCGGCCAACGTCGCGGCGGCGGCGGCGGTCGGTATCGACACCCGCCTCGCCGATCCCGCGGAGGTCGCCGAGCTGTGGCCGACGGCCGACCTCGCCGACTTCGCCGCGTTCGCCTATGAGCCGCGCGGCGGCTACGGCGACGCCTACCGAACCTGCCATGCATACCTGGCCGCAGCTCGCCAGGGCGGGGTCCGGGTGCGCCAGGGCGCCTCGGTGACCCGCATCCTGACCTCGGGTTCGGGTGGGCGCGCCGGTGGGGACGGGCGTGCGATCGGGGTGGAGCTGGCTGACGGCAGCCGGATCGCGGCCGGCACGGTCGTGCTCGCGGCGGGTGTGTGGTCGGCGGGGCTGGCCGCGGGGGTCGGCGTCGACCTGCCGCTGCGTGCCCAGCGGGAGCAGATCCTGCTGGTGGCGCCGGGCGCGCCGATCAAGAATGTGCCGGTGCTGTCCGACCTGGTCGGCCTGCAGTACGTGCGGCCGGAACGCTCCGGCGAGCTGCTGGTCGGCAACAGCGACCACAGCCGCCCGCAGTGGGTCGACCCCGACGCCTACCCCGGTACCGCGGACCCGCAGTACGTGGAGCACGCCGTCGGCCGGTTCGCCCATCGCTTCCCGGGCCTGCCCGAGGTGGCACTGTCCTCGTCCTACGCCGGCTGCTACGACGTCACCCCCGACTACAACCCGATCATCTCGGCGACACCGGTCGACGGGCTGTTCGTGGCGGCGGGGTTCAGCGGGCACGGGTTCAAGATCTCGGTCGCGGTCGGTGAGCTCGTCGCGGACCTCGTCGTCGACGGGGATTCCAGCCATCCGCTCATCCCCGCCGCCGACTTCCGCCTTTCCCGCTTCGCCGAGAACGCCCCGCTGGTCAGCCCGCACCCCTACGCCGGCGCCGGCCAGATGCGTTGAGGCCGACGCCGAGATGCGCGGCCGGGCGTCAGGGGCCGTCGCGGGAGAGCACGGCGTCGACCATCGCCCGGACGGCGGACCGGAGACCGGGTCCCCTGGCCGACGACAGTCGACTTTCGGACATGTCGCGGAAGGAGGCCGGAAAACGGCCCTCGCGCAGGCACACTATGGTGCGTCTGGCGATCGAGGGAGAATGCTGGTGGCTGGGACTGCGCTGCGCGTCCACACCCCCGCGGGGGAGGTGACGCTCACCGGCGACGCTCCTGTCGTGGTGGGGCGGGCCCGGGCCGCGGACATTGTGATCAATGACGGGCGGGTGTCGCGCCGGCATCTGGTGCTGCGCCCCTCGGCGGCCGGCTGGCGGGTTGAGGACATCAGCGCCAACGGGCTGTGGTGCGACGGCCGGCGGTTGGGTGACGTCGACATCGTCGGCGAGCTGCGGCTGCGTCTCGGCGCCGCCGATGGCCCGGAGGTGGTGCTCCTGCCCCGGCCGGTCCGGCCGGTCATCCCGCCGACGGCTCCGACGCGTGGGCCGGACGCGGCGGCGATCTCCATCGAGGACCTCGCGGCCTTCGCACCCACGCCGGTCACGTCGGTCACGTCGGCGCCGGTCACGTCGGTCACGTCGGCGCCGGCCACGTCAGCGCCGGCCACGTCGGCGCCGGCCGGCGGGGGAGTGCCGGGGCAGCCCCCGGGGCCGGCCGGCACTGGATCGGGGGCGTCGACGATCGATCCGGTGACGGCGCAGAGCGCGATCGTGCACGACCGGCGTCGCGTGCATCCCCTCAGGCCCGGCCGGATGCGGATGGGGCGTTCCCGCGACAACGAGATCAACGTCGGGGACCTGCTCGCCTCCCGTCATCACGCCGAGCTGCACATCTCGCTCGGCGGGGTGGAGCTGGTCGACCTCGCGTCCGCGAACGGCACGTTCGTCAACGGTCACCGGATCAGCCGGGCCCCGGTGATGCAGCGCGACGTCATCGCCATCGGCCACCACCTGTTCCAGCTCGAAGGCAGCTCGCTCGTCGAGTACGTCGACTCCGGGGACGTCGCCTTCGAGGTCCAGAACGTCTCCGTCTGGGCCGGCACGAAGCAGCTCATGCACGACATGACCTTCCGGCTGCCCGGCCGGTCCGTGCTCGGCGTCGTCGGCCCCAGCGGGGCCGGAAAGTCCACCCTGCTCAACGCGCTCACCGGCTTTCGGCCCGCCGACCGCGGCTCGGTGCGGTACGCCGGTCGGGACCTCTACGCCGAGTACGACGAGCTGCGCCGCCGCATCGGCTACGTGCCCCAGGCCGACCCGCTGCACGACCAGCTCACCGTGCGCGAGGCCCTGCTCTACGGCTCCGAGCTGCGCTTCCCGGCCGACACCACCGCGGACGAGCGGCGCGCCCGGGTCGAGGAGGTCATCGGCCAGCTCGGGCTGTCCGCGCACGCCGACACGCGGGTCTCCCGGCTCTCCGGCGGGCAGAAGAAGCGCACCAGCGTCGCGCTCGAACTGCTCACCCGCCCGTCGCTGCTCTTCCTCGACGAGCCGACCTCCGGCCTCGACCCGGCCAACGACCAGTCGGTGATGGAAACGCTGCGCGGCCTCGCGAAGGGGGGCGGCGCAGGGTCCACCGACGAGAGCGGCCGGACCGTCATCGTCGTCACGCACAGTGTGCTGTTCCTGGATCTGTGCGACTTCATCCTGGTGCTCGCGCCCGGCGGGCACGTCGCCTACTTCGGCCCGGCCGACGGGGCGTTGCGCTTCTTCGGCAAGCAGGACTTCCGCGAGTTCGCCGCGGTGTTCCGCGAGCTGGAGGCCACCCCGGGGGAGGAGATGGCCGCCCGCTTCCGGGCGTCGGAGTTCTTCGTACCCTCGGCGGTGGTGGCGCCGGCGGTGCGCAAGGCGCCGCCGGAGCTGCCCAGCGTCCGTCAGCAGCCGGTGCACGCGCAGCTCGCGACGCTGACCCGACGCTACTGGCGGGTCGTCCTGGCCGACCGGTCCTACCTACGGCTGATCATCGCCTACCCGTTCCTGCTCGGCATCGTGCCGCGGATACTCAAGGCCCCCGACGGCCTGGGCCCGTTACCGCAGTCGCCGAACGCCGACGCCACCAAGGTGCTTGTCGTGCTGGTGCTGTGCGCCTGCTTCATGGGGATGGCCAACTCGATCCGCGAGATCGTCAAGGAACGCGCGATCTACCGGCGGGAGCGGACGATCGGGCTGTCCCGCACCGCCTACCTTGGTTCCAAAATCATCTTGTTGACCGCGATCACCACCGCGCAGTGCCTGGTCTTCACGCTCATCGCGGTGGTGGGACGCACCCCGCCGCAGGCCGCCGTGCTGGGTTCGCCGCTGCTGGAGTGCCTGCTCGCGGTGATCGTCGCGGCGCTGGCGTCGATGATGATCGGCCTGTTCGTCTCCACCCTGATCGACAACACGGACAAGGCGATGCCGATCCTCGTCCTGGTCACCATGGGCCAGCTCGTGTTCTCCGGCGGCCTGACCTCCATGACCGGTCGGCGCGTGCTGGAGCAGATCAGCTTCCTCGTCCCGGCCCGGTGGGGATTCGCGGCGCTGGCCTCCACCGACGACCTCAACGTGGTGAGCAAGCTCGGCAACCCGACCCTGCGCACGGACCCCCCCGACCAGCTCTGGGAGCACAGCGCGGGCACCTGGGCGCTCGACATCCTGATCGGCGTCGTGATCGGCGTCGCCGCACTGGCGCTCACCACGGTCATGCTGCGCCGGATCGAGCCCAAGGTCACCCGGGTGCCGGGCGCCGTGCCGGCGCCCGGCGCAGCCGGGCCGCCCGGATTCGGGCCCGGTTCGATCCAGGGCCAGCCGCCCACGGGCCGGATGCCGTTGCACGGCTGACCGTCGGATTCCGCTGCGCGGCGAGGAGATCGGCGACCTCCTCGCACCAGAAGGCCAGCCCGCACAGCTGGTAGGTCAGCGGGCCCTCGGTCAGCGCGGGGCGATTGTGCTCGAACAGCACGTGCCCGGCGACCTGCACGGCCCAGCTCGCCGCGAACACCGGCAGGCCGAGTCTGGGTCGGACAAACACGACCGGCAGGGCGAAGGCCACCCCCGGGATGCCGACCAGATGGCTCAGCCGGATCGCCCGCCCGGTGTGCTGGGACCGGTAGTACGCCATCTTCTCGGCGAACGGCGCCGCCCGGTCCGGTACCCTCTCGCCGGCCGACCTGGATTCCCGCGTGCCACGCCGGTTGTTCATCGCCGCCCACCTCCCCCCAGCCGC
Source organism: Frankia tisae (assembly GCF_025403405.1). GTDB lineage: Bacteria > Actinomycetota > Actinomycetes > Frankiales > Frankiaceae > Frankia > Frankia tisai. Next base: position 6,447 of record NZ_JANEZT010000317.1, read on the forward strand.
GCCGCCGAAGCTGAGATTCCCGCCGAGCCCTGGCCGGCTCGTCCGCCGGCCGATCCGTCCGGCCGTATTCGCGTTGCCAGGACCTGTCCCGAAGGGTAGGACCCAGACATGGACAAGGCGAACGAACCGGCGCAGGCGGGCACGTCCCGCCCGGTTCGGCTGCTCGCCGTCCTGGCGGCCGCGACGCTGCTGCAGTGGCTGGGCTCCTTCGCCATCGCTCCACTGCTGCCGCTCTACCTGCAGGATCGGCACATTTCCGCCGCCGGCGTCGGGGTCGTGATGGCGGCGTTCTTCCTCGGTGCATTGCTGTCGCAGTATGCCGCCGGGCGGGCGGCGGCTCGTGGCCACCGCGAGGTGCTGCTCGCCGGGCTCGCCGCCTACGCCGCCGGGTGCGTCGGCCTGTTCGCCTCGACGGGGGTCGGGATGGACGCGGCCATGCGGGTGCTGCAGGGCGCGGGTGCGGGGGCCTTCGAGGTCGCCGCGCTGACCGCGGTCGCCGCCACGGTCGCCCCCGGTTTTCGGGGGCGCGCGTTCAGCGCCATCTACACCGGGCAGCTTCTCGGCCTCGCGATCGGCCCGCTGGTCGGTGGCATCGCCGGCGAGCACCGGATGCACCTGGTGTTTCTGTCCAGCGGCGCGGCCGCCGTGCTGGCGTCATTGCCGGTGCTGTGGCTCCTGCCCGCGGGCGCCCGCACCGGGCCAGCTCTGGTGGATCGTGTCGCAGCGCCCGGACTGCTGCTGCGTCGCGGCGTCGTCGGACTGCTGCTTGTCGCCGGCTGCGAAGGGCTGATCAGTGGCGTCTACGAAACGTGCTGGAGCCTGCTGATGGAGCGCGACGGCGCGTCCACCACGCTGATCGGCCTCACCTTCACCCTCTTCGCGCTGCCGTACCTGGTCATCGCCTGGCCGGCTGGCTGGCTCGCCGACCGGTTCGACCGGCGCTGGCTGATCGGTGCCACCATGCTCGTCCTGTCCGTAACGGTCGCCAGCTACCCGCTTCTGCGCTCGATCCCGCTCATCGTCCTGATGAGTTGTCTGGAGGCGATGGGCCTCGCCGTGGCCTACCCCGCGGCGCAATCCCTGCTGGCCCAGGAGAGCGCCGCCGGTGACGGCACCGGCCGCGGCCAGGGCCTGTTCGCGACGACGGAGACCGGCACGACCGTGTTTGCCGCCCTGGTCTCGGGGGCGCTGTTCGCGGCCGATCCCCGGCTGCCGTTCCTGCTCGCCGCGATCGCGGCGCTGGTCACCGCCGCCCTGCTGCCGCCGCTGTGGCGAGACGTCGCCGGCACCCAGGCCCAGGCCGGGGCCCGTCAACGCCCAGGTCAGGGCGCACTGGGCGGTTCTTATCTTAGGTAAGGGTTAAGATCCTTAGTATTTGCTAATAGGCGAAACCCCCTGCGGCGGGTCGATGGGTGGGCGCTAGGGT
>NZ_JANEZT010000318.1 GCF_025403405.1 Frankia tisae
CCTCAACACCCCGCGCCACCCCACCGGGCCCACTCCGATCGGAGGCGCGCGTGGTGCCCGTCAAGGGGCTGGTATAAACCCCCAAAAATTGGTAGGAATGTCTCCTATCCGCGGGGTATGAGGGCCCGCTCTCGCGCCGCCCGACACGCAGCGGTTGGACGGCCCCGCCACCTGCTACCCCGCCCGCCGCCAGCCCGATCTCGGGCAGGTTTCCTTGACACCGTGGCCTGCACGGCCGCTGTGGATGTCACACTCGATGGGGGGACGGGCTTCGTCGGGGCCGGCTCCGCGCAGCCCGAATGCCCGACACCCGGAGGGGGGCCAACTAGTGGTGACCGACCCAGGTCTGCTCCACTGGCGTGACCCGGTGGCCGACATCGGCCACCTTGCCGAGATCGCCGACCGGGTCCGGGCGCGCGTCGAGACGGTCATCGACGGCAAGTCCGAAGCGATCACCACCGCGCTGGTGGTGCTCCTCGCCGAGGGGCACCTGCTCATCGAGGACGTCCCCGGGGTGGGCAAGACCATGCTCGCCAAGGCCCTCGCCCGCTCGATCGACGCCCGGGTGCGGCGCATCCAGTTCACCCCCGACCTGCTGCCCAGCGACGTCACCGGCGTCAGCGTGTACAACCAGGGCACCCGGGACTTCGAGTTCCGCCCCGGCCCGGTGTTCGCCAACATCGTCGTCGGCGACGAGATCAACCGGGCCGAACCCAAAGCGCAGTCCGCCCTGCTGGAGTGCATGGAGGAGCACCAGGTCACCGTCGACGGGGTCACCTACCGGCTGGAGTCGCCGTTCATGGTCATCGCGACCCAGAACCCGGTGGAGATGGAGGGCACCCGGGCACTGCCCGAGGCGCAGCGGGACCGGTTCACCGCGCGGATCTCGATGGGCTACCCCTCCCCCGCCGCCGAGATGGCAATGCTCGACAACCACGGCAACGCCAACCCCCTGACGGGCATCACCCCGGTCACCGACGCCGCCGAGATCGCCCGGCTCATCGCCCTGGTACGCACCGTCCACGTGTCCGCCGAAGTGCGGCACTACATCGTCGACCTGGTCGGCGGGACCCGGGTGCATCCCGAGATCGCGCTCGGGGCGTCCCCGCGGGCGGCGCTGCACCTCATCCGGGCCGCCCGCGCCCGCGCGGCGCTGGACCGGCGCGCCTTCGTCCTGCCCGACGACGTGCAGGAGATGGCAATCCCGGTGATGGCGCACCGCCTGCTGCTGCACCCGGAGATCATGCTCTCCGGCGAGCCCGCCACCGAGGTCGCCTCCCGGGTCCTCACCGAGGTCCTGCACCGGATCCCCATTCCCCGACCCGGCACGGCACGCCCGGCCCGGCCCGGCCGTTAGAGATCCGTGTGCGGGACTTTGTCGCGGCGCTGCGCGGCCTGACGATCCGCGGCCGGTCCTTCCTCGCTGCGGGGGCGGCCTGCGCCGTGTCCGCGATCGTCCTCGGCGAGCAGGACCTGTTGCGCATCGGGCTGCTCATCGCGAGCCTGCCGGTGCTCGCGGCGGCGGTCGTCTGCCGCACCCGCTACCGGCTGTCCTGCACGCGCCGGCTCGAACCGCGCCGGGTCACCGCGGGTGACCGGGTCAGCGTGCGCATTCAGCTGGAGAACGTCAGCCGTTCGTCATCGTCGGTGCTGCTGGTGGAGGACACAACGGGTTCCGGTCTGGGCGGCGGCGCCCGGTTCGTGCTCGACCGGATCGAGCCCGGCGGCAGCCGTGACCTCTCCTACGCCCTGCGCGCGTCGGTCCGCGGCCGCTACCAGATCGGACCGATGGCAATCCGGCTCAGCGATCCTTTCGGGCTCTGCGAGCTGTCCCGCAGCTTCCGCAGCCTGGACGAACTGATCGTCGCGCCCGCGATCGAGCAGTTGGCGCCGGCCCGGTCGGGCGTCGCGGCCAGTGTGAGCAACGAGCTGCGCCGGGCCACCGGCCTCGTCGGCGAGGACGAGACGACCACCCGCCCGTACCGGTCCGGCGATGACCTGCGCAGGGTGCACTGGAAGACGACGGCCCGCAGCGGCGAACTGATGGTCCGGCGCGAGGAGCACCCGCAGTCCGGCGCCGCGGCGATCCTGCTCGACACCCGGGAGCGGGCCTGGCCGGACTCGGGGCCGGCGTCGGCATTCGAATGGGCAGTCAGCGCCGTCGGCGGGATCGGGATTCATCTGGTCCGTGGCGGCTACCGGGTCCGCCTGCTCACCGACCGGGGTCCGGTCACGACCACGGCCGGCGCGACCGCCTCCGGGCTGCTCGACGAGCTGGCCACGCTCGTCCCGGCCGACGCGGAGTCGCTGCAACCGGCGTTCACCGCGCTGCGCCGCCCGGGGGGCGACCGGGGCGGGCTGCTCGTAGCCGTGCTCGGCCACACCGAGACGGCCCTGGCGACGACGCTGGCCGGACTACGCGCGCGCCGCGCCCCCGCGATCGCCGTCCTCGTCGACGTGACGAGCTGGAACCCGCACCCCTCGGCCGCCGCCGACCTCATCTCGGCGCGGGCGGTGCTGACCCGCGCCGGCTGGGCAGTCCTCGTCGCACGGCAGGGCATGAGCCTCGCCTCGGTGTGGCCGCGGGTGACGGCGGTGGCGAGCCAGTCGGGATACGCCGGTACCCGCCGCGGGGTCGGCGGCGCGGACGGCGGCGGGGTCGGCGGGCCAGCCGGGGCGGCCCGGGCCGCGGGCCAGCCCGGGGTCCCACGCCGGGCGGCCCGGTGAGCGTCCGCCCGGTTCCCACCGTCGTCGCCGCGGCCGCCTGCCTGCTGTCCACCAGCGCGCTGACCCGGCTGTTCGACGGGACGCTGTGGTGGATGCGGCCGGTCGTGATCGCCACCGTCGTCGCCGTGGCGACCGCGACGCTCGGCCGGTTACTGCGGCTGCCGGTCGCGGCCGGCTTCCTGCTCAGCCTCGCCGGGCTCGTCTGCACCGTGACCGCGCTGTGCGCCCGGGGGACGGCGCTGGCCGGGGTGGTGCCGACCGCCGGGACCGTGCGGACGCTGCGCACGCTCATCACCGACGGCGGTTCGGACATCTCTCGGCTGGCAGCGCCGGTGCCGCACCGGCCGGGACTGGTGGTCCTGACCGTCGTCGGCATCTACCTCGTCGTCATCGTCGTCGATCTGATTGTGGTGACGTTGGACCGCCCGGCCCTCGGCGGGCTGCCGCTGCTGGCCCTGTACGCGGTGTCCGCGGCGATCCTGCCCGGCGGGGTCGGCACCGTCCCGTTCCTGCTGGGGGCCGCGAGCTTCGTCGCGCTACTGCTGCTGGACGGCCGGTTGGCGTTCGGTCGGTGGGGCCGGACGGTGTCCGACACCCGGCGCGGGAGTGGCAGCGGCGAGCGTGAGGGCCTCGGCGGTCGGCTCACCGTGAACGCGCTCGGGGTGGCGCTCGCCGCACTGCTGGTCGCCCTCGCGGTGCCGCTCGGCCTGCCGTCGCTGGACGGCGAAGGGCTGGTGTCGCGCAAGGGCGGTTACGGCGCCGGGGACGGGCCGAGCTCAGCCAGCGTCGTGCAGCCGATCGTCTCGGTGAGCCAGCAGCTGCACGCCAGCAAGCAGGTTCCGCTGCTCAGCGTGCGCTCGCAGACCCCGCGATACCTGCGGCTGACGGCGTTGGAGAACTTCGACGGGCAGCTGTTCACCCTGCGGGCGCTCAATGCCACCCGGGACGACCGGGTCAGCGAGGGACTACCGAGGCCGCGGCTCGGCGGCACCACGGCGGAGGTCAGCGCGGACATCGCGGTCACCAGCCGGTTCAAGGAGCTCTACCTGCCCGTCCCGGGCATCCCCACCCGGATCAAGGGACTCGCCGGCGACTGGCGGCTGGCCACCCCTACCGGCACGATCTTCTCCACCCGAACGTCAACAGTGGGCGCGCATTACCAGGTCGACGCGACCGTGCCGACCCCCACCCGGGCCCAGCTGGAGGCCTCGAGCGGGCGGTCCCCCGCCGACCTGGCCGTGGACACCGCGCTCCCCGGCAACCTCGACCCGCGCCTGCGTCAGCTCGTCGAGTCGGTCACCGCGGGCGCGCGCACCCCGTACGAGAAGGTGTACGCGATCCAGCAGCACCTGCGCGGGCCGCTGTTCACCTATGACCTGACGGGCGCACCGACCAACCAGGAGGGCGCGCTCGCCGAGTTCCTCTTCGAGTCGCACCGGGGATACTGCGAACAGTTCGCCTCCGCGATGACCGTCATGGTGCGGATGCTCGGCCTGCCCGCCCGGGTCGCCATCGGTTTCGTGCCCGGCGAGCGGCAGCCGGACGGCAGCTACCTGATCACGAACCGGCAGGCGCACGCCTGGCCGGAGGTGTGGTTCCCCTCGGTCGGCTGGGTGAGCTTCGAGCCGACCCGCCGCTCCGACGGGGCGACGGCGGCGCCCTCGTATGCGCCCGCGGGCATCGACGACCCGGACGGGTCGGCCGCGCCGCCGGGCCAGGAAAGTTCGGCCGGGGCGCTGCCGGAGCCCCAGCCGGTGCCGGTTCCGGTGCCCAGCGCCGGGGCGAGCCCCGACGACCCGACCGCGACGCAGCCCCCGACCGCGGGCGCGGGCGCCAACGCCTCCGGGGGCATCCCGGCCTGGGTGATCTGGCTGTGCGCGACCGTACCGCCGGCGGTCGCCCTGCTGGTCACCCCGGCGATCATCCGGCTTCGGCGGCGCCGGGCCCGGCTGCGGCGCGGCGGAGCCGACAGCGCGGCCGAGCCCGGCGGCGGCCCGCCCGGCCGGGCCGGCACCCAGGCCGTCGACCAGGTGCACGACGCCTGGGCGGAACTGCTCGACGTCGCCTCCGACCTCGGTATCACGATCCGGGTCAGCGACTCGCCGCGGACCGGGGTCGCCCGGCTGACCGCCTACCTGGACGCCGAGCCCGTCCCCGGGCCGGGGTCCGATCCCGCGGCCGACCAGCAGGCCGATCCCACCGCGGCAGCCCGGCCCGACCGGACCTCGGCCGACCCGACCCCGGCCCCGACCGACCCGCCGTACGCACAGGCCCGCGAAGCGCTGGCCCGGCTGGCGGCCGCGGAGGAGCGAGCTCGCTACGCGCCCCTGGAACTCGCCGACCCGCCGCCGCATGACGAGACCAGGCGGGACGTGGCCACCGCCTCCGCGACGCTCTGGGCGGTCGCCCCGCGAACCCGCCGGATCATGGCCCGCCTCGCGCCGCCGTCGGTGTTCCGCCGCCGCGATCCGGACGGGCCGGGCCCCGACCGCGCCGGACGGCTCCGCCGATACCTCCGGTGGCGCCCCACGGGCGCCGGACCGGACCACCCCGGCGGCGACGGGCCGGAAACCGCGGCGGTGGACGACGATGCCGACGCCCTCGTCTAGGGCCGGTCCTCCCAGCGGCGCCGCCAGCGCTCCTCGACCCGTTCCATGAAGGACGCCTTCGTCCGGGGTCGCCCCTTCGACCGGCCCCGGCCGCCGGGTCGGCGGCCGCCCGTGTCCCGCCCGCTGATGCGGCGCAGGTCGGCGGCCCCACGCAGCGCGGCGAACAGCATCATCAAGAACCCGAGGATGCCGAGGATGACGGTGAGCGGCACCTGGTTGAGCACCACGCCGACCACCAGGACGGCGAGCCCGAGCAGGAAGACCACCGCGCTGCGGCGCACCCGGCGCAGCAGGTACGTGCGGGGGTCCGTCGACCGCACCGTGCTGGCGAACTTCGGGTCGTCCTCAACGAGGGCGCGCTCGATCTGCTCCAGAAGGCGCTGCTCGTTCTCCGAGAGCGGCATCGACGCTCCTCCCACGACCTACAGGCCCGGCAGACGGGACCTGACAACCAAGAATAGGCATGCGCGGGCGGGTGCGGTAGGCAACCCGTCATGCCGGTTGGAACCGAGCCAATCACCTCACCTGTCCCGTGCCCGCAGCAGCGCCGTTCATGCCCGAACACGCGGCCGTCACGGCGGGCCCGGCGGGGGCCCCACGGGCGGGTCGAGCAGGGACGCCGGACCCACCGCATCCGCGCCGAATCGGTCGCGCGCCCGGTCGGCGACCCGGTCCAGCTCCGCCCAGCCCTCGGGCCGTTCCCCGAGCAGCAGCTGCCTGCTGCCAGCCCCCGCGTCGACGAGGTTGCCGGCCCGCACCCCCAGCAGGCGCACGGCCGTGACCTCCGCGGCGGCGCCTCGACCGCTCCCGAGCAGTCCCAGGTCCGCCACCAGGTCCGTCGCCGTGGAGTAGATCATCTGGGACACGTCGGCGCCATCACGTAGCGTGCGGGCACGGGTGACGGTCCGGAAGTCGGCATAGCGCACCTTGACCGAGATCGTCCGGGCGTGCCGGTGCCGCTGCCGCAGCTGGCCGGCCACCCGTCCGGACAGGCGCAGCAGTTCCCGGGCGAGCACAGCCCGCTCGGTGATGTCGGTGGCGAAGGTCCGTTCGGCGCCGACGGTGACCTCCGTGCTGACGGGATCCACCCGTCGCTCGTCGATCCCCCACGACAGCCGGTGCAGGTGGGACCCGGCGGCCTCCCCGAGGGCCCGGCACAGCGTGTCCACCGGGGTGTCCGCGATGTCCCCGATCGTGCGCAGTCCCAGCCGGGTCAGGGTGGCCTCCGCCCGCGGGCCGACGCCCCACAGCGCCCCGGCCGGCAGCGGATGCAGGAAGGCGAGCACCTCCTCGGGGGCGATGACCGCGAGTCCGTCCGGCTTGCACCGGGTCGAGGCGATCTTGGCGACGAACATCGACGGCGCGACGCCGACCGAGCAGGTGAGGTTCTGCTCGGCTGCCACCCGGCGGCGGATGCCGGCCGCGATCCGCGGCGCCGGCCCGAACAGTGCCCGCGCGCCGGCGACATCGAGGAAGGCCTCGTCGACCGACAACGGCGCGACCAGCGGGGTGACATCACGAAAGATCTTCATGATCTCGACCGAGGCCGCCCGATACGCGGCGTGGTCGGGCGGGACGACCGCCGCGGTGGGGCACCGCCGCAGCGCCCGCGCCATCGGCATCGCACTGTGGACCCCGTACGCCCGGGCCTCGTAGGTCGCCGACAGCACCACACCGCGCTCGCCCCCCGCCACGATCATCGGCCGGCCGCGCAGCTCGGGTCGGCGGCGCAGTTCCACCGAGGCGAAGAAGGCGTCCATATCGACGTGCAGGATCGTGCTCTCAGCGCGCATGGGGCCCTGCGCCACCCGGCCTGCGGGCGAGGACGTGCAGCTGCGCCGCCAGATCCCGGAACGGCTCGCGCCCGGCGGCCGCGAGCTCCAGGCGCAGCAGCCGCCGCGTGGCCAGCGGGTCGAGCAGGCGCTCCCCCGGCACCAGATCCGCGAAGATCCGTACTCCGTGAATGTCAAGCACCTCCGCACCCGCGGCCCGGACCAGCGCGGCGGCCTCGGCGGTGGTGAACCGCCGAGGCACCCGCCCGCCGGCCCGGTTCCTGCCCGCCGACGAGCCGTGATCCACGCTGGGCGGCCGGGGCGCAGGGGGCGCGTCCTCGACGAGCGCCGCGAGGGCGTCGTCGAAGTGCCCGGCCAGCGCACGGGCGAGCACCGCGGCGGCGTGCCCGGCCACGACGACGCTGAGCGCACCGCCGGGACGCAGCACCCCCAGCGCGTGGGCGAGCGCGCTCTGCGGGTCATCCACGACGTCCAACACCGAATGGCACAGCAACAGGTCGGCCTGCCCGGCACCGACGAGGCCGGTCAGGTCATGCAGGTCTCCCTGCATCGCGGTGACCCGCCCGTCGAGCCCCCGCTCGGCGACGCGCCGGCGCAGGGCGGCCAGCGCGTCCGGTGAGGGGTCCACCACGATGACCGGATACCCGGCTGCCGCGATCGGCACGGCGAAGCCGCCGCTGCCGCCGCCGGCGTCAACCACGACCGGCTGGTGGGCCCCCACCACCGGTCCACCCGGTACC
>NZ_JANEZT010000319.1 GCF_025403405.1 Frankia tisae
GGCCTGGACGAGGTGCAGCTCGCCGCCGCCCGGGCAGCCCTGGAATCGGGGGTCAGCGTGCTGACCGGCGGGCCGGGGACGGGCAAGAGCCGCACCGTCGCCGCCGTCGTCCGCCTCGCCTGGGCCGCGGACGCTCAGGTCGCGCTCGCCGCGCCGACCGGTCGGGCCGCCAAGCGGCTCGAGGAGCTGTGCGGGGCGCCGGCGAGCACCCTGCACCGGCTGCTCGGCGCGCAGGGCCGCGGCGGCGGCTTCGCCCGCGGGGAGCACAACCCGATCGACGCCGACCTCGTCGTCGTCGACGAGGCGTCGATGCTCGACGCCGAACTCGCCGCCGCGCTGCTCGACGCCTGCGCCGAGGGCACCCATCTGATGTTCGTCGGGGACCCCGCCCAGTTGCCGAGCATCGGACCGGGCCAGGTCCTCACCGATCTGCTGGAGTCCGGCGAGGTCCCGGTGACGGAGCTGCGCCGGCTCTACCGCCAGGTCGACGGCGGGGCGATCGCGATGATGGCCGCCGCGGTGCGCGGCGGGGAGCTGCCGCCGCCCCCGCCGGGCCCCGGCCGCGAGGTGGTCGTCGTCCCCTCGGGCAGTTCCGGGGAGGCGGCGCACCGCACCGTGCAGCTCGTCACCGACTCGATTCCGCGCGCGTTGGGAATCCCCTCCGCCGAGATCCAGGTCGTCACGCCGGTGCATGCCGGGCCGGCCGGCACGGGGGCGCTGAACGCGGCGCTCAAACGCGTCCTCAACCCGGGCACGGGCGCCGCGTCCGGTTTCGACCTCGGGGACCGGGTGGTGGCGACGGCCAACCACATCGACGTGGGGTTCGCCAACGGCGAGATCGGCACCGTCGTCGCCGCGGGCGAACGCGGGGCGCTGCGGATCGCTTTCCCGGGGGGAGTCGTCGAGGTGCCCGCGGGGATCCTCGGCGATCTGCGGCACGGCTGGGCGGTGACGGTGCACCGGGCGCAGGGCAGCGAGTGGCCGGCGGTCGTCGCCGTCTTCCCCCCGGAGGCCGGCCGGATGCTGACCCGCCCGTTGATCTACACGGCGCTCACCCGGGCGGCGACCCACCTGTCCATCGTCACCGTGAACGGCCCCGCCGTGCGCAACGCGGTGCGCCATGCGGGCGGGCGGCGGCGGTTGACGTCGCTCGCCGCGCTGCTCGCCGGGGAGATCGCGGGCGAGCTGGCCGAGGACGACGACCTGGACGCCGAGGATCCGGACAGCGGCGGCCTGGACACCGGCGACTCGAACGGCAAAGGACCGGGCGATGCCCGCACCGGCGTCGCCGGGTCCGCCCGTACTGGCTTCGCCGGGTCCGCCCCTGCGACGGCAGAGGACGGCCGCGAAGGTCTCGGGTCCGGTGCCGCAGCACCGCGCGCACGGGCCGCCGGCTCCGGGGTGGCCGATGGATGACAGGCTTATGGCGCGGCGATGACCTGCGGGGATCACCGCCGCGGGAGCGTGCGCCACCCCCGACGCGTCGGGGGTCCCCGGTGGGAGGCAAGATCGTGCGACATGAAGATGGGTAGCGTTCCCATCGTGGACGCAGACGCACCCGGGACGGCCGCCACCGGCCGGGAGGCCGGGTCCCTGCCCGGTCCGCGCTTGCCCCAGCAGGCACCGGACGGCGACCCGCACGAAGGCACCGCCGACGACGCAGCTGTGGCAGCCGTCCCCACGACGACGGCAGTGGCAATCGTCACGGCAGCGGTGCCTACGGACACACCGGCGCCGCTGCCAACAGACACGGCGGCAGCGACGGACACGGCGGCAGCGGCCGAGCCCGATGTCGGTACGGCCGGCAAGCGGGTGGCCGGCGAGGCGGCGTCCGACGATCGGGCACCGGGAGCCTGGCGGCGCCGGTTGAAGCACGTCGAGCGGTGGGGGCGGGCGGCGAGAATCCGGACCGTGCCGCTGGTCCCGCGGCTGCTGGCGGCCGCCGTCGCGGTAGCGGTCGCCATCGGCGCGGTGATGCGCTTCGCCACGCCGAGCCACCTGTGGCTCGACGAGTCGCTGACGGTCGCGATCGCCTCCCGGCCGGTACCGGACCTGCTCCACGCACTGCGCCACGACGGCTCACCGCCGCTGTACTACCTGCTGCTGCACGGCTGGATCAGCGTCTTCGGCGACGGCGACGTCGCGGTTCGTGCCCTGTCGGGCGTGCTGTCGCTGCTCACGCTGCCGCTGGCGTGGTTCGCCGGGCGTCGGGTCGGGCGCACCGCCCACGCCGCCGGCAACGGCGAGCGCGACGCCCCGATGTGGGTGGGCGTGGCGACGCTACTGATGTTCGCCTGCTCCCCGTATGCCATCCGCTACGGCAGCGAGACCCGGATGTACTCGCTGGTCGTGCTGCTGGTGCTGGTCTTCGGGCTGGCGGCGGTGCGCGCGCTGGAACGCTCGAGCCTGCCCCGGCTGGGGACGCTGACGCTGGCCACGGCGGCGCTGGTCTACACCCACTACTGGACGTTCCTGCTGATCTTCACGGTGGCGGCGTTCCTGCTGTTGCAGGCCCGCCGGCGCCCGTACTACCGCCGGGTCACACTGCGGGCGTTCGCGGCGATGGCGGCCTCGGCGGTGCTGTTCGCCCCGTGGATGCCGTCGTTCCTGTTCCAGATGCTGCACACCGGTACCCCGTGGGCGCCGAAGGTGCAGGCCCAGGTGCTGCTGGACACGGTGTTCGACTGGGCGGGGCCGCAGTCGACCGGGGCGCTGCTCGGCGTGGTGCTGCTCGGCGGGGCGCTCATCGGGCTGACCGCCCGGCCGGTCGCCGGCCGGGAGCTCGCGATCCGGGTGACCGGTCGGGTGCCGGGCCGCTACCTGGCGGCGATCTGGCTGCTGCCGCTGGTGCTGGCCTACTTCGTGAACTCGTTCGGCGGCAGCGCCTACGCCGAGCGGTACACCGGCATCGCCCTGCCGGCGTGCCTGCTGCTGGCCTCTCTGGGCATCGCCCAGCTTCCCGGGACGCGGGTACGCGCGATCGTGCTGGTCGTGGCCGTGTTCAGCGGGCTGGTCGGCGGCTGGCAGCTGGCCCGCACCGAACGCACGCAGGCCGGGGAGATCGCCGGGCGGATCGTCGCGCTCGCCCGGCCGGGCGACGTGGTGGCCTACTGCCCCGACCAGCTCGGCCCTGCCGTGCACCGGGCGCTGGTCCGACACGGCCCACTGACCGTCCGGGAGATCGTGTACGCGGATGCCAGCGGCCCGGCGCTCGTCGACTGGGTCGACTACGCCGACCGGATGCAGCGGGCCAACGGCACGTCGTTCGCCGCCGAGGTCAACGAACTCGCCGGCCCCGACCACGCGGTCCTGCTCGTGCGCGCCGACGGGTACCGGTTCCTGGAGGGCGCCTGCGCGGTGCTGTCCGACCAGCTGGCGACCCTGCGCGACCGGACCGTCCAGGTCGAGCGGCGCGACCTCTACGAGGGTGCGTCGCTGGAACGTTTCTCCACTCTGCGCTGACCGCCGGCGCCGAGGGCCGCGGCGGCGAGGACCAGCAGGCCCATCGGCAGCGTGTAGTGGTTGAAGAACGTCTGCTTGTTCATCAGGTTCAGCGCGAGCAGTACCAGCGCGGCCCCGAGGCAGAACCCGGTGGCGTCGCCGCGCGCCCGCCAGGCCGCGCAGTACGCCGCGACCAGCGCCACCGCAGCCGGCCCGAAGCCGAACGTGACCCCGAAGTGCGCCGCCCAGCCCGGCACGGACAGGGAGTGGCCGAGCACCCGGTAGTGCAGGTTCGTCCAGACCGCGTCGTCGACGAAGTCCCCCGGCCCGGCCAGCACCCACGGGACGACGAGCAGTGCCCCCACCCCCGCGGCCGCGGCCGTGCGCCGCGGCCCGAATCGCGGCCAGGCCGCCGCGACCGGCAGCAGCAGGGCGACGTGCTGCTTGGTGGCCAGCGCGAGGGCGAGGGCGACGACCGCCGTGCGCCCGTGACCGCCTCGGACGGCCAGCACCATGGCCGCCAGGCAGGCGACGAGCAGCGGCTCGGTCCACGACTGCTGCAGCGCGTACATCGACTCAGGAAAGATCACCACCAGCAGCGGCAGCACGGCAACGGCGACCGGCCATCCGGCCCCGCCCACACCGCCCACACCGCCGTCATCGCGGCGGCCGGTGGCGAGACCGCGCGCGCAGACCGCCGCCACCGCGAGCGCCAGCAGCAGCCCGTAGCGGACGTCGCCGAGCAGCAACCGTGGCGGCGCGAGCAGCACCGAGGTGAACGGCAGGTAGGGGTAGACGTCGAACAGGCCGTCGACGGGGTAGGCGGCGCGGTTGGGTGCCCACTGCTGGCGGTACATGTCCGCGCCGTGCGTCAGCCCCGAGGTGGAGATCTGCAGCAGGTGGAACACATCGATGCGGGGCGCGGGCGCCGCCCGGATCGTGGCGATGCCCGCGGCGCCCGCCAGGCCCAGCACGACCCAGAACAGCGCGGGTGAGCCAAGCGCCCGCCGCGCCGCCACGAGACCCGCTGCCACCAGTGCCCGGCCCGCCGGCCCGCCGGCCCGCCGGCCCGCGCCGACCGGCGGTGGGGCCAGCGCCATCAGGATCGCGGCGGTCGCAAGCAGGCCCGCGATGATCGCGAGCGCGTCGGCGACGGCGGCCGGCGGCCCGGTGGCGTAGTAGCGGGGATGGCGCACGATCGGCCCCAACCCGACGGTGAGCGCAACGAGCAGCCAGCTACCGACCCACGCCCGCCCGTACCCGGCGACACCGCACCCAGCGACACCCGGCCCGACAACGCTCGGCCCGACAACGCTCGGCCCGACGACACCGCCCGCGGACGTGACGGAGGATTCGGTCGACGGGCGGTGGTGGACGGTGGCGAGCGCGGCGGCCGCGACGCCGAGCAGGACGCCGGCCATCGCCCACGCGCCGTACCGGCCGTCCTTCGCCGCGATGCCCCAGGCGAGGGCGCACCAGCCGACGAGGATCGCCGGTAACGTCCGGCGCGGACCCGAGTCGGCACCTTCGGGCCACGCCGCGGCTGCCTGCCGCGAACTGAATACAGGCAAGCCCATGTCCGCACGATGCCAGAGCGGGACCGGGGCACAGTCGGCGGACTCACCGCAATGGACAGGTGGACAGGCAGGCAGGGGGGAATAGACCGGATGTACCACGCTTGATCGTGCCGGTGACGGCGAGGGGGTGCGGATGGGTCACAGCCGTCCGCATGCAAGACTTGCCCCCCGAGGCCGGTCCCAGGGTCCGGCGCCCCCGGCGGTGGATGCCCGGCATCCGGCCGCGGGAGTGACCATGAAGGTGCGTTGAGGAGAGGTCCGGCACAGTGACCGAAAAGCCAGAGGTAGTCGTCATCGGAGCCGGGCCGGCCGGTCTGACCGCCGGCTGGGAGCTGGTGAAACGGGACGTGCCCGTGACGATTATCGAGGGTGACTCGGTCGTCGGCGGAATCAGCCGTACCGCGCAGCGGGACGGCTGGCGTTTCGACATCGGCGGCCACCGTTTCTTCACGAAGGTACCTGAGGTCGAGAAGCTCTGGCACGAGATCCTGCCGGAGGAGGACTTCCTGCTCCGGCCGCGATCGAGCCGCATCTACTACAACGGGAAGTTCTTCGACTACCCACTCAAGGCGACGAACGCACTCGGCGGGTTGGGCCTGGTGGAGGCGGCGCGCTGCATCGCCTCCTACGCCGCGGCCCGCGTGCGCCCGCCGCAGGACCAGAGCAACTACGAGAACTGGCTGGTGGCCCGCTTCGGCTGGCGGCTGTACCGCACGTTCTTCAAGACCTACACCGAGAAGCTGTGGGGCGTGCCGGTCAGCGAGATGCCCTCGGACTGGGCGGCGCAGCGCATCAAGAGCCTGTCCATGATGAACGCCATTGTGAACTCGGTACTGCCCAAGCGGAACCAGACGGATATCACCTCCCTCATCGAGGAGTTCCAGTACCCCAAGTTCGGGCCTGGAATGATGTGGGAAACCGCCACCGACAAGATCGTCAAGCAGGGCGGTCGAGTGGTCTTCGAGGAGAAGGTCCGCAAGATTCACCACGCTGACGGCCGGGCGACCGGCGTTACCACCACCGTGACCGGCGGATATGGCCCGGGAGCCGGCGCGCCGGAATCGTCGCGCAGCGACCTCGGCAGCGAGTACCAGTACCCCGCCGACGAGATCATCTCGTCGATGTCTTTCTCCTCGCTGGTCCGTGTGATGGACCCGCCGGTGCCCGACCACGTCCTGGCCGCGGCGAACGCGCTGAAGTACCGCGACTTTCTCACCGTCGCCCTCGTGGTACCGGAGGAGGCCGGTTTCCCGGACAACTGGATCTACATCCACTCCCCCGCCGTCAAGGTCGGGCGGATCCAGAACTTCGCCTCCTGGTCGCCGTTCCTGGTGAAGGACAAGCGGACCTGTCTGGGCCTGGAGTACTTCGTCTTCGAGGGCGACGAGACGTGGAACAGCTCGGATGAGGATCTCATCAAGCTCGCCACCAAGGAGCTGGTCGAACTCGGGCTCATCCGGGCCTCCCAGGTCGAGCAGGGATTCGTCGTGCGGATGCCGAAGGCGTACCCGTACTACGACATGCAGTACAAGAACAACGTCGATATCATTCGGGCCTGGCTGGCCGAGAACACGCCGAACGTGCACCCGGTCGGCCGCAACGGCATGCACCGGTACAACAACCAGGACCACTCGATGCTGACCGCCATGCTGACCGTCGAGAACATCGTCGACGGCACGAAGCACGACGTGTGGGAGGTCAACGTCGAGGAGGACTACCACGAGGAGGTGTCGTCGCCCGGCGGCGCAGCCAAGCGCTGACAGCCGGGCCGACCGGCTGAGCGCGACGGCTCGGCCCACCCGGACTTTCGGGGTGGGCCGAGGCCCTGCGGCGGCCCATGGAGGACCCGGCCGGGATCTTCGATGGTCGTCGAGCGGTCGCCGTCGACGTGCCGTCGGCGGCCGACCCGACCAGAATGCGGGACGGTACGCTTCGCGGCGCCCACTCGGCGCGCCCCGGTGGCGGCTTCGGTGGCCAGCCCACCGCCCCGGCACGTAATCCGCGGCCTGTCCCCCGCGCCCGCCCGGCATCGCCGCGGCGCGGGGGGCTGTCGCACGAGACCTGCACCGGGTGCGGACCTGCCTGGTCGGCCGATCGTGGCCCGGCCGACCTCGCCGCACCATGGGCAACGTGGACGGAAGGGACTGACCGTGACGGATGTCGCGGTCCGGCCGGCGGAGCAGCTCCCCGGGCCGGTCGACCGGGTCGGGGACGCGCCCGACCGTGCGGGGCGGGTGTTCGCCGCGGTGGTGGGGGTGCTCGTCGCCGCCGCGGTCATCGTGCGCTTCACCGCCAACCAGGCGCTGTGGCTTGACGAGGCGCAGAGCGTCGCCATCGCGCGGCTCCCGCTGCACGGGTCGGGCGTCACCATGTGGGACGGCCTGCTGCAGGACGGCTCACCACCGCTGTACTACCTGGTGCTGCACGGGTGGATCACCGTGTTCGGGGAGAGCAACCTCGCCGTCCGATCCCTGTCCGCACTGATCAACACCGCCGCGGCGTGGCCGCTGTTCCTGCTGGCGCGGCGGGTGGTGAACGCCCGCGCGGCGAAGGTCACCGTCGTGCTGTACCTGACCTCGCCGTTCGCGCTGTACTTCGGCACCGAGACCCGGATGTACAGCCTCATCGTGCTACTCACCGCGCTCGGCGGGCTCGCCATGGAACGGGTGCTGCGGGCACCGTCGGTACGTTCGGTGATCGGCCTGGCCCTCGCCGCCGGCTGCCTGGCACTGACCCACTACTGGTGCCTGTACCTGCTGCTCACCGTCGCCGTGTGGCTGATCGGGCTGCTCACCCTGCGGCCCTGGTACCG
>NZ_JANEZT010000031.1 GCF_025403405.1 Frankia tisae
TGTGTATAAGAGACAGGCTCGGGGGGATCAGGGGCTGGCGTCCCAGGCGCCGGCGCCCGCCTTCAGCTCGGCGGCGACCTCGTCGACGGTCGTGATCCTCGTGACCATGGCCAGGAAGTTGTCGAGCATGAAGCGGTGGGTCTCGGCGGAGGCGCCCGCGGTGGCGTCCTCGGGCAGCACCACGTGGTAGCCGCGGTTGACCGCCTCCAGCGCGAGACCCGGGATCGCGACGTTCGTCGACACCCCGGCGACGACCACCACACGGGTGTCGGTCAGCCGCAGCATCGCGTCGAGGTCGGTGCCGTAGAACGCGGTGAGCCCCGTCGCGCGGCTGCTGACCAGGTCGCCCTCGCGGGGGGTCGCCGGTTCGGGGATCTCGACGTCCACGCTGCCGGCGATCATCGTCCGGCGCTTGATCGCCATCGCGGACAGCGCCGAGTTCGCGCGCAGGCCGACCAGGTCCGGCCGGTGCTCGATGATGGCGTGCACCACCGGCAGGCCGGCGGCGCGGAACGCCTCCGCGAGCGCGCCGATGCGGGCGCCGACACCCCGCGACTCGGCCTGTTCGGCGAGCGCCGGCAGCCGGCTCACCGCCGGATCGACGATGCCGCGTTGGAACTCGCTGATGACCAGCGCCGGCCGGCCGATGATGAGCATGCTGATCGTCCTCTCCGCAGGAACTTCGGGGCCTCGCGCCCGCTCGACTGTTCAGACGCCGATGCGCCGGCGCAGGTCGGGCAGGGCGACCTTGCCCATCGCGTTGCGCGGCAGCGCCTCGACGATCTCGAGCCGCTCCGGGAGCTTGCGCTTGTTCAGGCCGCCGGCGAGCAGGTACTCGCACAGCTGCGAAAGCGTCGGCGGCGCGGCGGCGTCCGCGGGCACGACCACGGCGCAGACCCGTTCCCCCGTCACCGGATCCGGCACGCCGAGCACCGCCACGTCGGCGACCCCGGGATGCGCGGCCAGCGGCTCGGCGACCTCCCGGGCGGAGATGTTCTCCATGTTCCGGATGATCACCTCCTTGAGGCGGCCGGTGACGGTGAGGTAGGACCGTTCGTCGACGAAGCCGAGGTCGCCGGTGCGGAAGAAGCCGTCGGCGTCGAACGCCTCGGCGTCTCCGGCGGCGTCGACGTAGCCGAGCATGAGCTGCGGGCCGCGGACCCGGATCTCCCCGGGCTCCCCGGGGTCGGCGCGGGATCCGTCGCCGCGCACGATGACGACCTCGGCGCCCTCGCCGGGTGGGCCCTCGGTGCTCGCGTGGTCGGCGTCGGCGTCGTCCGCCCGCCCCCAGCAGACATAGGGGCATTCGGTCATCCCGTAGCCGGAGACGACGCCCACCCCGCCGAGGGTGTCGCGGACCTCGGTGTGCAGGCTCGCCGGGCGAGGGGAGCCGCCGCAGAGGAACACCCGCGCCTGCGGAAACAGCCGCACGTCTCCGGCGGCGGCCTGCCGGGCCAGGTACGCCCGGATGAACGGCACCCCGGACCCGACGATCGTCACGCCCTGGGCGGCCAGCAGGTCCGGCGTGCTCGCCGGGTCGAACACCTCGGCGGTCACCAGCGAGCTGCCGCAGCGCAGCGCCGTGACGAGATGGGCGAGCCCGCCGATGTGGGCGACCGGCGCCAGCATTGCGACCCGGTCGGTGGCCGTCACCGCCAGCGCGTCGCTGAACGTGGTGGACGCGGCGAGCAGCGCCCGGTCGGTGTGCCGGGCGCCCTTGGGCGCCGAGGTGGTGCCCGAGGTGTAGAGCAGCCAGCGCACCGGCGCCGCCGCCGGCTGCCCGGACCCGTCTGCGCGGCCGGATCCGTCCGCTGGGTCCGGGGGGAGGCCGGCGGGGTCGGCGTCGGTCAGCTCGGCCGCGTCGGCCACGTCGAGGCCGGGGACCTCGGCGGCGACGGCGTGGGCCATGGCGAGGTGGTCGAACCCACGGAAGCTGGCCGCGACGACGAGCAGCCGGGTGCCGGCCTGCCGGGTGATGAACCCGACCTCCCGCTCGCGCAGCATCGTCACCAGCGGATTCTGGACCGCGCCGAGCCGGCTGAGCGCCGCGGCGAGCACCATCGTCGAGATCCGGTTCGGCAGCTGCCAGGAGACGACGTCGTCACGGCGGATGCCGCGCGCCGCCAGCCCCGCGGCGAGCCGCTCGGCCCGGTCGCGGAACTGCGCGAACGTGACCCGGTCCCCGCCCGCGTCCACCGCGAGCAGGGCGTCGGGTGCCAGCGCGGCCCGCGTGCGGGCGAGCTCCCACAGCGACGCCGCCCCCGCACCCGTCGACGCCTGCGCGGCGGAGGCCGGGGCGGGCACTGCGCCAGACGTCGGGGTCGACGTCGGGCTCACGGGGTTTCGGGCGCGGAGAGCTCCGCCCGCAGCTCCCGCTTGAGGATCTTGCCGGCGGGGCCGAGGGGCATCTCCGGGCGGAACGCGAAGCCACGCGGCTGCTTGTAGCCGGCGAGCTGCTCGCGGGCGAGGGTGCGCAGCTGCGCCTCCAGGTCCTCGGTGGTGATCTCGCCCTTGGGCACGACGACCGCGATCGGGGTCTCGCCCCACTCCGGGTGCGCGACGCCGACGACGGCCACCAGGTCGACGTTCGGGTGCGCGCCGAGTACACGCTCGATCTCGGCCGGGTACACGTTGAACCCACCGGAGATGATCATGTCGATCTTCCGGCCGGCGATGTGCAGGTAGCCGCGCTCGTCGAGGCGGCCCAGGTCACCGGTCCACAGGCCGTCGGGCCGGAAGGTCTCGGCGTTGGCCTCGGGCCGGTTCCAGTAGCCGCGGGCGACCGAGTCGGCCTTGACGACGATCTCGCCGACCTCGCCTCGCGGCAGGTCAGCGCCGTCGTCGCCGACGATGCGGATCTCGGCGTGCGGCGTCTCCTTGCCGCAGGAGGTGCGCAGCGCATCGTCTCCGGCGAAGATCGCCTGGTGGTCCTCGGGGGTGAGGATCGTGACCTGCCCGCCAGCCTCGGTGGAGCCGTAGCGTTGCTGCAGGTCGCAGCCGAGCTTGCGGGCCGCCTCCTCGGCGAGGCCGGGCGGGGCGGGCGCCGAGCCGTAGCTGATCCGTCGCAGGCTGGACACGTCGATGCCGGGCCGGTTGTCGAGCTCGCGCAGCGTACGGATCAGCATGGTCGGGATGAACGTGGTCATCGTGACCTTCCACCGCTCGATCGTCTCCAGCACGGCGACGGGGTCGAAGCGGGGATGGATGACCATCGTCTGGCCCAGGTACATCCAGGACAGCGTCCGGATCATCCCGCCCGCGGTGTAGAACGGGGTGGTCGCCAGGAAGACGTCGTCGTGGCGGGACTCGGTGGAGATCGTGGTGTCGAGCACCTGGGAGAGCAGGGTGCGGTGCTCGTGCACCACGGCCTTGGGCCGGCCGGTCGTCCCGCTGGTGTAGAGCAGCAGGTGGATGTCGCTGTCGATGAGGTCAGCCGGGGTGGGGTCGACGTCGCGGCCCGCCGCCAGCGCCTTGGCGTAGTTCACGCCGACCGAGTCGCCGCCGATCTCGACGACGGTGTCCAGGGCGGCCAGCGGCGCCCCCGGCCCGTCGACGTGGTCGGTGTGGACGATGGCCGCCCGCGCCCCGCTGTCGGACAGGACGTAGTCGACCTCCGGCTCGGAGAGCCGGATGTTGATCGGCACGAGCACGAGGCCCGCCTTGGCGAGCCCGTAGGTGATCTCCGGCCATTCCGGGGTGTTGCGCGCGCAGACGGCGACCCGGTCGCCCTTCACCAGCCCCCGCCCGAGCAGGTAGGTGGCGATGCGGTTGGCGCGCTGGTCCAGCGACCGCCAGGACAGCTCGGTGTCCTCGTACACCACCGCAGCCTTGTCGGGGTAGCGGCGGGCATTGCGCCGGGCTATGTCACCGATCAGCATCGTTCCTCGCAACTCGGGCGGGCGGAGCCGACCGGCGCCGACGCGAGGTCGGGCCGGGGGGCGCCGGGATTCGGATCAGAAAGGACGGCCTGGGCCTGCTCAGATCAGGAAGGACATCGTGGGGATGGGGCCGCCGGCGTTGACCAGGTGAACGGTCTTGGCGGCGAGCTTGAGGTCCCCGCCCCGCGCCCGGATCCGGTACTCGTAGCGGCCGGCCCAGACGGTCAGGTCGAACCGGTACTCGTAGATCACGAAGTTGGCGGCCAGGGTCGTCGTGTCGGAGTCCTGGGCGACGACCTCCAGGTTCGTGATCAGTCGGCGCAGCACCGACGGCGGGGTCTGGGAGTGCCGGTTGCCGGAGTTGAGCTGCGCGACCCGGCTGCGGATCCGGCGGCGGTTGTCGTAGATGTAGGAGACGTTGACCCTCGGGTCGTGGTCGGGGTGCATCGGCACCCAGTACTTGGCGTCGTCGTCCCACAGCGCCTCCCACTGCGAGTACCGCGCCTCGTCGGCGAGGCGGGCCTCGGTGTAGACGAAGGAGGCCAGAGCTGGGTCGACGCCGGCGGCGGGCACGGCACCGGCGGGCACCGCGGCGGCGGCACCGAGACTGGTGAGGTCAGACATGTGGACGGGCTCCCTGCGGTTGCGGACGGCTGCGGAGAGGCGGGGGACGCCCCTGGTCAGGCGCCGGGGGCGGCGGTCCCGGTGAGCACCTGCGTCCAGTGCTTCCACCAGCCGCGCTGCGGCGTCTCGGCCGACTTGTCGTGGTTGACGATGCCGGTCTCGTCGGTGATGTCGGACTCCTCGCCGCGGCGGAGCACGACCCACTCGGGCGAGCCCGCCGCGAGGCCGAGCTGGTTGCGGGCGCCGATCTCGCCGTCGTCGGCGATGAGGAACCCGGCCGGACCCATCGCGCCCTCGCTGCGGCGCAGGGTCTTCTCGTTGACCTCGTCCGCGCCCGGGATCAGGGCGGGCGTGGTGTAGGCGATCGCCCGGCCCGGACCCAGCGGCTCCACCGTCATGACGTTCATCTCGGCGAGGAACAGGTTCGGGAAGATCAGTGTGTGCGGGGGACCGACGACGAACGCCCGGTGGGTGTCCTCCGGCCCGCGCGCGGCCTCCATCGCGGCCACGTACCGGGGCAGCTTCTCCCGGCGGATCCGGCCGAACCAGATGAACTCCTCGTCGAGGCGGCTGTACTCCTTGGCGTAGTCGATCTCGGAGTGGCCGTTGCCGAGGTCGCGGACGTACACCTCGACCTTGGACGGGACGTGGGAGACTTTCGCCGGCTTCACCGCGTCGTACACGGAGGCATGGGTGAACAGCGCGTGGTAGCCGTCCACGTTGTTCTCCATGACCATCTTCCAGTTGCAGCGCATGTCGTGCTTCATCCAGCCGGCGCGCAGGTTCAGCTCCCCGGTGGGAGACACCGCCAGCAGCCGGTCGATGGCGGTCGTCGACCGGCCGAGATGCTCGAGCAGGGTGATCGCCGGCTGGTTCAGCGAGGCGAAGACGAAGCCGCCGTAGCTGTCGACGGCCGCGGCCGGGGCGAGCCCCATGGCGTCGCGCACCTCGTGGAAGCTCGACCCGTAGCCGTCGCGCATCGGGACGCCGGCGAGGCGGCCGTCATTGCTGAACGTCCAGCCGTGGTAAGGGCAGCGGAACGACGAGCTGTTGCCGGCGTCGGCGTTGCACAGCCGGTTGCCGCGGTGCGTGCAGCGGTTGGCCAGGACGCGGACCTCGCCGTCCTTGCCCCGCACGACGATCCACGGCTCACCGGCGATGCGGCGGGTGACGTAGTCGCCCGGCTCGGGGACCTCGCTGACGTGGGCGACGAACACCCAGCCGTTGCGGAAGATCCGGTCCATCTCCTGGTCGTACACCTCCTGGGAGGTGTAGACGGAACCATGGACGCGGTCGGGTTCGACGAGCGCGGCGACGTCCACCTGGCCGGCGTGCGCCGACGTGTCCAGCTCGGTCATGGGGAGACCTCCGGTTCGGATGAGGTGTGCGCCGCGGCCGGGAGACCTGCCGCGGATGGGTCGGGTGCGGTGATGGTGCCGGATGTCGTGGGGGAGCCGGGGGCGGCGTCGGCGCCGGCCGGGTCGAGGGACGCGGCGGGCACCGCGACGCCGCCGACGCTGCGGAAGCCGATGGTGACGGGCCGGCCGATCACGGGGGCGGACCCGGCGGCGGTGAGCGTGGTCATGATCAGTCGGTGCCCGCTGGCCAGCTCGATGTCCAGGACGGGGTAGGGCTCGGTCACCCGAACCAGGCCCGGCTCCCGCCGGTGCACGAGGGTGACCGCATGCACACTGCCGGCACGCTCGACCGGGCGCCAGTGGATGTCGGTGGCACCACAGCCGTCGCAGGCCCGCTGCTCCAGTTCGAGGGCCAGCCCGCAGGCCGCGCAGAACGGCAGCGTGAGCTCGCCTGCGGCGGCGCCGGCGTACAGCGGGGCGAGCGACCCGTCGGCCAGCGGCGCCAGCGCCGCATCGACCAGCCAGTCCTCCGCCTGCACCTGCGCCTGCGCTGTGGTGACGGCGGCGGGGCTGGCGGCCTCGGCGGGGCTGGCGGGGCTGGCGGTGTTCGGGCTCATCGGGACGGCTCCAGGTCGAGGATCAGGCAGGCGTGGTGGTCGACCCGGCCGCCGATGCCGCCGACGAGCGCGGTGCTCGCGCCGGGCACCTGGCGCGCCCCGCCGGCGCCGCGGAGCTGCACCACGGCCTCGGCCAGCGGCGTCATCCCCTGCAGGTAGAACCCGGAGAGCTGGCCGCCGCCGGTGTTGACCGGCAGGTCGCCGCCGGGGGCGGTGGCGCCGGAGCGGACCACCTTGCCCGCCTGCCCGGGCTCGACCAGGCCGTACTCCTCCAGCAGCAGCAGGGTCACCACGCTGAACGGGTCGTAGAGCTCGATGACGTCGAGGTCGGAGCGGGTGAGCCCGGCCATCGCCAGTGCGCCGTCGACGGCGGCCCGACCGCCGCCGAACCAGGACTCGCCCGGGGCGCGCCGCCGGCGCATCGGGTGCGCCTGGCCCATCCCGCGGACGTGGACGCGCGGGGCCTGGCCGGGCGTGGCCTCGCCGCTGACCACGAGGGCGACCGCGCCGTTGACGGGCCGTGCGCAGTCGAGCACGCGTAGCGGGGCGGAGACCATCCGGCTGGCGAAGTAGCCCTCGGCGTCCAGCGGCTTGCGCACGACCGCGTCCGGGTTACCCAACGCCCAGGCGCGGGTCGACACGGCCACGGCGCACAGGTCCTCGGGGTCGCCGCCGGACACCGCGAAGTAGCGCGAGGCGAGTAGGGCGTAGGTGGGGACCGAGCCGAGCACCCCACTGGCCCGTTCCAGCCCGCGGGCCCCGTCGTTGCCGCCGCTGTGGGCGTAGGTCGACCCGGAGGTGCCGCCCGCGCGCAGCGGTGCGTCGGCGAAGACGCAGATCACGGTGCGGGCCAGGCCCGCCCGAATGGCGAGCACCGCCCGCTGGATCATCGCGGCTGCGGTGGCGCCCTTGATCTCGACATGCTCGAGCAGGCGCAGGTCACCGAGCCCGCCCTGGCGGGCCAGGGCCACGCCCAGCCGGTCGGGGCGGACCCCCTGGCTGGAGTTGACGAGCAGGCCGTCGACGTCACCGCGGGTGAGCCCGGCGTCGGCGAGTGCGCTCGCGACGGCCTCGATGGCGAGGTCGACGGGCACGCCGCCGGCCGAAAGAGACATGGGTGTCAGACCGAGTCCGACGACCGCAGGCTCCAGGGGCGAGGCCATCAGCTCTGGGCTCCCGGACCCGTGAGCGCTGAACGCCGCACGGGGTTGCGTTCCTCTCGGTAGGCGCCCACGCGCAGCCAGTCCAGGCGGTCCTCGGGCGCGGCCAGGCACAGGCTCGCCAGCTCGATCGGGGACAGCAGGATCGACGCGCCGGTCTCGATGTCCTCGACCAGCAATCGGGGGGAGTTTCCGCGGCGGTCGACCGAAACCCGCACGGCGGCGAACTCGTTGGACACCTCGGCGGACTCCAGGTGGTCGCGGTGCGGCCGGCTCACCGATTTCCTCCTTGGGACGGCCGCCCGCCGGTGGTACCGGTCACGGGCGGGCGTGCTCCGGAGGATCTGGTGGAGGCGGGACGGTTCATGGCCCTAGGGTATACTCACTGTCAGAAACGGTGCTGGACTCACGCTCGATCCCGCCGTCTGCGCCGTCCGCTGCCCAGGGGCGTTCGCCGGACCGGGTCGTGACCCGGCCGCGGGACCTCGCCTACCCGCCGAGGTCCAGCGTTCCCGCCGACCCGAGGGATGGATCATGGCTGCTCCCCCGCCCGCTCAGCTCACCCACGTCGGTCTGTACGTCAATGACGTGGACCGCATGGTCAACTTCTACTCGGAGTTGCTCGGCCTGCTCGTCATCGACCAGGGCGACTTCCTGGGCCGCCGGCTGACCTTCCTCAGCCGCCGCGCGGACGAGCACCACCAGCTCGTGCTCGTCTCCGGGCGCAAGGTCCCCGAGGGTGAGATCGCTCTACTCAGCCAGGTCTCCTTCCGTCTCACCGACGACGACCTCACCTCGCTGCGCTGGTTCCACGACAAGGCCCTGGAGCTCGGCGCGACCGGGATGGAGGGTCGTAACCACGGCAACAGTTGGAGCATCTACTTCCTGGACCCGGAAGGGAACCGGTTGGAGCTCTACACCCCGACGCCGTGGTACGTCAGCCAGCCCTGGCGGGTCGCGCTGGACCTGGCCGACACCGACGAGGTGATCCGGGAGAAGACCCAGGCCCTCATCGAGGAGACGGCCACCTGGTCCCCGGTGGAGACGTGGAGTGCGTCGGTGGCGGAGCGCCTGCGCGCCGCCGAGAGCGACTGACCGGCTCCCGCCCCGGGGCGGCCCGCGCACGGGGAGTCCACCCGTGCCGGGGCTCGCCCCGCGCCCGACGAGTCATCTGAGCCCGACGAGTCATCCGACCCGACGAACGAGGATCGTGAGCAGCGCATGACCGACGAGGTCCCCTACCGCAGCATCTGGACGTACCTGCGGGACGTGCCGTTCCGCCAGGACTGGATCGACATCGACGGGGTGTCCACCCGCTACGTCGAGGCCGGTTCCCCCGACGCCCCGGTCGTGCTCATGCTGCACGGCACCGGGGGGCACTGGGAGACCTTCGCGCCCACCATCGGCCCGCTGAGCAAGCACTTTCGCTGCATCGCGCTGGACATGGTCGGTAACGGCTTCTCCAGCAAGCCGGACTACGACTACGAGATCGCCGTCTACGAGCGCCATCTGCTCGGCCTGCTCGACGCGCTCGGGGTGCAGACCACACACATCATCGGCATGTCGTTGGGAGCATGGGTCGCCGCCCGGCTCGCCATCGACGAACCGGACCGGGTCCGCAAGCTGATCCTGATGTCGCCCGCGGGCCTCATCGCGACCGCGTCGAACATGGCCCGCATCCGGGCCGAGCGCACCGCCGCCGTGGACAACCCCACCTGGGAGTCCACCAAGGCGATGTTCAACCACCTGATCGCCGACGAGGCCAACCGGCTGCCCGACGTCATCGCCCTGCGCCAGGCGATCTACCGGCTGCCGGAGACGCGCAAGGTCATCGACCACGTGCTGATCCTGCAGGACCCCGACGCCCGCGAGCGCAACCTCATCCCGCCGGACCAGTGGTCGCGCATCGCCGCCCCGACGCTCGTCGTCGCCTCCGGCAAGGACTTCGGCGAGTACCAGAACACCGCCCGCCAGGTCGCCCGGCTGATCCCGGACTCCCAGGTCCTGGAGATGCCCGAGGTCAAGCACTGGCCGCACTTCGAGGACCCGGAGCTGTTCAACCCGGCGGCGCTGGCGTTCCTGCTGGGTGGGCAGAGCGAGTCCGGGAACGCATGACGCTCGATCCCGAACTCGTCGAGGACGCCGCCGCGCGCCTCGACGAGGCCGAGCGCACGCTGACCCCGATCCCGCAGCTGTCCCTGCAGTACCCGGACATGACGATCGAGGACGCCTACGCAGTCCAGCGCGCCTGGACCGAACGTAAGCTGGCCGCCGGCCGCGAGCTGCGCGGGCGCAAGATCGGCCTGACGTCGCGGGCGATGCAGCAGGCCGTCTCGATCACCGAGCCGGACTACGGCGCGATCTACGACGACATGTTCTTCGACGACTCCGGGGTCGTGCCCGCGGGCCGGTTCATCCGCCCGCGGGTCGAGGTCGAACTCGCCTTCGTGCTCGCCGAGCCGCTGTCCGGCCCGGGGGTCACGATCTACGACGTGCTTGACGCGACCCGCTACGTCACCCCGGCACTGGAGATCCTCGACGCCCGGGTGCAGATGAGCGACCCGGCGACCGGGCATCTGCGCACCATCGTCGACACCATCTCCGACAACGCCGCCGACGCGGGGATCGTGCTCGGCGGGCGCGCCGTGCGCCCCGACGAGGTGGACCTGCGCTGGGTGTCGGCGCTGCTGTACCGCAACGAGACGATCGAGGAGTCCGGGGTCGCGGCGGCGGTGCTGAACCATCCGGCGAACGGCGTCGCGTGGCTGGCGAACAAGCTCGCCCCGTACAAGGTGGGTCTCGAACCGGGCCAGGTGATTTTGGCGGGTTCGTTCACCCGGCCGGTGTTCGCCCGCTCGGGCGACACCTTCCACGCCGACTACGGCCCGCTGGGCGCCATCACCTGCCGTTTCGCCTGAGCGAGCAGACAGGCGGGCGTGCGGGCGTGACCAGCGGGGCCTTCCGGCGCCGGCTGCGCGATCACCGGCCGGCGATCGGCATGTGGGTGGCCAGCGGCAATCCCTACAACGCCGAGATCTGCGCCGGTGGCGGCCTGGACTGGCTGCTCATCGACGGTGAGCACGCCCCGAACGACGTGCGTAGCCTTCTCGCCCAGCTGCAGGCCGTCGCCCCGTACCCGGTCGCCCCGGTCGTGCGCCCGCCGACCGACGACCCCGTGCTCATCAAGCAGCTGCTCGACATCGGCGCCGAGAACCTGCTGCTGCCGATGGTGGAGTCCGCCGAGCAGGCTGCGGCGATCGTCGCGGCCACCCGCTACCCACCCGCCGGGATCCGCGGCGTCGGCAGTGCGTTCGCCCGGGTGTCCCGGTGGACCCGGGTCGAGGGGTACCTGCACCGCGCCGACGACGAGATCTGCGTGATGGTCCAGATCGAGTCCGCGGCCGGCCTCGCCGAGTGCGCGGCGATCGCCGCCGTCGACGGCGTCGACGGGGTCTTCTTCGGCCCCGCGGACCTCGCCGCGTCCCTCGGGCATCTGGGCCGCCCCGACCACCCCGACGTCGTCGAGGCGATCACGTCGGCGGTCGCGGTAGTCAACGCGGCGGGCAAGGCGGCCGGGGTGAACGCGTTCGCCGAGCCGCTGGCGCGGCGGTACCTCTCCCTCGGTGTTCGGTTCATCCTGGTGGGGGCGGACGTGACCCTGCTGGCCCGCGGCAGCGAGGAGCTGGCCGCGCGGTACCGCGATGTCGCGGAGAAGATCGACCCACCCCCGACCTCAGGACCACCCCTGACCTCAGGCCCACCCCCTGCCTCAGGCTCAACCCCGAACTCAGGGAGCGCGACGCTGTGACCACCACGGTAACGATGCGCATCGGCGCCGAGCGGCGCACGGGCGCGACGACCTTCGACTCGATCGACCCCTACACCGGCGAGCCGTGGGCCACGGTCGCCGAGGCGAGTCGCGCTGACGTCGACGACGCGGTCGCCGCCGCGCGGGCGGCCTTCGACGGCGGGGAGTGGAGCAAGCTGTCGGGCCGGGAGCGGGGCCGGCTGATGCGCCGCCTCGCGGTCGTCATCGAGGAGCACGCCGACGAGCTCGGCCTCGCCGAGACCCGCGACAACGGCAAGCTGCTGCGGGAGATGGGCGGGCAGGTCCGCAGCCTGTCCGCCTGGTACGAGTACTACGCCGGCCTGGCCGACAAGATCGACGGACGGGTCGTCGACACGGGTCGCCCGGACTACTTCGGCTTCGTCACCCGCGAGCCGATCGGTGTCGTCGCCGCAGTACTGCCGTGGAACTCCCCGCTGCTGCTGCTCACCTTCAAGATCGCCCCCGCGCTGGCGGCGGGCTGCACCATCGTCGCGAAACCGTCCGAGCAGGCCCCGGTGTCGATCCTGAAGTTCGCCGACCTGTTCGAGGAGGCGGGGTTCCCGCCCGGTGTGTTCAACACCGTCAGCGGCGCCTCCCGCGAGGTGGGGGAGTGGCTGGTCGGCCATCCGGGTGTCGACCGGGTGTCGTTCACCGGCTCGGAGATCACCGGGGCGGCGGTGGCCGCCGCGGCGGCGAAGCACCTCGCCCCGGTCACCCTCGAGCTCGGTGGTAAGTCGGCAAACATCGTCTTCCCCGACGCGGACCTGGCTGCCGCATCCAACGGCCTGATCGCCGGTATTTTCGCTGCCGCCGGTCAGACCTGCATCGCGGGTTCGCGGGCGCTCGTGCACGCCGACGTCTACGAGGAGGTCGTCGCCCGAGTCGCCGAGCGGGCCGCTCGGATCCGTCTCGGTGACCCGAAGGACCCGGAGACCGAGATGGGCCCGATCTGCTTCCCCGGGCAGCACGCAAAGATCCGCCGCTTCGTGGCGCAGGCCAAGGAGCAGGGTGCCGACATCGTCGGCGGGGGCGGCGACGGCGGGCTCGGGGGCCTGTTCTTCGAGCCGACCATCGTCGCGAACGTCACCAACGACGCCATGGTCTGCCAGGAGGAGATCTTCGGCCCTGTGCTGAGTGTGCTGCGCTTCTCCTCCGAGGAGGAGGCGATCGCCATCGCCAACGACTCGCGCTACGGCCTCGCCGCCGGCATCTGGACCGCCGACATCCGCCGCGCCTTCCGCATGACCAAGGCGCTGCGGGTCGGCACCGTGTGGGTCAACGCCTACCGGACGCTGAACTATGCGATGCCCTTCGGTGGCATCAAGAGCAGCGGGTTCGGCCGCGAGAACGGCACCGAGGGACTGCACGAGTACCTGCAGGAGAAGGCCGTCTGGATCGAGACGACGGGCGCCACCCGCGACCCGTTCGTCCTCGGCTGAGAGGCGCTCGCCGTGACCGAGACCCCCGACCCGACCGCGCTGCCCGAGGCCGCCCCACTGCCTACCGCCCCACTGCCTACCGCCGCACTGGCTGATACCGCCGCACTGTCCGATGCCGCAGCCGTCCCGGCACCGAGGCGGGCTGCGGCGCCGACGAGCGGCGCGGTAGTCGGCAAGCCCTTGGCGGGAATCACCGTGGTGTCCATCGAGCAGGCCGTGGCGGCCCCGTTCGCCACTCGCCAACTCGCTGACCTCGGGGCCCGGGTGATCAAGATTGAGCGACCGGGGGCCGGGGATTTCGCCCGCGGCTACGACGAGACCGTCAAGGGCCTGGCCAGCTACTTCGTCTGGTTGAACCGGGCGAAGGAGTCGTTGACCCTCGACCTCAAGCAACCCGAGGCCCGCGAGGTGCTGGCCGGTCTGCTGGCCGGGGCCGACGTCTTCGTGCAGAATCTCGCCCCCGGCGCCGCGGCCCGCCTGGGCCTGGATGCGGCGACGCTGCGGACCCGCGATCCACGGATGATCGTCTGCGACATCTCCGGCTACGGCTCGGCCGGCCCGCTGCGCGACAAGAAGGCCTACGACCTGCTGATTCAGTGCGAGACCGGGCTGCTGTCGGTCACCGGTGCGCCCGACGCACCGGCCAAGGTCGGCATCTCCGTCGCCGACATCTCCGCCGGCATGTACGCCTACACGGCGGTCCTCACCGCGCTGTTCATGCGGGAGCGCACGGGGGAGGGCGCCGCGCTCGAGGTGTCGCTGTTCGACTCGCTCACCGAGTGGATGGCCCAGCCGATGTACTACGCCATGTACACCGGCGTTCCCCCGGCCCGCACCGGTACCAGCCATGCCTCCATCGCCCCCTATGGCGGCTTCCGGACCGGCGACGGCGGCAGCGTGCAGCTCGGCGTGCAGAACGAGCGGGAGTGGCGGCGGTTCTGCGAGGAGGTGCTGCGCCGGCCCGAGCTGCTGGCCGACCCTCGGTACGCGACGAACGCGGGCCGTGTCCGCCACCGTGACGCGCTGACCGCCGACGTCGAGGCGGCCCTCGCCGCGGTCACCACCGAGCAGACCCTCGCCCGGCTGGACGAGGCGGGCATCGCCAACGGCCGGATCAACACCATCGGTGACCTGCTCGCACATCCCCAGCTCGACGTGGGCGACCGCTGGCGGGAGGTGGACTCGCCGGTCGGCCCGTTGCGCGCGGTGCGCCCGCCTGTCCGCATCAGCGGGGTGGACCCGGTCATGGGCGCCGTGCCGGCCGTCGGCGAGCACACCGATGCGCTGCTCGCCGAGCTCGGCTACGATCCCGCCGACACAGCCCGCCTGCGCGCGGCCGGCGCCGTCTGACCCGCTCGGCGACCAGCCGGTGCTGTCGGGACCCGCCCAGCGACCCGCCATCGTCGTCTGACTAGCTGGGCGGCGGCCCGTCGCTGCCGCCCTGGCGCACTCCTCGACCCCGCCGGCACCGTCTGACTCGACGCGCTGCTCGTTGGCGCGGTCCGAGGGAGACTCGGTGGCTCGTCGGCGCCGTACGACTCGACGGAGCCGGTCTCGCCTGCCCGGTGCGTCGCTGGTGCCTTGCGCGGACCCGCGCGGAGATCCCGCGCGGGCGGACCCGTGGCGTGCCTGCGTGTGACCAGGGCCGCCCGGGGCGGACTCGGTCTTGACACGGATACTTGTCGCTGTGGCTGGCTGTTCGCTGACCAATCCTGCCTCACCATATTTCCAAAAGGAGAGACGCCTCTTCTTCCTGGCAGGTGCGCCCTTCTTGTCGTCGAGGTCTCACCACGTTACTGGGAATCGGGAGTTTTTCCTGGCGTGTCGTGACCCTTGCTTGGGGGTGGGCGTGATGGCGACGTTCATGAGGTATCGGAGCACGCTCACGTCCGCTACGTCAAGTCCGGCCGAATCGGCTCCGTCGCCCTTAGCGGAACTGCAGGAGAAATCAAGCGAGGACGATCGCGGGTAACACTCCAGGTCCGTCGCTGTCTGCGCTCCCGGCGGCCGCGGGGACAGCCGTGTCCAGACGCCGCGGCGGGGACGGTCGGTCCGCACCGTCGCTGAGGATCGCAGCCTTCGGACGTCCGCGCCAGCTCGCAGGCCTCCGCCAAACACCTTCTGGGGTAGGGACTCGTCCCGCCCTCGGTTCCTGCGGGTCGGACTACTCCGAGGTCTCCTCGGGGCCGGCGGCGCCGCGCGGCGGGCGGGCCGGCGGTCTCCCGTGGATCGGCTGGGGCGTAGATCTAGGTGTTGTGGCACCATGCCGATCCTCGTCGCGAACATATCCTCGAAATAGTTACCGATGCGAACATTTGTTCGACATTGGGTTCGTGTTCGCCTAGGCTTTTCGCATGGTCTCGAATCCTGAGTCTCCGAGCCGGAAGCATGTGCTGGTCGACGAGTTGGCCGCGGTGTCAGCGCGGATAGATGCAATGGTCGACGGTCCGGCGTGGTCGATGTCCGACGCGGGCCTGCTGGAATTTCTGCTGGATTGTTCGGTCGTGTTGACGCGCCTGGCGGCCGTTCGCCTTCAGATTGTCGCCGAGGTGCATGGCCGAGATCTGGCGCGGCGTGCGGGTGCGAGCGGCACGGTGGCGCTGCTGCGCGAACGACTGCGGGTCCGCGCAGTGGATGCCAACCGTCTGGTCGATGTCGCGGTGGCTGTGGACGGTCCCTTGGCGGCGACGGGGGAGCGGCTGGCCGCGGGGGAGATCAGCGTGGAGCAGGCTCAGGTGATCGTGGCGGGTATGCGCTCGTTGCCGGCTACGGTCACCGCGGACGTGCGCCGCCAGGCCGAGGCGTTTCTACTGCGCCAGGCCGACGAGTTCGACCCGACCGCCCTGGCCCGTCTGGCCCGCCACCTCCGGGAGACCTTGACCCGGGTGGATTCCAGCCCCGGCGGCGATCCGCCCGACCCGGCTTCCGGCGGTGGCAGCGAGGGTGGTGGCTCAAGTCGCGGTGGTGAGCCCGGCGACGGGGAGTCTGGCCGCGACGGCGTGAGTGACGGTCAGTCCGGCGCCTCCGACGATGCCGCCGCTGCGAGCGGGGAGGACCCGGCAGGGCGGCGAGAGCTGTGGATCTCCGAGTTGCCGGACGGGATGACTCGCATCAGCGGCGAGCTTGACCCCGAAGCCGCCGCCCTGCTCCGTGCCGCGCTGGACCCGCTCGCGGCGCCGCGCCCGGCCGTCGACGGTGCGCTCGACCCGCGCAGTCCCGCCCGGCGGCGCGCCGACGCCCTCGTGGATCTGCTCGACCACACCCTCGACGCCGCCGTGCTGCCTGTCGGCGGCGGCGTCCGCCCGCATCTGACCGTGACGATCCCCTGGTCGGCACTGCTTGGACGCTCCGGTCTGCCGGCGACGACCGGCTGGGGGCAGCCCCTGCCCCGCGAGGTCCTACGTCGTCTGGCCTGCGACGCTTCGGTCGGCCGCATCATCCTCGACCCAGCCGGCGTTCCCCTCGAGGTCGGTCGAACCCAACGCACCGTCACCGCCGACATCCGCCGGGCACTGGTCGCTCGCGACAACGGCTGTGCTTTCCCAGGTTGCGATCGCCCGGCGGGGTGGACCGAGGCGCATCACATTCGGCATTGGATCGACGGGGGCAACACCTCGCTGGACAACAGCGTGCTCCTCTGTGGCCATCACCACCGGGTCATCCACCACGAGGACTGGACCGTTCAGCTCGGCCCCGACCGACGCCCCGAATTCCTGCCCCCGGCCTGGATCGACGCCAGCCGCACCCCTCGCCGAAACCCCTACTCACGTCACCCGCACGACCTGCTCTACGGCATCGCCGCCGGATGAACCTCGACATGCGCAGCCCACGTGGCTCCTGGCGGCTCGGCGGCGGCAGTCGAGGTGCGGCCGGCTGTCGCGAGCGTGCGGGATCGTGGCGCTGCCAGATCCCGCACGCTCGCCGACGGCACGAGCCGTCCACCGTGCTTCGGCCCTCAGCGCAGCGGGTTGGGACGCTGGACGAGCTGGCGAGCGATGACGTTGCGCTGGATTTCGTTGGTTCCCTCACCGACGATCATCAGAGGGGCGTCACGGAAGTAGCGCTCGACGTCGAACTCGGTCGAATAGCCGTAGCCGCCGTGGATGCGGATGGCGTCGAGCGTCACCGTCGCCGCCATCTCGGAGGCGAACAGCTTCGCCATTCCGGCCTCCATGTCGGCGCGGGCGCCGGAGTCGAACACCTCGGCCGCGTGCAGGATGAGCTGGCGGGCAGCGAGGATCTTCGTCCCCATGTCCGCCAGGTAGTTGCCGATCGACTGGTGCTCCCAGATCGGCTTGCCAAAGGTCTCTCGCTCCTGGGCGTAGCGAAGCGCGTCGTCGAAGGCCGCGCGGGCGACCCCGAGGGCGCGCGAGGCGACCTGGATCCGGCCGACCTCCAGGCCGGCCATCATCTGGTTGAAGCCCTTTCCGGTCACGCCGCCGAGGACGGCGTCGCCGGGTGCCCGGTACCCGTCGAAGTGCAGCTCGCAGGTCTCGATGCCCTTGTAACCCAGCTTGGGAAGGTCCCGGGAGACAGTGAAGCCAGGGCCGTGCTCGACGAGCAGGATGCTGATGCCGCGATGCGCCGGCTTCGCCGCGGGGTCGGTCTTGCACAGCAGCGCGATCAGGCCGGAACGCCGGGCGTTGCTGATCCACGTCTTGGTGCCGTCGACCACCCAGCCGTCGCCGTCGGGCCGAGCGACGGTGCGCAGGGCCTGCAGGTCCGAGCCGCCACCAGGTTCGGTGAGTGCCATGGTGGCGCGCAGCTCGCCGGTGGCCATCCGGGACAGGTACTTGTCCCGCTGCTCCTGGGTGCCGAAGCGCAGGAGCAGCTTGGAGACGACGGAATGGCCGCCGAATGCGCCGGCGAGGCTCATCCAGCCGCGCGACAGCTCCTCGGTCACCCGTGCGTAGCAGGACGTCGACACGCCGAAATCGCCGTAGGGCTCCGGAATCGCGAGACCGTAGACCCCCATCTCCTTCATCTGTTCGATGAGGTCCTCGGGGTAGGTGTTGGTGTGGTCGAGCTCCTGCGCGACCGGTCGGACCTTCTCATCGACGAAGGTAGCGACCAGTCGGACGATCTGCTCTTCCTCAGGGCTCAGACGGGTGGTCACACTCGACACGGCGGTCTCCTCGCCATCCGCGGGCCGCGGCGCGCCGGCCGGGCCTGGATGGTCTCGCGGGGTGGTCGGGACGGGATGGGGCCAGGCGGAGGGTCAGCGCGCGGTGAAGCGGTGCGCGGCGGGTCAGCGCGCGGCAGGGGAGTCGGGCAGCGGCGGCAGGGCCGGCGGCCGCGGGCCGTGGCCGCGTCGATAGGCCAGCAGCGTCCGGCGAAAACTGATCACCTCGTCGCCGTCCTGGTTGTAACCGTGGGTACGGACCTCCACCACCCCGACGTCCGGCCGGGACTTGCTCGGCCGCAGCCCGAGCACGATCGAACGGGAGTAGACCGTGTCACCCTCGAAGACCGGGTGGGGAAGGCGCACCTCGTCCCAACCCAGGTTGGCCATCACGTTCTGCGAGACGTCGGTGACACTCTGGCCGGTGACGAGGGCGAGGGTGAGAGTCGAGTTCACCAGCGTGCGGCCGAATCCCGTCTGCGCGGCATAGTGCTGGTCGAAGTGCAGGCGCGCCGTGTTCTGGGTGAGCAGCGTGAACCAGGTGTTGTCGGTCGCGGTGATCGTCCGGCCGAGCGGATGGTCGTAGACGTCGCCCACGGCGAAGTCCTCGAAGTAGCGCCCCTCCCAGCCGCGTCGCGCAACGAGCGGGGGCGTTGCCGCACCCGTCGCGCCGTTGGGGGCGGGCGTGTGGGTGCCGGACTGCGCGCGGGTGGCGTCCCCGCTGGTGGCGGGGCCGTTCGTCGGCGGGTTGGTCGGTGTGGTCATCGGTCGATCATCGATCCTCCGGCTCGGGGGTGGCGCCCGCGCCCCGTGTCGAGCCCTGTCCGCGAGCGGGCGCCCTGGCCTCCTGGTAAAGCTAGTATCTGACAAGGGCGTCACGAGATGCCAGGTGGTGGGACGGAGGCCGACGAATGGACCTTGACTTCTCGAAGGAGCAGGTCGAGTTCCGTGAGCAGGTGCGAACCTGGCTCGAGGAGAACGCCCCCCGGGAGATTCGCCCCGAGATGGGCCCGGCGATGCGTGAGTATGATCTCGCCTGGCAGCGCACCCAGTGGGAGGGCGGCTGGGCGGGTATTTCCTGGCCGCAGGAGTACGGCGGCCGCGGGCTCTCCCTGCTGCAGCAGTTGATCTGGTTCGAGGAGTACGGGCGCGCCGGGTTGCCGGGCATCGACGCCTGTTTCGTCGGCCTCAGCCACGCCGGGCCGACCCTGATGACTCGCGCGAGCGAGGAGCAGAAAACTTATCACCTGGCCCGCATCCTGCGCGGGGAGGTGATCTGGTGCCAGGGGTTCTCCGAGCCGGACGCCGGTTCCGACCTCGCCGCGCTGCGCACCCGGGCCCGCATCGAGGGCGACGAGCTCGTCGTGTCCGGGCAGAAGATCTGGACCAGCTTCGCCACTCTCGCGGACTGGCAGGAGCTGCTGGTCCGCACCGACCCCGAAGGGTCACGTCACCACGGCATCTCCTGGGTGATCTGCGACATGCACTCTCCCGGCATCGAGGTGCGCGGGATCGAGACGATCGAGGGCGGCGCCGAGTTCTGCGAGGTCTTCTACGACGACGTCCGCATCCCGCTGGAGAACGTCGTCGGGGGGCTGAACAACGGCTGGAGTGTGGCGATGTCCACGCTGTCCTTCGAGCGCGGGACCGCCTTCACCGCCAACCAGGTCCGCCTCGCCAGCACCGTGGAGAAGCTCATCGACCTCGCTAAGGAGCGCACCGGCCCCGACGGGCGGCGCCCGGCGATCGCCGACGACGAGATCGCGCGACGCCTGGCGACCGCGCGCGCCGAGGTCGCGTCGCTGCGTGCCATGACCTACGCCGGCATCTCGCGCAACATGCACCGCGACCAGCCCGGCCCCGAGGGGTCGATGGTCAAGCTGTTCTACTCCGACATCGCCAAGAAGGTGTACCGGCTGGCGTTCGACCTGCTCGGCGCCGACGCCCTGCGGTTCGTCTCGCGCTGGGAGCCGGGCGGCTGGTCCGGCAACTACCTGTACTCGTACTCGGTGTCCATCGGTGGTGGAACGTCCGAGGTCCAACGCAACATCATCGGCGATCGGGTGCTCGGCCTGCCGCGCTGAACCCGCCTCACGCGGGCGGCGCCTGCCGAGCCCACCGAATCCCCAGCAGCCATCGAAACACCCTGAGGAGCGCACCGTGGACCTGCTACCCACGCCGGCCCAGATGGAGATAGCCTCCCTCGCCGCCGACTTCTTCGGCAACGAGCTACCGATCTCGGTCATCCGGGAGCGACGCGACGCACCCGTGGTCGTGGACCGGCGGATCTGGTCGGAGAGCGCGGAGCTGGGCCTGTTCGGCCTGGGCATCGCCGAGGAGCTTGGTGGCGCCGGGTGCGAGCTGGCCGAGGAGACGCTGCTGTTCCGGGAGATGGGCCGCCGCCTGGTGCCGGGGCCGTTCCTGCCGACGGTGCTGGGCGCCCGCGTCGCGGCGCTTGCCGGCCAGCATGAGACGGCGTCGGCGATCCTGTCCGGCAAGGCGACGGTGGGCCTGGCCCTGCGCCGCGGCCCGGACGGGTTCGACGCGGCCACCACCCCCTCGACCCTGGACGGGCGGTTCCAGCTGCTCGATGCGGCCGACTCCCGCTACCTCCTGCTGCTCGACCCCGCGGGCGCCGCGCTGGTGGAGACCGCCGCTCTGACCGACGTGCACTCCGAGCCGGCGATCGACCCGGGCATCCGGCTGGCCGAGGCGCGCGCGGACGCGGTCCCGATCATCGCCTGGGTGAGCACGCAGGAGGAGCCGATCCGCCTGCGCGCGCTCGTGCTGACGGCGGCGATGAGCGTCGGGATCGCCGAGGCGACGCGCGACCTGTCCACCGAGCACGCCAAGGTACGGGTGCAGTTCGGCCGGCCCATCGGGGTCAACCAGGCGATCAAGCACGCCTGCGCGGACATGGCGGTGCGGGCCGAGGCCGCGCTGTCGCAGGTGCTGTTCGCGGCGATCTGCGTCCAGGACGGGCGGGCCGACGCCGAGTTCCAGGCGCTCGCCGCCAAGAGCATCGCCGGCCGTTTCGCCGTCGAGAACGCCTCCGCCACCATCCAGGTGCACGGCGGCATGGGTTACACCTTCGAGCACGACTCGCATCTGTTCCTGAAGCGGGCGCACGTCCTGGAGCACCTGCTCGGCGAGCCCGCCGACCATCTTGCGCGCCTGGTCGCCCAGCCGGCGGCGCAGTAGCCGGCCGTTGCCGGCACCCGATCGGAGGACACATGACTCGACCGCCGTCCCGCCCGAACCTCCTGCGCCCCTGTCCGCCCGCGGTGGTCGGGCGATGAGCCGCCGGGTCGCCATCGCCGGCGTCGCCCTGTCGGACGTGGGCCGCACCGACGGCTCCACCCCGTACGCGCTGATCGCCCAGGCCAGCCGCCGCGCACTCGCCGACGCCGGGCTCGGGCCGGGTGACGTCGACGGGCTCGCGTCGACCTCGCTCGGGACGCTGGCGCCGATCGACGTCGCCGAGTACCTGGGCCTGCGCCCGCGGTGGATCGACTCCACCACCGTCGGCGGGGCGTCGTGGGAGGTCATGGCCGCCCACGCCGCCGACGCGATCTCCGCCGGGCATGCGGACGTGGTGCTGCTCACCTACGGCTCGACGGCCCGGTCCGACCTGCGCAAGCGCTTGCGCACGGCGAGCCTGAACTGGGGCAGCCGCGGGCCGCAGTCGTGGGAGGCCCCCTACGGCCACACCCTGATCTCCAAGTACGCCATGGCCGCCCGCCGGCACATGCACGAGTTCGGTACGACGATCGAGCAGCTCGCCGAGATCGCCGTCTCCGCCCGCCACAACGCCGGCCCCAACCCCGAGGCGTACTACCGCGACCCGATCACGATCGACGACGTGCTGTCCGGGTCGATGATCGCCGACCCGTTCACCAAGCTGCACTGCTGCATCCGCTCGGACGGCGGCGCCGCGGCGGTGCTGGTCGCCGAGGACCGCATCGCCGACCTGCCGCGCCCGCCGGTGTGGATCCTCGGCACGGGCGAGTGCGTGACACACGTGTCGACCAGCCAGTGGGAGGACGTGACGACCGGTCCCGCGGCCGTCTCCGGGCCGCTGGCGTTCTCCCGGGCCGGGGTCAGCCCGGAGGACATCGACGTCTGCGAGCTCTACGACGCGTTCACGTACATGCTGATGGTCACCCTGGAGGACCTCGGCTTCTGCAAGAAGGGCGAGGGCGGCCCGTTCGTCGCCGACGGGCGGCTGCGCGTCGGCGGGGCGCTGCCGACCAACACCGACGGCGGCGGCCTGTCGGCGTGCCACCCCGGGCAGCGCGGCCTGTTCCTCATCGTCGAGGCGGTGCGCCAGCTGCGCGGCGAGGCGGAGGGCCGGCAGGTGCCGGACGCCCGACTGGCCTGCGTCAGCGGCACCGGCGGCTGGCTCTGCTCGTCGGGGACCGTCATCCTCGGCCGGGACTGAGCGGCGTGGGCGGCTCCCCGGCGGCGGAGTCGGTGTCGGCGTCGGTGTCGCCGTCCCCGCCGCTGGGCGAGCCCGACTCGTATGCCACGGTCACCGCGGCGCTGGACGCGGCCGCGGCGCGTTTCGGCGGCCGGGAGGCCTACGTCGGGCCGGACGGGCGGATCAGTTTCGCCGAGTGGGCGGCGGCCTCCGACGCACTGGCCGGGGCGCTGGCGGCGCGCGGGATCGGGCCCGGCGACGTCGTGGCGCTCATGCTGCCGTCCTCGGTCGACTACGCGATCTGCTACGCCGCCGCGGCCCGGCTGGGCGCGGTCACCACCGGACTGAACACCCGGCTCGGCGCGCGCGAGGTGACCGGGATTCTCGAGCGGTGTCGACCGGCGCTGGTGATCCGGGACACTGCGGCGGAGCTGCCCGCGGTACCAGCAGGGTTACCGGTGCTGGCGCGATCCGAGCTCGCGGCGCTGCGGCGCCACCCGGGGCTCGGCCGCGGCCGCCCGGTCGTGGCGCCGGCAGACCCGGTGGTCATCATCTGGACGTCCGGGACGACCGGGCTACCCAAGGGGGCCTGGTTCGACCACCGCAACCTCGCCGCCGCCGTCGCCTCCGCGGGGGTGATGAGCCGGCCCTTCGACCGCCGGCTCGTCGCGACCCCCTTCGCCCACGCGGGGTACATGGCGAAGATCGTCGATCAGCTCGCCTGGGGCACCACCATGGTGATCAGCCCGGTGCCCTGGTCGGCGGCAGGGATGGCGGGCATCCTGCACGACGAGCGGATCACCGTCGCCGGCGCCGTGCCGACCCAGTGGGCCAAGCTGCTGGAGCTGCCCGACGCCGAGCGGACCGTGCGGGCGGTCGCGACGCTGCGCCTGGGGCTCGCCGCGACCGCGCCGGCGGCGCCCGAGCTGGTGGAGCGGGTCGTCACCCGGCTCGGGGTGCCCCTCGTCGTCCGCTACGCCATGACCGAGTCGCCGAGCATCTGTGGCACCGAGCCGGACGACCCGCCGGAGGTGCAGTTCCGCACGGTCGGCCGACCCCAGGCCGGCATCCAGATCGCCCTGCGTGACGACGCCGGTGGCGACGTGGCGACCGGCGAGGTCGGCCGGGTCTGGGTGCGCGGCGACACGGTGATGCGCGGCTACTGGAACGACGCCGACCAGACCGCGGCGGTGCTGCGCGGCGACGGCTGGCTCGTCAGCGGCGATTTCGGGTCGCTCGACGCCGACGGCAACCTGCGGCTGCGCGGGCGGGCCAGCGACCTCTACATCCGCGGCGGGTACAACGTGTACCCGCTGGAGGTGGAGAACGTGCTGGCGGAGCATCCCCGGGTGCGGCGCGCGGCGGTCGTCGGCGCGCCGGCCCCGGTGATCGGCGAGATCGGGGTTGCCTTCGTCGAGCCGGCCGACCCCGCGGATCCGCCGGACCTCGCCGAGCTGCGGGCCTGGGTGCGGGGACGGCTGGCCGACTACAAGGCGCCGGACCGCCTCGAGGTCGTCGAGGCGCTCCCGCTGACCAGCATGCTCAAGGTGGACACCGCCGCCCTGCGCACGCTGGCCGCGGGCTGAGCCGCGGCACCGAACTGCCGCGGCACCGAACTGCGCGAACTGCGCGGCACCGAACGTGCGGCGCTCAGCCGCCGAGGCGTAGGCCCGGGGCGCGGGTGCGGAAGACGTCGGTGGCGAACAGGGGGCCGAGCTTGGTGGCGTCCCAGCGCTTGCCGCCGTTGTTCACCACGGCCTGCTCGTGCCAGCCGCCCATGAGCTGGATGCGCTCGCCGATGGCCTTGATGACCTGGCCGCTGACATGGCCGGCCTCGTCGCTGGCGAGCCAGGCGACGACGGGGCTGCACAGCGACGGGTCCTTGGGGTCGAACTCGTCCTCGGGCCGCTCGTCGGGCTCCAGGGGCTTGGCCTGGCCGGCCATGGTGCCCGACAGCCGGGTCAGGCCGCCGGGGCCGATCGCGTTCACGGTCACGCCGATGCTCGCCAGCTCCAGCGACAGCGTCAGGGTCAGCCCGACGATGCCGGCCTTCGCGGCGCTGTAGTTCGTCTGGCCGAAGTGGCCGGACAGGCCCGCGCCGGACGTCGTGTTGATGATCCGGCCGTAGACCCGGCCGCCCTCGGCCTTGGCCGCGGCCCGCCAGCGCTTCGCGACCGCCCGGCTGACCAGCCAGGTGCCGCGCAGGTGCACGCGCAGGACCAGGTCGAAGTCGGCCGTGCTCATGTTCCACACGGCCTTGTCGCGGACGATGCCGGCGTTGTTGACGACGATGTCGAGGCGGCCGAACTCGTCGAAGGCCCGGGCGACGGTGGCCTCGACCTGCTCCTCGTCGCCGACGTCGCCGAAGTCCGCCACGGCGGTGCCGCCGCGCTTCTCGATGATCTTCACGACTTCCTCGGCGTCACGGCCGCGGCCCTCGCCGCTGACGGTGCTGCCGAGGTCGTTGACGATGACGGTCGCGCCGTGCTTGGCGAGTTCGAGCGCGTGGCCACGGCCGATGCCGTGGCCGGCGCCGGTCACCAGTGCGATCTTGCCCTCGAGTAGGCCTGCCATACGAACTCCCTGTGTGCTGGCGGAAACGTGTGCCTGGCGGAAACGTGTGCGTGGCGGAATCGTGTGCGTCGCCGGCCGGTGCGGCCGGCTCTCAGCCGCTGGCGGCTGAGGTGGCCGGATCCGCGGGGCGGAAGACCGGCGCGGTGATCTCGTCGGTCAGCTCCCGGTAGGCGACTGTCAGCGGCATGCCGATGTGCAGGTCCGCCGGGTCGGCATCGATGATGTTCGTCATCACCCGGGGCCCCTCCGCCAGGTCGACCAGGGCCGCCACGTAGGGGATCCGCTCGGCGAACGGGTGCAGGTCGTTCACGAACACCGTCGAGTAGGTGTAGAGGGTCGCCAGGCCGCTGGCGTCCTCCCAGGACACGTCCTCGCTCCAGCAGAACGGACAGAACGGGCGGGGGTAG
The DNA here is from genome assembly GCF_025403405.1 of Frankia tisae. Taxonomy (GTDB): domain Bacteria; phylum Actinomycetota; class Actinomycetes; order Frankiales; family Frankiaceae; genus Frankia; species Frankia tisai. Next base: position 25,429 of record NZ_JANEZT010000031.1, read on the forward strand.
TGGTGCGCCCGCCCGCACGACGCGCAGCGGGCGATCAGGAAGCGGCCCTGGCGGGCGGCGTCCCAGAAGGGCCGGTTCTCGTCCTCGATGGTCGGCAGGTCGACCCGGGGTGCGGCGGTTGCCATGGGTGTCCTCCTACGATCAGTAACCGCGGATCAGTAACCGCGGATCAGTAACCGCGGATCAGTGGCCGCGGATCAGTGGCCGCGGATCAGTAGCCGCGGTAGTCGGGGGAGCGGCGCTGGACGAACGCGGTCACCCCTTCGGTCGAGTCGTGGGCGTGCGACTGCAGCTCCTGGGCCATGCCCTCGGCGAGGAAGGCCGCGGCCCGGTCGACGTCCGGGGATTCGTTGAACAGCCGCTTGGTCAGCGCGATGGCGCTCGTGGCGGCGCCGGCCAACCGGTCGGCGAACTCGGCGGCGGTGGCGGCGAGTTCGGCGGCCGGCACGACCCGGTTGACCAGGCCGAGGGCGAGGGCCTCGCTCGCGGGCAGCTTCTCGCCGAAGAACGCCAGCTCCTTGGCCTTCTGCATGCCGATACGCCGGGGCAGCAAATAGGCGCCTCCGGCGTCGACGACCAGGCCGCGCAGCACGAACGACTCGACGAAGATCGCGTTCTCCGCGGCCACCACCAGGTCGCTGGCGTACGCCAGGTGCGCGCCGAGGCCGGCGGCCGGGCCCTGGACGACGGCGATGACCGGCTTGCCGCAGTCGAGGACCGAGGAGACCAACCGCTGCGCACCGGTCATGATGCGCCGCATCGCGTCGGTGACCCGCTTCTCGGCGCCCTGCGCGCGGCTCGCCGCGATCCCGGTGACGTCGGCGCCGGAGCAGAAGTGCCGCCCGTTCGAGGCGAGCACCACCACCCGGACCTCGGGGTCGGCATCGGCCTGGGCGAGCAGGTCGATGATGACGTCGCGCATCGCCGGCTGGATCGCGTTCGCGGCCTCCGGCCGGTTCAGGGTGATCGTCGCGATCCCCCGCTCGACCGTGTGCAGCACCGTGGTCCCGAGCGGCCCGACCGGGGTGGAGACGGCCGGAGCGGGCGCGCTCGGGGTGGGCGTGGCCGCGCTGGGCGTGGCCGCGGCCTCGGACACGCCGGGGGACGCCGTCCCGGCCGAGGCCGCGGGGACGGTGGTGGCGCTGCCCGGTGCCGGCGCGCTCATCGGACCTGCCGTCGCGGTGCGGCGGGTGCTGATGCCATGAAGGGCTCCTGTTCGTCGGTGGCCAGCAGGGATCCGGCCCCGCCGTGCTCGCTTCCGGGCCCGTCGGTGACGGGTCCGGCACTTCCTGATCGGGTGGTACCGGCCTGGGTGGCCCTCGATCTGACAGCGACGTCCACTGTCCCCTGGTGGGTGGCGACCGGCACGCTCAGCCCTCGCCGGCGGCGGCGTCGCCGTTGGCGCTGAAGCCGCCGTCGGCGGTGACCGTCGCGCCGGTGACGAAGGCGGCCTCGTCGGAGGCGAGCCACGCCGCCGTGTACGCGATGTCCGTCGGGTTGCCGATGCGGGTGAGCCGGCCGCCGCCGGTGAGCGCCCCGGAGTCGCCCGGCGAGCTCACGACTCGCCCGACGACGATGGTGTTGGAGCGGATGCCGTCAGCGGCGCCTTCGACGGCCAGGGTGCGGCTCAGGGCGTTGACGCCGCCCTTGGCCGCGGCGTAGGCACCGAACCCGGTGAACCCGGCGATGGACTGGCCCGAGGACACGTTCACGATCGCGGCCCCCTCGGCCTCGCGCAGGTACGGCCAGGCGTACTTCGAGGCCCAGAACACGTTGCCCGTCAGCGTGCCGAGCAGGATGTGGTTCCACTCCTCGGTCGTGTAGTCGGCGATCTTCTTGATCGTCGAGGCGACGGCGTCGGTGGGGGCGGCGTTGTTCACCAGCGTGCTCAGCCCGCCGAAGTGCGCGGCCACCGCGTCGATCGTGCCGTGCACGCTGGCCTCGTCGGTGATGTCCAGCGGGAAGAACTCCGCCTCGCCGCCGGCCGCGCGGATGCGGGCGACGACCTTCTCACCTTTGGCGACGGTTCGGCCGGTCACGGCCACGCGCGCCCCCTCGGCGGCGAACAGCTCCGCCATGGAACGGCCGATGCCGCGGGTCGACCCTGACACGAACACGGTCTTGCCCGCGAGGCGGTTACCCATCGATGGTTTCCCTCTCTGGCCTCGCCGTCGGCCTCCCCGTCCTCGAGGGGTCCGGCGGCGGGCCGCGGGGTCCGGACGAGATCGGGCGGCCCGGGCAGCGGGCCGCGTTCCCCGCCGTCGGCGGGCGTCTCGGCAGCGGCCCGCGGCGCCGACACTTGTGACGTAGCTGTCAGAACAGCATAGTGGGTACAGCCGCCCATCCGCCTCCGGAAGCGCCCGCGCCGGGCGGAGGCCGGTGCGCCAGGGCCATGCACGCGGCCCGAAGGCACGCCGGTGGCGATGCGCATCCCTGCCGCGGCGGGCGCGCATCCCCGGCCCACGTCGGGTGGCCCGTGTCAGATCAGCCCGTGTCAGATCAGCCCGCATCCGCGCGGGCGCCGCGGCCGGGTCCCGGCCGGCAACAACGGAAGGTGTCCATGCGCCTGAACCTGATGTTCCCGATGCGTGCCGTGAAGCACTACGACCGCTGGATCGGCGATGGCGACCTGGCCGAGGTCGGCCGGCTGGTGGAGCAGGCCGGATTCGACGCGGTCTCGATGAGCGAGCACCCGGTCCCCGACGACACCTGGCTCGCAGGCGGCGGCCACCACTCGTTCGACCCGTTCGTGTCGCTGAGCTTCCTGGCCGCGGCGACGACCCGGCTACGGGTGATGACCTACGTCGCCGTCGCCGGCTACCGCAGCCCCTACCTGCTGGCGAAGTCCGCGGCGAGCCTGGACCGGCTCAGCGCCGGGCGGCTCACCCTGGGCGTCGCGGCGGGCTACCTGAAGACCGAGTTCGCCGCACTCGGCGCCGACTTCGCCCAGCGCGGGCGCCTGCTCGACGCGGCCATCCCGGCGATGCGGGCGGTCTGGACGGGCCGCAGCGTCGACCGGGACGACCCGACGTTCCCGCTGCACGGGCACACCTCGCTGCCCGGACCGGTGCAGGCCGGGGGCCCGCCGATCTGGATCGGCGGCAACAGCAACGCGGCGCGGCGGCGCGCGGTGACCCTCGCCGACGGCTGGATGCCGATGGGGCAGTCCGTCGCCGTAGCGAAGATCACCAAGACGCCGCCGATGGAGGACGTGGCGGCCCTGGCCGAGGCCGTGCGAGGCGTGCAGGACCGGCGCGCCGAGGCCGGGGCGGCCCCGCTGGACGTGTCGTTCGTGCCCTACGAGGCCGAGCTGCTGCCCGACGTCGACGCCTTCAGCCGTGCCGTCGCGGCGTCCTACCGTGCGTACGAGGATGCCGGGGTCACCTGGATCACGATCGAGCCGACCAGCCGCAGCCTGGCCGCCTTCCGCGAGGACATCGAGCGGATCGGCACCGCCCTGGCCGCCCTGGTCCGCTAGCCCCGCTCCGTACGATAGGAAGCCTGGCCGGGTGACGGAGCGGGCGCGGCGGCCGCATCATGACCATGCCTGGGGCGCCGGGGGCCGGCTGCCGTGGTCCGGACGAGGGGGATTCGAGACGGTGGAGGCGGCCGGGAACGGGCGGTTGTCCGCGACCCTGGCGGTGCGGCGCCGCGCGATGGCGGCGGACCTCATCGAGCAGGCCGCGCTGGAGCTGTTCACGACCCGGCCCATGGACGAGGTCACGGTCGAGCAGATCGCGGCCGCCGCCGGGGTGTCGGTGCGCAGCTTCTACCGGTACTACCCGGGCAAGGAGATGATCCTCACCGCGCTGCCGGTCCGCCTGGCGACGTCGATCGCCGAGGAGACCGCCCACCGCCCGTCGGCGGAGCCGCCGTTCGCGGCACTGCGCAACGCTGTGGACGTGCTGACCGGGGAGACCAACGACTACCTGCGCCGCTGGCAGCGCGCCATGGCCCACAGCTACGGCAACGAGCGGGTCCAGCAGCTCGTCGTCACCGTGACCAGCCCGATGCTCACCGAGGCCCTGGCCGGGCGGGCGGGGCTGGCCCCGGATGACCTGTGGCCGGAGCTCGCCGGGATCAGCGCGGCCACCGCGCTCGTCGTCGGCTCCCGCCGCTGGGCGGCACGCCGGGGCAGCCTGCGCACGCACCTGCTGGACGCGCTCGACCTGCTCGGCCGCGGTCTCGGTCCGGGCCCCGGCCCGGACCCGGACGTCACCGGGTCGCCCAGTCGCGCCTAGAGGAGCGGACCCTGGCTGCCGGGGGCGGTCCGCCGGCTGGAGACGGTCGCCGGCTGGCCGACCGGCCCCCGACGACGCATCCCCGCGCACGGATGCCTCAAGGGCCGTACGCGGGGATCGTGTCTGTCTGCCCGCGCCGGGCGCGGGGCGCTGCATCAGGCTGGCGCCAGGGCCTGCTCCAGCTCCTTGATGTCGTAGTAGTCGCGGATGACGGAGATCAGCCCGTCGGCGTCGAACGTGAACACCCCGCACCAGTGCAGGACGACGGACCGTCCGCCCATGGTGAGGTTGTCGAGCCGTTCGGTGAAGACGACGGTGTCGGTGGAGGCCACCGAGACCAGCTCGTAGTGGAACGCCGAGTAGAGGGCCGCCTGCCGGTCGAACTCCGCGCGGATGGCCGGGCGCCCGACGACCGCCGGCTGCCACGCGCTCACGTGGTAGCGGGCGTCTGTGGCGACGCAGGCGGCCGCCGCGTCGTAGTCCCGTTCGACCAGCCGGTCGAGGAACTGACGGACCAGAAGCTCGTGCTTGTCGCTCACTCACACTCCCGTGATCGGGTCGATGGGGGTGGTGGCCCGGCGGCGAGGCCAGGCCCGGGGCCTAGGACTTCGCCTGCTCGCGGTACTTACGCGCGCTCTCGAGCTGGGGGTGGTGGTTGCGGTCGTACTGCTCGATCCACTCCTTGGGCAGGGCGCCCCACGCCGGCCCCACGCGCAGCCGCTCGCCGTCGTGCAGCTGCTCCGCGGCGACGACGTCGGCGACGAACAGTGTGCTCTCGTCGATGTCGAGGGAGTGGACGACCCGTCCCTCGACGTAGCTGAGCGCGTCCAGCAGGATCGGGGTGCCGGTGACGCCTGGCTTCGTCCGGAACTGGCTGATCTTGTCCCCGTCGCGGCCGGAGCTCCCGCCGAGGCCCATGAGGATGTCGAGGGAGATCGCGAACTGCTCCTCCGGCGTCGCCGCCAGCAGGTGCATCGCGAACACACCGGACTCCAGGACCAGGTCGTGGGTCAGGTTGTACTTCGTGAGGCTGATCGTCACGCGCGGCGACTCGGGCACGATGCTCGCGGCGCCGGCGGACAGCGACATCAGTCCGTTGGCCCGGCCGTTCAGGATGGTCGTGACCGCCACCGGGAACGGCCGCAGCCCGTTCAGCGTCGAAGCGGCTGCCTTCAGGTCCAACGTCATCGGAACTCCTCGCGTGAAGCCGGCACGGGGCCGGGCGGAGGTGGACGCCACGGGGACCGTCATCCGGTTGCCCGCCGGCCGCACCTGGCGGAACGTCGTGAACGCCGGCCGCGCCGTCCCCGTCCGGCAACCGGGATGGCGGGCCTGCCACATGTGGCACGCTATGCCACATGTGGCATAGCGTGCAAGGGTCCGGCGCCGATCTCTGACGGCTCGTACACGCGGCGCGGTTCGCTTGTCGAGCGTCGGCGGCGGTTGTCGGCGGCGGGTGTCGCTCGTGCGGGGGGCGTCTCGCGGACCGGGCGAAATGTATCGTGCGTCTGACGAACACGTCACGACCGCGGGGCGGTCGGCGCGCCAGGTCCGAGGGAGTGGTGAGGTGTCGGGAAACCCGGCGGGGCAGCACGACGAGGGGCGGATCGCGGGTGACGCCGCCGGTTCGGGCGAGGCGGTGGATGGCTCCGGGGGCCCGGG
>NZ_JANEZT010000320.1 GCF_025403405.1 Frankia tisae
GCCCCCGACCGAACAATCCTCTGCCGGATCCCGGATCTCGGGACCGCCTTCTCCGGCGAGCTGCGCGACGGCTGCCTGCACGACGTCGGCGAGGGCCACCGCGACGACGCCCAGATCACCCTGACGGTGAACAGCGACGATCTGGTCGCGGTGACCGAGGGTCGGCTGTCGGTGCTGTCCGCCTGGACGAGCGGCCGGCTGAAGGTCGACGCGAGCGTGCGCGACCTGCTGCGGGTCCGTTCCCTGCTCTGACGGTGTCAGGACGTGCCGGCGGGCGCGACCAGGTCCGCGCAGCCCTCGGGCCGGTCGGCTGCGATCGTGTGGACGGCGCCGCCCGCGTCGGTGGCGGACCAGACCGCCGCACAGGCGGCCCGCAGCGCGTCGAGTCCGTCCCCCGCGTCCGCGTCCTCCCCGGCGCCCCTCCCGGTGCCGGTCCCCTCGCCGCTGCCGCGGCCGTTGCCTGCGCGATCCGCCGACCAGCTCAGCTCGCCGCCGTCGACGCGGGCGATCCACCCGCCGCAGCCGGCGGCGTGCGGCCCGGCGTCGGGGCGCGCCCGCACCGGCGGCGCCGGATGCAGCAGGCCCCGCAGGTCGGCGGCCAGGTAGGTCGGGCGGTGCTCGGGCGGCGCGGCGAGCAGCTCCGACGACGTCGTGACCCCGGTGAAGACGAGCAGGGTCGGCGTCGACGAGCGGTATCCGGCTTCGATGTCGGTGTCGAGCCGGTCGCCGACGATCACCGGATTCCGGGCGCCGCTGCGGCGCATCGACTCCCGGTGCATCGCCGCCTCCGGCTTGCCGGTGACCAGGGGCTCCTGATCGGTGGCGGCACGTAGCAGGGCGGCCACCGCGCCGTTGCCGGGGGCGATGCCGCGCTCGGTCGGCACCGTCCGGTCGGCGTTGCTCGCGACCCACCAGGCGCCGGCCCGGATCGCGTAGGTCGCCTCGGCCAGGCGCGCGTAGGTGAGGTCGGGGTCGAATCCCTGGACGACGGCCACCGGGGCGTCCTCGGCGGAGTCGACCGGGGTCAGCCCCTCCTCGGTGAGCGCCTGGCGCAGCCCCCGCCCGCCGAGCAGGAGCACCCGGGCGCCGGCGGGCAGCCGTCCGGCGAGCACATGCGCCGCAGCCTGCGCGGAGGTGACGACGTCCGCGGCCCGCGCCGGCACCCCGAACCCGGTCAGCCGGTCGGCGACCTCCGCCGGTGGGCGCAGGGCGTTGTTGGTGACGTAGACGGTGCGCATGCCGCCCCGGCCGGCGGCGGCGATCGACTCCGGGGCGTGCGGCACCGCGGCCCCGCCGCGGTTCACCACGCCGTCGAGGTCCATGAGGGCGACGTCGAACAGCTCGGCGAGCGGCCGGTCCGTGCCGCGCAGCGGGCCGGGCCGGGCCGCACCGCGAGGTTCGGCCACCAGGTCGGCGGTGAGATCTGAAGGCACGGGGGGCTCTCCCGGAGTCGCGCTGGTCGCGGGCCTGCCGGCCGCGGGGGACGGCGGCGCCGGAACGATCCCGGCAGTCGATCGGATCATGCCCGGATCATGCCCGGGCCAGGGCCGCACGGGCGCCGCGCAGCGCGACCCCGTAATGGCCGATGTCCGGGCGCATCGCCGCCGCCAGCGCGAGGTGCTCGACCGCCGCACGGAGATCGCCGATCTTGCGAGCGGACAGGCCGAGACCGAACTGTGCGTAGTCGTCAGTGGGGTGATGGGCGACGATCCAGGCGAAGGTCTCCCGGGCGGCGACGTACTGGCCGGCGGTGAACTGGGCCCGGCCCAGCGCCTCGCGGACGCTCGGTGAGCCCGGCTCGGCCGCGACCGCGTGCGCCAGCAGCTGCACCGCGGCGTTGGCGTCCCCGTGACCCAGCAGGGCCATCCCGCGGGTATACCAGTCGTAGACCTCGCCCGCCGGCCCCTGGCGGACGCCGTCCGTCGGGGCGCCCTCGCCCGGAGTCTCTCCCGGGCGGCCGGTCTGGTCGACCATCTTCACCTCCACGACGTGGACGAACGCCTGACGCTGCGCCGCCGGCATGCACCAGCTCCCGTTTACCAGTGTCGCCGCAGAGGCCGCCGGGACGCCCCCGGATCGGATAACGATCACTTCCGGTGGCCGGCGGCTTCGCCGGAACGACCGGACACACCACGCGCTGAGGTCACCGCGGCCGCCACGGGCGGGTTCGCGGCGACGCCCACCAACAGGCCGCCGCCGGCACCACCCGGCGGGCGAACCCCCGGGTGGGCCGGCGGGCACCGGCCGGGTCCTACGATGCGGCTGTTGACATCCTCCCCCGCCTGACCGCGGAGGATTCCAACAGCTACACGTCCACCGGGAGAGGGGGTGTGCAGTGTCGAGGTTCGCGGTTCACGGGCCGGCTGTCAGCGTCGCCTCCCCGCGCAGTCACCCACGTGGTTGCCCACTGATGCCCCAGGGCGATGTTGCGTGCGGCGTTCACGTCGGCGTTCGCCTGATACCCGCAGGACCGGCAGCGGAAGGCGGCTTGGTTCTCACGCGCCTGGCGGTCCCGAACCCCGCAGGTGTTGCAGGTCTGCGACGTCCACGCGGGGTTGATTTTCTCGACCGTGCCACGGGCCGAGCGGGTCATGGTCCCGATCGGCAGAGCCTCCACCCGGATCAGGTCGTACCGGTGGGCCAGATCGGTACTGGTCTTCTCCACCCAGTCCTTCCGCCGGTCCACCTCCCGGGCTTTCAACCGGGCGATCGGGCCACGCAACCGACCGCGCCGGCTGCTACCCCGCTGCGCGCGGGCGAGTCGGCTCTACGACAAGGATGTCAACCGATGGGCAGAAATGGGCGGCGTTTCCTCCTCGCCGTGAACGGCGGGGTCTCCACGCCGCAAGTCCGATGATGCACGCCGATCAGCCCGTACCCGTTCCCGCGGGGCTCGTGCTCGTGCCATTTCGGGCGGCGCGCTTCTCCGCCTCGGGGCCCGCCCTCGCCGCGCTGACCTCGCCGCCCTACGACATCATCGACGATGCCGAACGCGCCCAGCTGCAGGCCCGCGACGCCCACAACGTGGTGCGGCTCATCCTGCCCGGCGACGACTACGACGGCGCCGCCCGCACGCTGCAGGAGTGGCTTGACGGTGGGGTGCTGCGCCGGGACGACAAGGCGTCCATCTACGTCTGCGAGGAGGAGCAGGACGGCCACGTCCAGCGGGGGCTGATCGGCGCGGTCGCGCTGGCCGACCCGGAGGCGGGGATCATCCTGCCGCACGAGAACACCATGGCGGGACCGGTCTCGGACCGGCTGGCGCTGACCCGGGCGACCCGCGCCAACCTGGAACCCATCTTCCTGCTCTACTCCGGCGGCGGCGAGACCAGCCGGATCGTCAGCGAACTGGTCACGACTCCCCCGCAGGTCGAGACGACCACCGACGACGGGGTGACCCATCGGCTCTGGGCGATCGACGACCCCACGGTGCTCACCGCCGTGGCAGCCGACCTGCTGCCCCGGCGGGCCGTCATCGCCGACGGGCATCACCGCTACGCCACCTACCGGCAGTACCAGGCGGAGCGGCATGCCGCCGGGGACGGCTCGGGTCCGTGGGACTTCGGGCTCGCCTTCCTCGTCGACGCGACCGTCTCCGGCCCGCAGGTGCACCCCATTCACCGAGCGGTGACCGAGCTTGGCCTCGCCGCCGCGGTACGCCGGGCCGCCGCCGAGTTCACCGTCCGCAGGCTCGCCGGCCCAGACGTCGCCGGCCCAGACACCGCCGGCCGCGCCCCGGACGTCACCGCCACGCGGTCAGGCGGCGAGCCCGGGTCGGCGCAAGGCCCCGCCGGGCGGTCCGGTGGCGGGGTCGACCCGGACCACCTGCTCGATGAACTGGCCAAGGCCGGCCAGGGCTCGCACGCCTTTGTCGTGACCGACGGCACCTCCGCCTACCTGCTCACCGAACCCACCGCGGCGCTGCTGGCCCGCAGCCTGCCGGCGGGACGCTCGGCCGCCTTCCGGCGGCTCGACGTCACCGTCGCCCACCTGGCCCTGATCGTGGACGTCTGGGGACTCGCGGACACGGTCGGCGTCGTGGACTACCACCACGACGCGCCGGCTGCGATCGCCGCCGCAGCCGCGGCCGGCGGGACCGCGCTGCTGCTCAACCCGACCCCGGTCGCGGATGTGACCTCGGTCGCCGAGGCCGGGGAGCGCATGCCCCGCAAGTCGACGCTGTTCACCCCGAAGCCGCGCACAGGCCTCGTCCTGCGCCCACTGCACGCCTGACCACTTCTGCTGCCGATCTTCCCGGCCACATTGCGGCCGGATCGTGCCGAGGCCTGAACACGGTTCTGGGCCCTGAAACCGTGCTTACCCCTCGGCACGATCTGGCGTCCGTTCAGCGGCGGAACGTGGCATAGTCGGCAGCCACTGCCGATCATGGTGTTCTGCCGCGCCGGGGCAGCGCGGTCGATGCCAGTCCTGCCACCTGGCGGTCAGCGTTACTGGAGGTTAATCACGGTTCGCGTGCCCGCAACTGTCATCAACCTCCAGCAACTGCCCACACAACCGCCCATGCAATCGCCAGGATTCGGAGCTCTACGCGGACCACCCCCTGGTCACAACTCCATACGCGCCTCAGCGCTCTGGGTGTGCATCCTTGGCGGAGTGTTCGGGTGTCTGGGTGCCGGGAACAGTCGAGGACGCCACCTCCGCAGGCTGCGCTGCCTCCCCTGCTTCCGCCCTCGCAGCGCCGGCGTCGACATCCGCCGAACCGACATCCGCCGAACCGACGACGTCGACATCTCTGGCGGCGAGGCCCGAAGAGTCCTCGTGATCCGTCGCCGCACGCAAGTCGCCCAGCGGCTCCACGGCGTCATTCTCCGCCTCTGCCGCATTCTCTGCCTCTGCCTCGACCCCCGCCTCCGAGTCGAACCCCCGTTCGGAGTCGAACTCCCATTCGGAGTCGGCGTCGTCGGCAGCCGCGGAGTCGAGATCCTCGGGCTCGGGCATCGGCCGGCCGGTGGTGATCTCGTAGGCGCGGGCGGCCGCGTCCGTCTCGCCGTCATCGAGGGCCGCGGCGGAGGTGAACCACCGCGCCGCCTCCTCGCGACGGCCGACGGCCAGCAGCGCCTCGGCGTAGGCGTACCAGAGCCGGGGGGCCCACGGCGCGGGTGCACCCTTCGCGGTGGCAAGGTCGCGCAGCAGCACGACCGCAGCCTCCGGCTGGTCCAGGTCCCGGCGCGCCCCGGAGATCACGATCAGCATCTCGGCGCGGGCCGCCGGGTCGAGCTCGTCGACCTGCGGATCACGCAGGTAGGCGACGGCCCGCTCGGGCCGGCCGAGGCCGCGCTCGCTGTCCGCCATCAACGGCAGGTTGTGCCCCGAACCATCCATCCGCCGGGCAGCCCGCAGTTCGACGAGCGCCGCAGCGTACTCACCGGCGTGGTAGGCCGCGATGCCGACCGCCTCGCGCACAGCGGGAAGCCGTGGTACCCGGTCCGCGGCGGCGCGCGCGTGGGCGAGGGCCGCGACCGGATCGTCGTCGAGCAGCAGCGCGGTCGCGACGAGATGACGGGCGATGGTGTCGGCGAGATTCGCCGGCAGCCCTCTCAGCGACCGGCGAACGTCATGATCGAGCATGTCCGCGCGTGCCTCCTCCGGCAGCGGCGGGGTCTGCACCCGGGGCCGCCGGCTGCCGCCCTCGATGCGCTCCGGCCTACCGCCCCGATCCGGACGGTCTCCCCGCCGGTCGTCGGGACGGCCCGGTCCACCCGGCCGGCCGCCGCGGCCCACAGGCGCCCCGCGCCCCGATGGCAGCCCGCGCCCCGCGGCGCCTCGGGAGGCACCCCCGGCGCGCGCGCCCGGAGCACCGCCGCGTTCCCCACGGCCACCCGCGCTCCGAGCACCAGTACCAGCACCACGCGCACCAGCACCACGCGCGCCCGCGCCGGGAGCACCCGCGCCGCGGGTCCCAGCGCCGGGAGCACTGGAGCCGGGAGCACCGGAGCCGGCCCCGTCGCGCCACGGCCGCTGCTCGCGGTACTCGCGCCGCTCGGCGCCGCCTGCCGCGGTGGATCCCTGCCCGGCCGTTGATCTCTGCCCGGCGGGGGAACCGGGCTCAGCGGGACCCCGCGGGGTGACAGGTGCGTCCCGTCGACCGTTGCCGGCAGCGGAGTCAGTGGGCCGCGGGCCCGCCGGGCGGTTGGACGACCACCTGTCGGGACGGCCGTCACGCGCGGACGCATCGCGGTCAGGTGTCCCGCGCTCCCATGGCCGCTGCTCCCGGCCGTCTCGCCGATCCTGGCTGTACGGCCGATCCTGATGGGGACGCTGGTCCTGGCCGTGGCGGGGCGGGCGCTCGCCGCCGGCGACCCGCGGACGTTCGGACGGCGCCCGGGCCCCGGCTGCCGGCCGCTGCCCGGCGGCCCACGGTCGGGTTGCGGGCCCCCCTCGGCCCTGGCCGGCGTCGGTGCGCGACCACCCGCCGCGACCCGAGGCGCTCTCGGGACGCGACGGCCGCTCGGCCTGTACCCGCCCGCGCGTCAGCCCGCGGTCCGTCGGCCCCCTGTCCGGGCCACGCCCGGCGTCGGCCGCGCCGTACCCCCGGGAGCTGTACCCGCGAGCGGCATCGTCACGGCGATCGTGCCGATCACGCGACTGCTCTCGTGCTGGGCGCCGCTCCGCATCCGGTGCACCGGTGCGATGGCCGCCGTCGGAAGTGCGTTCGCCTGTAGTCGGACGGCCGCGCCGGGCCCGCCAGGCCGACTCCGCGGTCGGGTGCGCCGGCACCTGGCCCGCCCGGCCAGAACCACTTTCGCGCGGCCCTCCGCCAGCGCGCCCATACCCACCCGCGTCCTGGCGGGAGCCGGGGGCGTGGCGCCCACCGTCCGACCGTTCGGCACGAGGGCGACCGGAGTCGGACGACGCACCGGCCTGGGTGCCGGCCGGCCCACGCCGGTCAAAGCGCTCCGAACCGGCCGGTGCCCGCTCGCCTCGCGGCCGATCGGCACGCGGGAAACGAGGGCTCCTGGTTGAACCGTCGGCGGATCCCTCGGAAGCACCAGGACGCCGAGCCGGATATTCGGCCCGGCCGTGCCCACCGCGAGCCGCGCCGCCGTCGCGGTCCGGGCGGTCGGCCCAGCGGGCGCCGGTGGGACGCTCGGGTCGGCCCGACGCGTCGGTCAGCCGCCGAACCTGGCCGGACCTGGCGCGGCCCGCGCCGCTGGCGGCATCAGCGGACCATCCGCCGCGGGCCGGGTTCTGCCCCCGGAAGGCGCCAGAACGCGGCGCCCCCGACCGCGCCGGAGCCGCCCCACGCCCAGCCCCGCCTGTCGCGCGATCACGGCGCGGGGCTCCCCCGAACGCCCCGTCCGGACCGGACCGGCCGCCGCGCCGAGGGGCGCCGTCCCGCCCGGGCTCCCGTTCGTGCCGCTGGGGCCGGTCGGAGGCGTGCGGCACCGATGTGCCGCGCTCATTCGGACTGTCTTCCCTCGCCATGACCGGCCGTTCCCCTTCGTCCCGCATGCGCCGCGGTCGGCGGCCGCGGATCTGATGTGTGCTGTGCCGGGAGGCCACGGGCCCACCGGTCCACCCGGCGCGGACCGCCGCGGCGCCCAGGGGGTCCTGACGGGACCCCGGACGCGGATCCGCGGCATGGCACAGCGATGTCCACAGTACGGGGTATGCCCGACGGCCTCGCTCCGAGCCGACGGGGCCAGGACCTCCGTGTGGCGATCCGGAACGCACAAAACAAGTGTGGGGTTGCCTTAAAAAGGCAACCCCACACTTTGTATAAGTCCGGCGGCGTCCTACTCTCCCACACAGTCCCCCATGCAGTACCATCGGCGCTGAAGAGCTTAGCTTCCGGGTTCGGAAT
>NZ_JANEZT010000321.1 GCF_025403405.1 Frankia tisae
GGGGGCGGCAGGGGAGGCCCCGCCGGCGGACGTCGACGTCGCCGGCGACGAGGGGGCCGCCGACGACGAGGGTTCGGCCTCGGCGTCGGCCTACTTCCCGTTCCGGCCCTACTGCGAGGCCTGCGGCCGTGACACGACGGCGGTGGCGTCCTTCGACCCGGCAGCCGGCCAGGGTGACTACTCCTGCTCCTCCTGCGGCAACCGTGGCCGGTTCGACGTGCGGGGGCCGGCGAACGGCAAGCTGGTGTGGAAGGTCGACTGGCCGATGCGCTGGGCGTTCGAGAACGTCGCCTTCGAGGCCGGTGGGGTGGACCACTCCTCGCCCGGGTCGAGCTTCACCGTCGGCGGCAGCATCGTCCGCGAGGTGTTCGGCGGCGAGCCGCCGGTGTACCTGCCGTACTCCTTCGTCGGGGTTCGCGGGCGGGCCAAGCTCTCCGGGTCGGCGGGTGGGGCCCCCACCCCGGCGGACGCCCTGCACATCCTGGAGCCGGCGATCGTGCGCTGGATCTACGCCCGGCGCCGGCCGAACCAGGCCATCACCGTCGACTTCGGTGCGGAGGTGCTACGCGTCTACGACGAGTGGGACGCGCTGAACCGGCGGGTCGGCGACGGCGCGGCCGAGCCCGCGGAGGTCACCGTGGTGGCGCGTTCGCGGGGGACCGTCGGGGGCGGCCCGGTCGATGCCCCGCGCACCGTGTTCCCGTTCCGGCTGCTGTCGTCGATCTGCGACATCACCGCCGACGATCCGACCCAGATCCTGCGGATCCTGCGCCAGGCCCGCGGCAGCGACGCGTCCGGCGGAGGCGAAGCCGGCGGCACGGGGGAGGCACCGTTCACGCTCGACGACCTCCAGCCGCGGCTGGACTGCGCGCGGGCCTGGACCGGCGAGCACGTGCCCGCCGAGCAGCGCACCATCGTGCGGACCGAGCCGGACCGGGCGGCGCTGGCGGGCTTGAGCGCCGACGAGACCAAGGCCCTCGCCATCCTCGTCGACGGCCTCGAGGAGGACTGGTCGCTGGACGGACTCACCACGCTGACCTACGCCGTGCCCAAGCTGCTGCGCGGGCTGCCCGTGGACGCGCCGGCCACCGCCGAGCTCAAGCAGGCCCAGCGCGGGTTCTTCGTCCTGCTCTACCGGTTGCTGGTCGGCAGGGACACCGGCCCGCGCCTGCCCACGCTGCTGCTGGCGGTCGGCCCGGAGCGGATCCGAACCCTGCTCACCGTCACCTGAGCCACATATTTGCTTGCGATCACAAGGTTCTGGCTGCGCCCGGTCCCGCGGCGGGGTGCGGGATCAGCTGGTGCCGGGTGAGGCGGGGCCGAACAGCTTCAGGTAGCGCTTCGAGGCCTTGGGGTTCAGATCCGGCTTGAACAGTGATGACCGGACGTTGTCCGGCTCGGAATTGTTGTAGTACGCCTCGTATGCCAGATTCGCGACATTCGCGGCGAAGATCTCGTGCATCTTCTGGATGTAGAAGGGGTTGTCGCCGCCGCCGCCCTCCGACCGGACCAGCCCCCACTCCGGGACGGCGAACTTCTTGCCGTGGTCGTGAGCAAACTGGATCACCGTGCACAGCCCGGACCGCTGATGGCACTGGCGGTTCCAGCTCTTCTCGCTGACCGACGCGGGATAGTGGTCGTAGGAGTCGATGCTGACGATGTCGACGTACTGGTCGCCGGGATAGGCGTCCCACACGTCCTGCCCGCTCCCGGGCAGCTTGTCGGTGTGGGCGTTCATGTTCCAGTCAATCTTCACGGCCGGTGCGGTCGAGCGCAGTGCGGTCACGGTCCGGCGAAAGCACGTCTTCCAGGTCTCGACATTGCGTACGTGCCAGTACATGTAGTCGCCGTTGAACTCCCAGCCGAGCCGGATGTAGGCGTCGGCGCGGCCGAACTTCGTCAGCGTCGTGCCAAACGTGCGCCAGTAGTTGTCGTAGGCGCCGCTGGCGCAGGTCGCCTCGTTGCCGTCGCGGGGGAACGGCGGCTGCGCGATCGACAGCTCACCGGGGAACTTGTCCCGGGTGAAGGCCGACGTCGGCCAGTCCGCCGAGACCATGTTGTACCAGTCCTTGCGCTCGGTGAAGACGATCGCGAGCCCGGTCCTGCGGCCGGTGAACGCCTGCCAGGCGTTGACGTCGGCGGGGTAGTTGCCGTTGGCGCCGGACACCCAGCGCACCCCGCTGGGACCGGGCTCAGGTTCCGACGAACCGGAGCACGCCGCGAGCCCGGCGGTCAACAGCGCGGTCACCATCAGCAGGGCCAGGGAAAGACGCGTTCGCCCGGCTTTCACGCTACGAAAGGCCTGCGTAGGACCGGTGTAGCGGGAGGCGGGGTCGCTCCGACCCCCGGCGCCGAGGAATGGTCGGTCGACGCCGCCGACGAGCGCCCGGCCGCGGGCGAGGCGGCGGCGGCGGCGCCGCTCGCGGAAACGGCCCGGGAGGAGGTGCCCGACACCAGGACGCCCGGTTCCGTGGTGCCTGCGGGGATCCCGCTCGCCGCGGCGGGCCGCGCACCCGTCGGCGCGGTCTGCTCCGTCGTCGGTCCCGTGGAGCTCGCGTTCCGCGACGCCATCCAGGCCCGGACGCCGTCGGCCTCCGCGGGCCAGTCGTGGCCGGCGACGAGCGCGGCGCCCAGCTCCATGTGCGTGGCCAGAGAGGGCGCGGGGACCAGCAGGGTCCGTCGCCGTCGTTCGGGCCGGGCCAGCGCGACCGCGTTCAGAGTGGCCCGCAGCCCGGTCAGCGCCGCCCGGCGGGCCACCCGCGCGGCCGCCGTCGCCGGTTGCACCTTGGGCGGCTCACCGCCCAGCTCCGGCAGGCGGAATGGTTGGAAGCCCTGCAGCGTCAGGCATGTCGCGCGGTCGAAGGCGCCACCGACGAAGGGGATCGAGCGCAACAGCAGCTCATCTTCGACGAGGGTGCCGACGCGCAGACCAAAGGTGCTGGTCGTGGTGGCGGTACGAGCCCAGGCCACCCCCTCGACCAGCGGGGCGTGCTCGTGGGCGGCGTCCTCGGTGACCTGCGGGCGCCGGCGGGTGGAGGCGGGGGAGAGCCGCGACGTGCCGTAGAGAGTGAAGTAATCGACGTCCGGAAGGGCAGCGGCGGCGGAAACCAGCGCGGACAGTGAGTTCTCTGTGTACAGATAGTCGTCTTCCGCGAGCCACACCAGATCGTCGGCGGCCCAGCGGCGCAGCCGGGGCATTCGGAGGACGTGGCGGTAAGACGCGCGATTGCTGCCACACGTGACCGGGATGATCTCGCCGGCGCCCGCCATCATCGAAAGGCGATCCGCTGGCATCGGACCGTCGTTGACAAAAACGATCTTTGTCGGGATCTCGACTTTCTCAGCGGCGCGCAGGAGAGACGCGAGCGCCAGCTGCTTGCTGTAGAACGCCGGCCGGTTCTTCGCGTTCTCCGAACCAACGGATCGATACAGGATGCGCAGATTCATCTCAACCCCCCCGCCTGGCCCCGGGCCAGGCGGCAATCACCGGAACGGTCTCGACGCCGGTCGAGATCCTACCTATATGTTCGCCGCCCCCCGACGGGCCGGTCGTGATCTGAAGAATTTCTGGGCGCCCACCGTCGGGGGCGGGAACGGTTCGCCTCATTTGGGCTCCTTCGATCCGGCGTGCTCCGCTCCGGCCGGCCCCTTGGCGGCGTCGGCGGTGCCGGTGGCGCCGTCCGGTTCCGCCTCGCGGGCGACCCGGCGGACGAGGAGGAACCAGTACGGCACCGTGATCCAGAACGCCGCGATGTAGCCGACGACCGCCCCCGTCCCGCCGCCGAGCTCCAGCCCGATGATCGGGTAGGCGAGTAGCTGCGGGGCCAGGACGGCGTTCGCGCGAAAGGTGAGTTTCGCCTGTCCCATCGCGTAGAGCATGCACGCCGGCCCGACCGTCGCCGCCGGCCCCGCCTGCTGCACGATCGACAGTGCCAGCAGGTGGTGAGTCTGCCCCCAGGTGTCGCCGAGCAGCGAGTGACCGATACTCGCCGGCAGGAACAGGAAGACCGTTCCCCAGATCGCACCGACGGCGACGATCACTCCGGACAGCGCATAGGCGGCTCGCAGCCGTGCTCCAGCCGACATGTCCTTGCGGCGGGAGAACTCGGGGATCGCCCAGCTCACGATCCCGACCGCGAGGATCGTCGTCGGCCCGAGCAGAGTCTGCACGCCGCGCAGCGCGCCGACGAGGTCGATCGCCCCCAGGGTGCCGAGCAGCAGCGTCGAGGCCTGCTGGGCGCCCTGGACGGTGAGGTACTCCGCGCTCATGTAGCCGTTGATGTCGCGGTGCTCGGCGATCCAGGACCGGGCCTGGTTCGTCGCGGGCCGGAAGCCGGCCTGAAAGATCCCGAGGACGGCCGCGACGGCTGCCGCCCCGCCCCAGGCCAGCAGCATCGCCCACGAGGTCGACACATCGCGGATGATCAGTAAGAAGATCGCCCCGAACTGGACGATCGCCCAGATCCCGTCGTTGGCCGCGGCTGCGGCCGGCCGGCCCTCGGCGAAGAACACCTGCCGCCAGGCGTCCTGGAGCAGCAGCGCCGGGAACACCAGCCCCATCGCGATCAGGGAGTCGCCGACGCCGCCGCCCAGCGCGAGGCCGACGACCAGCGTCACCACCCCGGAGAACAGCCCGATGACGAAGGCGGTCCCGGTGCCCGCGGCGCCCGCCGCCCGGAACACCCGGGGGGACACGTCCGCGAACTTGATGCCCAGCGGCGCGGTGCCCGCGGCCTTCGAAAAGCCGATCATCAGGGAGAAGATCGCGAACGCCACGCCGAACGCGCCGAACTCCGACGGACTCACGCTGCGAGCGATGATGAACGACATCACGGCGTTCGTGCCGCTGGAGAGCACCTGATCGACGAGCGTCCAGATCGCCCGGGAGCGGCTCGATCCGCGAAGGGTCCGCTCGACCCGGTGCCGACCGCCCGCACCGGCGTCCTCGCTGAGGTCCGCGAGCCCGTAGTCGGCCGGCTCGGCGCGGCCCGCGACGGCCGTCCGACCGGGCGCGGCCGGCGTCCCGCCGGTCGCTGCGGGCACGCCCGGGCCGCCGGTCGCCGGATCCGGCCGGTTGAGCCCACCGAGGAAGAACTCCCCGGTCATCGTGCCGTACATGGGGATCAGGCCCTCGGCTATGGGCGCGTGTGGGGAGCGGAAATTGTCCGGTCCGGGCACCCGGCGCCCACGTAGCCCGCGGATGATCTGCGTCCGCTCGTGGTCGAACGGCTCTACCCGGCGCGCCGGGTCCGCTTCCCGGGAGCCGGGCTTGCCCGCCGGTGCCTCGTCGCGCGGGTCCCAGGCCCGCCCGGCGGTGCGCTCGGAGTCCCGGCCCCGTCCGGGGACGAACTCGCGGCCGTGACCGTAGCCATGCCCCTGGCGGTGGCCCGCGGCGGCCTCCGACTCTCCGAGTCGCCCGCGTCGCGGCCCGCTTTTGGCGTCGCGGCTGCGATGCGGGTCCTGGCTGCGGTCAGGGTCCTGGCTGCGGTCGGGGTCCTGGTGGCGTTCCCTGGCCGGCTGGGAGCGGCCAACGGAGTACAGGGCCGGATCCCGGTCCAGCTCGCGGCCACGGTGACGGTCTCGATCGGGGCCGGTGCCCGCGGCCCGGTCGTCCTCCCGGGCGCCGGGGCTGCTGCCCCGCCCGCCCGAGGGCTCGCTCTTGGGCCGGTGGCTGTCGGCGACGTCGGGCATGCCGAGACGGCGGCGTAACGCGGCCAGCTCAGTCGTTGCCGTGAACTCGGTCGGACTCGCCGGCCTCGCCGGACTGGGCGACGGCTGGCCGGAGCGCCGAGGAGGGAGCCCCGCCGACCGGTCCTCGCCGGCGGGCCGGTCCTGGTTAGCCGGCCGGTCCTGCTTAGTGGGCCGGCCCTGCTCAGCAGGCCGGTCCTGGTCGGCGGGCACGGCGGCCGGATCCGAGGGCGGCGTGGCCGAGCGGTGCGGACCCGGCGCGGTGAGGCGCCGGGTCGTCTGCGTGGCGGGACCCGGATCGGCGCGGGTCACCGAGGATCGCCCGCCTGGCTGCGGCAGGCGCGGCCGGCGGTTGGAAGGCGGACCACCCTGATCATCATCGGATGGGAATCCGTGGCCGGACTCATCCATCCACCGCCGACCGTCCTCTCCATGCCGCATCAACCCGATCTCGACCGGCGCATCCCGCCGGGGACTGCCGGGGCTCTCGCCCGGCGAACCCGGGACGGGTCCACCGCAGCGCCGTATGCCTGGCAGCCAGCACGTCGATGGTAGCCCGATATGAGTAACTCGCCCGGGCGGGGCGGGGCGGATGTGCCGTACCTGACCGACGCCGAGGGCCGATCGTTGCAACCCACCACGCCGGACCTACGGGTGCCGGCGGCGAAGCGTCACCGCGGCGAGGCCGAGGGCCGCGGCGGTGCAGCCGATGACGATCACGATGTCGCGGGCAAGCCAGTGGTCGAACTGCCGCGAGGTCGACAGCCGGGCCATGGCGTCGACGACGTAGGTCATCGGCATGACGGTGCTGATCGCGTCGAGCACCGGCAGCATGTTGTGCCGCGGCAGCAGGATGCCGCACAGCATGAACTGGGGAATCAGTGCCGCCGGGATGAGTTGCACGGCCTCGAACTCGGTGCGGGCGAACGCGCTCATCCACAGGCCGAGCGCGGTCCCGAGGAAGGAGCTGAGAATGGCCGCCACGAAGAGCATGGGGGCCGATCCGCGCACGGTGAGGCCGAGTGCGCCGACGGTCAGCGCGGTGGCGAACGCGGCCTGCGCCGCGGCGAGCACGGCGAAGGCCAGCCCGTAGCCGACGAGCAGGTCCCCACGGCCGACCGGGGTGGTGAGCAGCCGCTCCAGGGTGCCGGAGGTGCGTTCGCGCAGCATCGCCACGGACGTGACGAAGAACATCGTCATGAGCGGGAAGATCCCGAGCAGTGCCGGCCCCACCCGGTCGAAGGTGTCGGGGGAGCGGTTGAACAGCAGCCGCAACGTCAGCAGCAGCGCCGGCGGCAGCAACAGGACCAGCGCGAGGGTGCGGCGGTCGCGGCCGAGCTGGCGCAGCACCCGGATGGCGGTGGCGTCGGTACGGACCGCGTCGACGGGTTTGCGGTGCGGGCAGGTCGCGACGTCGGGGGGATGTCCCCGGCTGCGGGAAGCGGCGCGTCCCGACCCAGGCCTGAGCGTCGCTGGAGCGTCGTCGGCGCCGTCCGCCTCCCGTGCCGTCGACGGTGGAGGGCCATCTCGGCGGTCCGGTGCCTCGACGAGGCGCAGGAAACCCTCGTCCAGGTCGGTGCAGTCGGTGGTGGCGAGCAGGTCGGCGGGCGTGCCCTGGGCGAGCAGCGTCCCCTCGTAGAGCAGCAGCAGGCGGTCGCAGCGGATCGCCTCGTCCATCACATGCGAGCTGACCAGGATGGTCATGCCACGCTCGGCGAGCTGGCGGAAGTCGGCCCACAGCCGTCGGCGCAGCAGCGGGTCGGCCCCGACGGTGGGCTCGTCGAGGACGAGCAGGTCGGTGCCGCCGATCATCGCCACGGCGAGGGACGCCCGCGAGCGCTGGCCGCCCGAAAGGTGGTTGACCAGTCTGGACGCCTGCTCGGTCAGGCCGACGTGCGCCAGCAGCGTGTCGAGATAGCCGGGTGCCCGGGTGGGGTCGTCAGGGTCGTCGGCCTGGGCCAGCGCGGCGAAGTAGCGCAGATTCTCCCGCACGGTCAGGTCGCCGTACACCGACGCGGCCTGGGTGGCGTAGCCGACCCGGCGGCGCAGGCAGGCGTCGCCGGCGGCGTAACCGAGGACGCGCAGGTCCCCGTCCACCCCGCCCTGCAC
>NZ_JANEZT010000322.1 GCF_025403405.1 Frankia tisae
GGCCGGGGGGATCCGGCCCGGCGGCAGCGGATTTCGCCATCGAAGACCTGTGGATCACGGCAAGCTACCGGGCGCAGTTCGCGCATGCAACGTCACACCCGCAGGCCGGCGGTGATCAGGACGAGCAGGCGGGGCAGCAGGTCGGCGTCGTCGGGTGCCTGTTCGCTGGCCCAGGCGGCGGCGTTGACGAGGGTCAGCAGGTCGGCGATGTCGACCTGGGCGGGAGTGCTGCCGTGGCGGTGGGCGCGGTCGAGCAGGGCCGCTCCGGTGGCGCGGATGGCGTCGTGGCAGGCGGCCAGCGCGCCGGCGGTGCGCCGGTCGCGAAGGGCGGCCATCTGGGTGGCGACCAGTCCGCGCATCGCGGTGGCGTGCACGGCGACGGCATGCAGCCAGACGGCCAACGCCTCGTCGGGATCGGGATGGGTCAGCAGGTCGCGCCCGGTGGCGCACAGCGCGTCGACGTCGTCGCCGATGAGCGCGGCCAGCAGGGCCGCAAGCGTGGGGAAGTGCCGGTAGAGCGTGCCGGCACCGACCCCCGCCCGTTGAGCGATCTTGTTCAGGGAGGCGTCGGCGCCCTGTTCGGTGAACTCGGCCTTGGCCGCTGCGAGCAGCTGGTCGCGGTTGTCGCGGGCGTCGGCGCGCAGGCGCCGCGGCGGTCGGGCCCCGGCCGTCGTCATCTCGGTCTCGCCCCCCGACGTTGCTAAGTGGAGAAGTTCTCCATATCCTAGCTCCGACATAAGCGGAGAACTTCTCCGCTCCGGCGGATCGGTGGCCAGCAGGTCCCGCGGCGAGCCACCTTCTCGAGGCAAGGAACATGAATGGACATCGGAATCACTGTGGGTGACGTACGGGGGCCGGCGACCCTGGCGGAGGTCATCGGTCAGGTCCAGACGGCCGCCGACGCGGGCTTCACCACCGCCTGGTCGGCGCAGGCCCCCGGCTGGGACGCGCTGACCGTCCTGGCCGTCGCCGGTGCACAGGCGCCGGGCATCGGCGTGGGCACGGCGGTGGTGCCGGTGGCGCAACGCCACCCCCTGGTGCTGGCGAGCCAGGCGCTGAGCGTGCAGGCAGCGGTCGGCGACCGGTTCACCCTCGGGATCGGCGCCGGCATCGCCATGATGGTCCGGTCCATGTTCGGCCTGCCCACCGACCGGCCCGCCCGGCGCATGCGCGAGTACCTGTCGGTGTTGCGTCCCCTGCTGCAGGGACAGACCGTCTCCCACCGCGGCGAGACGCTCACCGCGGTGGGAGCGGTGGACGTGGCGGGCGTGACGCCGCCGCCGGTGCTGCTCGCCGCCCTCGGCCCGGCGATGCTGCGCGTGGCCGGGCAGTGCGCGGACGGCACCATCACCTGGATGACCGGCCCCAGGACACTCACCGACCACATCGTCCCCACGATCGCCGCCGCCGCCACGGCGGGCGGGCGTGGGATGCCACGGGTCGTCGCCGGGTTCCTGGTGTGCGTGACGAACGACGAGGCCGCCGCCCGGGAACGGGTCGCGGGCCGGTTCGCCCTCGCCGGCCAGGTGCCGGAATATCGGGCGATGCTCGACCGCGAGGGCGCCGCCGGGCCGGGCGACGTCGCCGTCATCGGCGACGAGGACAGCGTCGCCCGGCAGCTGCGCCGACTCGCCGACGCCGGTGTCACCGACCTGCTCGCCTCCCCCGTGGGCAGCACCGACGAACAGGACCGCACCACCGCCGTCCTCGCCGAACTCGCCCGCTCCGCCCGCCCCACCTCCGCTGCCCCTGCGAGGTGACCACCTGCCGACCGCGCCCGTCCGAAGCCGCTCAGCCCGCCGGCAAACGCTGAAACCGGATCTGTTGATCATGACATGATGCGTGGCCCTACAACGGACAGGGGCGTTTTGTGATGGAGGATGCCGAGCAGCGGCCGTTTCAGGTCCGCTTCGGTTGGGGCGGTGAGGACCTGGCTGTGCTCGCGCCGGTCAGCGACACCGTCGTGATCGTCGACGTTCTGCGGTTCACCACCGCGGTCAGCGTCGCCGTCACCCACGGCGCGCAGGTGCTGCCCTTTCCCTGGCACGATGCCACCGCCGCACAGTTCGCCGCCCGGCACGGGGCGGTCCTCGCCGGCCGGCGCGCCGATCCGAGCACACCCTGGTCGCTGTCACCCACCGACCTCGCCGGCATCCCGGCCGGCACCCGCCTCGTGCTGCCCTCGCCCAACGGCGCCGCCCTGTCGGCCGCGGCGGCCGGCCTCGGCGCGACCCTGATCGCCGGCTGCCTGCGTAACGCCGCCGCGGTGGGCACGCTGCTTGCCGGCGAGGTCGCCGCCGGCCGGGCCGTCGCGGTGATCGCCGCGGGGGAGCGGTGGCCCGACCCGTCGGGACGCGCGCATGCCGGTCCGCTGCGCGCCGCCGTCGAGGATTTCCTCGGCGCCGGCGCGATCATCGCCCGTGCCGTCGATGCCGGCGTCCTGCCCCGGGCGCATATCTCCCCGGAGGCCCGCGCCGCCATGGCCGCCTTCCGCGCGGCCGCCCCCGACCTGCACGGCGACCTGCGCGCATCGGTCTCCGGACGGGAGCTGCGCAACCTGGGCTGGGATGACGACGTCGCCGCCGCCGCACAGCTCGACGCCGACGCGGTCGTCCCCGTGCTGCGCAGCGGCGCGTTCACCCCCCTACGCCCCCGAGTCGGTTGACCTTGACACCGTGGCAGGCCGTAGACCGGTAGGCACCATGTTCACCATTGGAGACTTCGCCCGCCGCGGGCTCGTGTCGGTCCGGATGCTGCGCCACTACGACGCGATCGGACTGCTGCGGCCCGCCCGGGTCGACCCGGCCAGCGGCTACCGCTTCTACGACGCCGGCCAGCTCGCCCGCCTCAACCGGATCATCGCCCTGAAGGACCTCGGTTTCACCCTCGCACAGGTGCGCGCCCTCGTCGACGAGCAGGTCGGCGTCGACGAGCTGCGCGGCATGCTGAGGCTGCGCCGAGCCGAACTCGCGGCAACGATCGCGGCCGACACCGCCCGGCTGGCCCGGGTGCAGGCGAGGCTCCGCGCCATCGAAAGTGAGGGACACATGCCCACCGACAGCGTTGTGATCAAATCTGTTGCCGCCGTGCGGGTCGCGGAGCTGGTCGCCACCGCCGCCAGCTACGCCCCCGAGGACATCACCCCGGTCCTCACACCCCTGTTCGCCGACCTGATCGACCGGCTGGCCCGCGCCGGCCTGACCCCGACCGGCCCCGCCCTCGCCTACTACACCGACGCCACCCAGACCGATGCCGCCCACGGCGACGCCATGATCTGTGTTCATGCCGCGCTGCCGGTCGCGGCCGAACCCGACGCCGGCCGCGACGTCGCGATCGTGGACCTCCCGGCGATCCCCGCCGCGGCCACCCTCACCCACCGCGGGTCCGTGCACGAGATCGTCGCCACCGGCCAGGCCCTGGCCCGCTGGATCGACACCCACGGCCACCGCGCCGTCGGCTACGCCCGCGAGCTGTACCTGTCCTGCCCCCCGGGCGCCCCTGAGCTGTGGGTGACCGAACTCCAGGAGCCGATCACCCAGGAGCCGATCACAACGCCCTGACCCTCCCTTCGACCATCCGTGTCGATACCATCACCCCAGGTGTAGCGCGGGAGGAGGCAGGCACCCGCTCGCCTCGGGCGGCCTTCGCTGACCCGAGTCCGGGCCGATGTGCCAGCCGGCTTGATGCTCTCAGGCCGGGTAGTTCCCGGCTTCGAGGTCGTCGAGCAGGCTCGGCAGGGTGGGCTGCCAGCCGAACCGTTCCCGAGTCAGCGCGCTCGAGGCGGGCTGGTCGACGCCGAAGATGCCGCCGAGGAATCCGAAGGTCTCCGCAGGGACGGCAGCCGTGGGCAGGCCGAGCTGGCCGCCGATGGCCTCGGCGAGGGCCCGCATCGTGTCGCCCTCGTCGGCGACGGCGTGCACCACCGTGCCGGGGGTGGCGTGTTCCAGGGCCAGCCGGAAGAGTCGGGCGGCGTCGAGGCGGTGCACGGCGGGCCAGCGCTGGGTGCCATCGCCGACGTAGCCGGCGACGCCGGTGCGCCGGGCTGCCCCGATGAGCAGCGAGGCGAAGCCATACGGTCCGCCCCGGGCGTGGACCGACCGGGGGAGGCGGACGACCGCGGAGCGGACGTCCCTGGTGGCCAGGTCGAGGACCGTCTGGGCGTTGCGGCCGCGGCCGCCGATCGGCCCGTCGGTCGGCATCGGGTCGTGTTCGGTCGCGGGGCGCCCGGGTACGGCGGGTGTGCCGGAGGCGATGACCAGCGCCTTGCCGCTGCCTTCGAGCGCGGCGCCGAAGGTCTCGACGGCGCGGGTCTCGGCGGCGACCGAGTTCGCGAAGTCGGTGAAGTCGTTGGTGAAGGCGAGGTGGATGACCCCGTCGGACTTGGCGGCGCCGGCGCGCAGGCTGTCGGGGTCGTCGAGGTCGCCGCGCAGCACGGCGGCGCCGGCGGCGGTGATGGCCCGCGCCGAGGCGTCGGAGCGCGCCAGGCCGAGGACCTCGTGGCCCGCGGCGAGGAGTTCGGGGACGACCACGGAGCCGATCCCGCCGCTGGCACCGGTGACGAAGACACGCATGACTGACTCCTACAAGTGATGGCACTTATGTCCCATCACCGTAGCAAAGTGATGGGACACAAGTCCCATCGGTACAATCGGGCGGTGCCACGATGGGAACCGGATGCGCGCGAGCGGCTGGTTGCCGCCGCGCTGCAGCTGTTCTCCGAGCAGGGCTACGACAACACCGCCGTCGCCGAGATCGCCGAACGCGCCGGCCTGACCAGGAGCACGTTCTTCCGGCACTTCCCCGACAAGCGGGAGGTGCTGGCGGCCGGCCAGGAGATCCTGTCGCGGCTGTTCGCCGACGGCATCTCCGCGGCATCCGCGGATGCCACCCCCCTGACCGCGGTCGCCGCCGGGCTGGAGCGCGCGGCCGGGGCGATGACGCCGTTCAACCGCGAGCTCGGGCCCCGGCTGCACGCCGTCATCGCGACCAGCGCCGAACTCCAGGAACGCGACGCACTCAAACAGGTCGGCCTCGCCGCGGCCATGGCAGGTGCGTTGCGTGCCCGTGGCGTGCCGGACCTGGTGGCCACCCTGGCGGCCGAGCTGGGCGTGCTGGCGTTCAAGGAGGCGTACGCCGCGTGGGTCGCGGCGGACAACCAGCAGGAGCTGGGCGACCTGGCGCGCACCGCCCTGGATCGGCTGCGCGCCACGGTCACCGAACTCGGTTGACGCGGAACCGGTGGGTGGCGCCACGGGTGGCAGGTGGGTTTCGCCGCAAGCGGAAGCCAGGGATGCGTCGGACCAGGCCGCGGCGGTCGGCGCGGGAGAGCCAGGCTGGCGACCCTGGACTTTTCCTGACGAGGATGCCCACGGCTGTGGCAGAGTTCCCGAGCGTGACCGCATTCGACGAGGACGGCCCGCGCCGGCGTCCGCGGGCCGCCGATGCCCATCCCTACCAGCGCGCCGACGCTGGAGCGCGACGATGACCGACACCGTGCCCGCGCAGCGGCCGCGCCGCTACTCCGACGACGTGCTGGGCGGCCCCACCGACACCGAACGCGCCCGGCTGGCCGCCATGGCGGCGGTCTGCGACCCGACGACGATCCGCATCCTCGACGAACGCGGCGTCAGCGCCGGCTGGCGATGCCTGGAGGTCGGCGCCGGCGGGGGGTCGATCGCGGCCTGGCTCGCCGGCCGCGTCACCGGCGCCGACTCCACGGACGCCACGGACGCCGCAGCCGAGGCGGCCACCGCGGCCCGGGCCGGCCATGTGGTCGCCACCGACGTCGACACCCGCCACCTCGAGGGCCTCGCCGGCCCGCACCTGACGGTCCTGCACCACGACGTCACCCGCGACCCCGCGCCCCCCGGCGGGCCGTTCGACCTCATCCACGCCCGGTTCGTCCTGGAACATCTCCCCGACCGGGAGCAGGTCCTGGACCGTCTGCGGGGCTGGTTGAAACCCGCCGGCGTCCTCGTCGTCGAGTCGATCGTCGGGTTCCCGCTGGACTCCTCACCCCACCCGGCGTTCCGCCAGGCCATGCGGAGCATCGACGAGGTGCTGGCGAAGACCATCGGCACGGACTCCGCCTGGGCGCGCGGGTTCCCCGCCCCTCTGCAGCGCCGCGACCTGGTCGATGTCGGGGTGAGTGTGCACCTGCCGACCACGGGTGGCGCGGGCGCCTCCGCCCAGTGCTGGGCGCTGACCCTGACGCGGCTGCGCCCCCATATCCGCGAGCTGGGCCTGGCCGACGACGACACCCTCGACGACGCCCTGGACTGCCTCGCGGACCCGGCGTTCTTCGATCTGTCGTTCGCCACCGCCGTCGCCTGGGGCCGCGCACCCGGCTAGCCGCGGGTACGCGCGGCACCGACCTGCACGGATCCGCCGGCCGGGGGCGGTGGGCGCGGCGGTGGGGTGTCGGCCGGCGGACTATCCGCGGTGCACGTTCGGCGAGTATTACGGCACTTAGAGTGCGAGCAGTGATGGCAACCCTGCGCACGGTGTCCCTCGCCGCAGCGATCCTCCTGCTCCCCGTCGCCGGTGCCCGCAACGCCGACGCAGCGCCACCCCCACCAGCGTCGTCTCTGGCAGCCTCGGCATCTCCGTCGGCCCCGGCATCTCCGTCGGCCCCGGTACCGCTGGCCCTGCCCCGGCCCACCGGGCCCTTCGCGGTCGGCCGGGACACGCTGGACCTGGTCGACCGTCATCGGCGCGACCCGTGGGTGCCCGGTATCGCGCGGGAGCTGATGGTCGACGTCTACTATCCGGCGCGGGCCGCCACCGGCACCCCGGCGCGTTACGCCACACCGCAGGAGATCCGCCGCTACCTGGCCGCGCTCGGGTTGGCCGATACTCTGCCCGTGCAGGCGCTCGCCGATACCGCGGTCGCCAGCCGGGTCGGGGCGCGCCCGCTTCCCGGGCGCCGGCCGCTGGTGCTGCTGTCCCCGGGCCTGGGGGTGGGGCGCCGCTCGCTGACCGGGCTCGCCGAGGACCTCGCCAGCCGCGGCCTGGTCGCCGCGACCGTCGACCACGCCTACGAATCGGTCGGCACCGCGTTTCCCGGCGGGCGGATGCTGACCTGCGTGGCCTGCGATCGGCTGCGCACCGACGCCGACTTCCGCGCCGCCAGCCGCGGGCGCGCCGCCGACCTGTCCTTCGTCCTGGACAGTCTCACCGGGCCGCACCCGGCGTGGCGCGGCGCGGCGGTCATCGACGCCACCCGCGTCGCGGCGGTCGGGCATTCCCTCGGCGGGTCGGCGGCGGCGTCGCTGCTGCGCCGCGACCGTCGGGTGCGCGCCGGGGTCGACCTGGACGGCACCCTCGGTGAACCGGTCGGCGCCGGCGGTTTCGGCGGGCGGGCGTTCCTGCTGCTCGGCGCGACGGCGGACCATCCCGGCGCCGGCGACCCCCCGGTGGCGGATGAGGATCCGAGCTGGGCGCAGGCGTGGGCGCAGCTGGGCCCGCCGCGGCTGTGGCTCGACGTCGACGGCGCCGACCATTTCAGCTTCACCGACGATCCCGTCCTCGCCGACCAGATCCCGCTACCCGCCACCGTGCAGGCACCGGCGCAGACGCTGACCGGCCGGCAGGCGTTGGCGATCACCCGCGCCTACGTCGGGGCGTTCGTCGAACGCTGGCTGACCGGACGTGCCCAGCCGCTGCTCGACGGGCCGAGCCGAACCTACCCGCAGGTCCGCCTCGTCGGCCGCTGACCAGCTGCGTGCCCTGATCGTCGGAGTGCCCTGGCCAGCCG
>NZ_JANEZT010000323.1 GCF_025403405.1 Frankia tisae
GTCGAGGCGCCGCCGCTGGGGGCGGCGGGCGCCGTGGCGGGGCGAATCGTGTCGAGGCTCTGCTGCGGACTCACCACCGCCACGCCGTTCTCCGCCAGCAGGCGGGGATGGGACGATGGCCAGTTCGTCGCCGCGGTGAGACCGACCGCGGCGACGACGACCGCCGCCGCGGCGGCCATCGCCGGCCGGCTGCGCCACTCCAGGATCCAGCGGCCGGATGTGGAAACGGCGTCGGCGGCCTCGGCCTCGGCATCCATCCGCATCAGCGGCAGCGAACGCGCGATGGCGGGGGCGATCAGCGTCTCCGCGGCGTCGGACGCGAGGGGAACGGCGGGCTCGGCCGGCGCCTTGACGAGGCTGATCGGCTGGGCTGGCGCAGGTACCACGGGTGCGGCCGGCATGGCAGCCCGGCGGCTGGCGGCAGCGGCCTCCGCGACGGCGGCGGCTCGGTCGAAGGTGCGGGCGAGACCCACCCGCAGACTGGCGGGTGCCGGCACCACGGCGCCGACCAGGAGTTCCTCGGGCGATACGCCATGTGGGACCGGGATGCTGCGGGCCTGCGGGGATCCCGACCAGGCCAGGGCGCTGCCGCGGGCGAGTTCCAGCAGCCAGGAACGCAGCCGGGCCGGGTCGCTCAGTGGGTTGAGACGGGTACGGGCGACCAGGGCGAACGCCGTGCCGGCGGCGGCCCGGGCCACCGTGGGATCACCCAGGATCAGCAGGCACATGGAGAAGACATCATCCGCGTAGAGGTCGTACAGGTCGTCGAACGCCTGTCGATCACCACGTCGGACACGGGCCGCAAGGTCCGCGTCGTCGTCCATACTTTAGCTACTCCCCGGTCGACTAGTGGCGGACCCGGAACGGATGTGTGGAGCCAATGCTAGGAGGCGGGCCGTGCTAACGGGTGAACGTTGTGAGGATTTTGTTGTCGTCGATTCGACAGTCGGAATCACTTGACCCGCGCGCCCGTAGCGCTTTGATCATTTTTGTCTACTTGTGGCCACTTTGCTCCGGGGTGGTGCGCGGGCGATGCGGCCATGTCCCGTCGGAAGACTAGTTAGAAAGACGGGCGGCGAATAGCCCACCGACGGGCTTGCTTCGAATTCCGCAACCGATCGGTCCCAGCGGGCCTTCCGTACCGGCTCGGCCATTCGCGACCGTCCGCAGGATTGCCCCACGATTATTGCGCGGTCGGTATGTCGGTTCCGAAACGGTACGACGGCGACGATCAGGACGCTGCACGGAGCCCGAAACAGGACGCGATCAGAGCTGTGATCAGGAGGTAGGCGGCTGCAGGGCGAGCCGCGTCTTCACGGTGCCGGGCTGGCCGTTGCGGGTGTAGGTCACCTCGACCTCGTCTCCGATGGCGTGCGAGCGCACCGCCGCGATCAGGGAGTCGACGTCGCTGACGGCTCGGTCGCCGACCTTGGTGATCACGTCGCCGGTGTGCAGGCCGGCGCCTTCGGCGGGGCCGCCGGCGACCATCGAGCGGATCTGCGCGCCGGTTCCGCTGGACGCGGTCGAGCGCGTGTTCTCCGCTGCGGTCGAGGCGGTTACGCCCAGGTAGGGATGCTGTGCGCGTCCGGCGGTGATCAGCTGGGTGGCCACCGACTCGGCGTAGTTGCCGGGGATCGCGAAGCCGACGCCGATGTTGCCGGACTGCTGGCTGCCGCCGAACGGACTGCCCCCGCCGCCGCCGACGGTCGCGATCGCGCTGTTCACGCCGATGATCTCGCCTCGGCTGTTGACCAGCGGGCCGCCGGAGTTACCCGGGTTGATCGGCGCATCGGTCTGGATCGCGTCAAGGACGGTGTTCTGCTGGTCCTGCACGGTCGAGTCGCCAGTACGGACCGGGCGGTGCACGGCGCTGACGATGCCGGAGGTCACCGTGCCGTTCAGGCCGAGCGGACTGCCGACCGCCACCACCAGCTCGCCGATGTTCAATGTGTCGGAGTTGCCGAAGGTCGCCGCGGTCAGTCCCGAAGCGTTGATCTTGATGATGGCGAGGTCGGAACTGGGGTCGGTCCCCACGACCTGCGCGTCGAAGGTGCGGCCGTCCTGGAGGGTCACCGTGAGTGTGCCGCCGTCGGAGGCTCCCGACACGACATGGTTGTTCGTCAGGATGTGGCCGTCCGACCGGATGATCGTCCCGGAACCGGTGCCGGCCTCGCTGCTTGACTCCTCGGCGATCGTGACGACGCTGGGGAGGATCTTCTGCGCCGCCGCGGCGACGGTGCCGGAGGCCGCCGGCGACGTCCCGCCAGAGCTGACGCTGCTGCGCTCAAGCCCGGCGGTGGTCACGACCGTGTTCCCGCTGTCGTTGTCGGCGACCAGGGCACCGACGCCGCCCCCGATGCCGGCGGAGACGAGGGCGATGGCGAGCCCTGCGGCCACCAGCCGGCGCCTACGCCAGGGCAGCGGGGAGGCCGTCGCCGGCCGATTGCCGTGGATGTCGTACGCGGTAGGTGGGTCGTACGCGGTAGGTGGAATGCCACCACCGGGAGCGCCCCACTGGTTGCCCCACTGAGTGCCCCACGTCTGGCCCGCCGGCGGCGGACCGGGCGGCAGACCCGGACCGCCCGACCTGCCCTGGCCGCCGACTCCCTGGCCGCCCGAGCTGCCCGAGCCGTACGGATCGCCTGCTGGGCCGGGACCGGCATCAGCCCTGAACATGCTCTGCTCTGGACCGGCCTGGCCCGGACCCGGGTTGGGCGGGCCCCAGGGCCCGGTCGCGAACCCGCCGGTGTTGAACGGCGCCGCCTGGCCGGGACTGGTGGACGGGCGGACCGGCGGGGAAGCGCCGTAGGGCGCTGCGGAGGGCGGTGCCACGGAAGGGTCGGGCGCGGAGCTGCCGGGGCCGGTCGGGTGAGGCTGTTCTGCCTGGGACCCGAATGCGCCTTCGGCGGGTGGGGCCCAGGGGGACGGCGAGTCGTGCCCGGCGCCGGACTCCTCCCGGCCACTGTCCGTCTGAGCGTCCTCGGCGCCGCTGCTGAAGGGGAGACGCGGTGTCATAGTAGGCACTTTCCCTTGCGAGCCTGAGCGATTCCTGAATGCCGACCAACGTTCGGGTAAGCGATCGACAGGACGGGCCAGAGCCTGAGTCCCGCCGAGGGCGAGCAGGTCAGGAGGTGGGACGGCGTTCCGTCAGTAGATCACGAATCTCGGTAAGCAGACGTGCCTCATCGGTCAACACGGGGTCCTCCTCGGGCGGGACCTGGCCACGGGCGCGCCGATCGTTGATGGTCTTCAGCGGGAGCACCACGACGAAGTAGATCACAGTCGCCACGGAGAGGAAGGCGATGACACTGTTGATGAACTCGCCGTATCGGAACACGCTGCCGTTCAGTGTGAACGTGAGGGCCGAGAAGTCCGGCTTGCCGAAGATCGCCGCGATCAGCGGGGTGAAGATGGTCTTCACCAGGGACGTCACCACGGCGGTGAAGGCGGTGCCGATCACCACGGCGACCGCGAGGTCGACCACGTTCCCTCGCATCAGGAACTGCTTGAAGCCCTTCATCGATGGTCCCCCCAGTCAGGCGCCCGGTGCGCCATGGGAGGATATCGCTGCAGGTCGGTGGTATCCGACCCGGCCCCTATGCCCCTGACGGGCTGTTGTCAACTAGGCGCGCGCTACATGTCGGCAACTCCGTGGTACACCGGTGGGACGAACGAATGCGCGCGGGGCTCGGGATCGGAGGTCGCCTGGTGACGGACGGTGCGCGACGGGCCGATTGGGACGACGACCACCGCGAGGCCGCCTACCGCCGGCCCGGGGGAAACCTCCCGCCGCGCGGGCCCAACTCTCAGGATGATCAAGCACCCCGCCCGGCTGCGGCCGGAGGTTACGGCGGTCGGCCCGCTCCCGACGATTACGGCGGTCAGCCCGCTCCCGATGGCTATGGCGGTCAGCCCGCTTCGGGCGGTTACGGCGGCCCGCCTGCTCCTGGCGGTTACCGCGGCCGGCCGCCTGCGGCGGGCCGCGGGGCGGATACCGGACTTTACGACCCCGCCGGCCCGCCGACCGGGTCCTATCTCCCCGCGGACGGCGGCGGATTCGGGTCCGGGGGCGGCGCTGGAGACGATCCATACGGCCGAAGCCGCCCGCAGGGCCATGACGGCCGCCCGGGCCCGCCCGCCACGGAAGCCCCCGTGCGCAGGGCTCTGGTCCCGCCAGCCGGTGGGCGACGCGGACCAGGCAATCCGTCCGGCGGACCAGGCAATCCGTCCGGCAGGCAACGAACGGGACGGCCCGGCCGCCCGGGTGACACCGATCCGCGGGGTCGGACGACCCCGCCGGAGTACGGCGTCGACGGCGGCCCGGCCGACGGCCCGCCGCCCGGTGCGGGCGGGCGGGCGGGGCGGCCCGCCCGAGCCGGGAGCGGGGGCAGGCCCGGGAATACCGGCGCGCGGCCGCGATTCGCGGCCGATGCCGACGTTGAGGACGCCCGTCTCGACCGGTCGCGTCCGGGCCGCTCGGCACCGGGTTCCGCCGACGACCGCATCGCCCCCGGCCGCTCCGCGCGACCCGCGGCGGCGGTACCCCCGTCCCGGCCGCAGCGGTCGGGCGGACCGGGACGGACCGGCCTCGGTGGCCCGACGGCCGGTCCGGAGGACGAGCGGCCACCGGACTCGCCCCCCACCATGATCAGGAAGCGGACGGGGCCGCACCGCTCGGGCAGCGACCGGTCGCCCACGCCGCGCCGCTCGGGTGGTCCACTCACGGCGTCGATGGAACGTGACTTCCCCGGGCCTGATGGCGTCAACGACCTCGACGGGGCCGACGAGCTCGACGTTCGTCACGGTGGTGGCGGCGGTGCCGACTCCATGTCTTTCCTGCGCCGTCTCGGCGTTGCGCTGGTGGTGCTGGCGGTCGCGCTCGGGGTGGGGGTCGGTGCCGGCGTCGTCTGGGAGAAGGTGCGCCCCAGCGGCCGCACCGCCACGGACGCCGCCGCGGCGCCGTCCCCGTCGGCGACCGCCGCCAGCGCGCCGACGGCGGCCGGGCCGGGCACGCCCGCCCCTGCGAGCACCGGCCAACCGGCCACGGGGCAGATTGCCGTGCCGGCAGACTGGGCCCCCTACACGGACCCGCTGCAGAAGGCGACCTTCTCCCACCCGCCGGTGTGGAAGCAGCGTCGCGACAACACCGGCATCTTCTACGGCGAACCCGGCACCGTCTCGGAATATGGCCCACAGATGATCGGCGTCGCCCGAATCGCCGGCGCGGACCAGACGGCGGCGCTCACCCGGGTCCAGGCGGGCGAGTTCGACTCGGTTTCGGGGCTGACGAAGGAGCGTTCAGGCCCGGCGACGGACACCAGCGGCCAGCCGACCCAGGAGTTGGCCGGTTCCTATGACCGTGAGGGGCAGCGGGTGTCCTACCTGATGCGGACGGTCTCCACGGATGGTGCCGTCTATGTGCTCATCGCGAGGGTGTCGACCAGCGCGGCCGCGACACTGAACACGCTGATGGGCGCCTTGCGCGCGTCCTTCTCCCCGGCGGCCTGACCCCGTCTACGGCCACATTCGGGGCGACGTCACATCCGGGCTGACGTCACAGGCGGGGCCCGGGGCGGGCAGATCGGGCTGGAGCAAGCAGGTTCCAGATCACCCCGGTGGTGGCGAAGGAGCCCGGTCCGGCGGCGGGCGGCCAGCCGTGGGCCATCGAGGGCAGCAGGAACTGGACGACGCGGGCCGAGGATGCGCACCGGGTCTCCCGGCGGACAGCCACCGGCGCGGTCATCGCGGGCTCGGCCGGGGATCCGGTGGGAGCGGCCAGGCCGTCCGACACCGGTACCCCGGGCGATGGGGCGGCAGCCCCGGGCGCGGGCAACTGGCCCGCGGACAGGGCGACGGGCGGCTGCTCGGCGTGCCAGGGCACCCCGGTCGAGTCGGTGAGGATGGTGTCGCCGGGCTGGCTGGGCAGCGGGCATTGGTCCACCGCGCGGAACGGCGCCATGCTCTCCTCGACGGGGGTGATTGCCGTCTGCAGGACCGGTGACCACGGCGAGCCGAGGTAGGGGACGTGACCGTCGGCGCCGCCGTGCACGACGACGACGGTCAGGGGCGCCGTCGGCTGGCACTGCGCCACCTGACGGCTCGCCGCGACCACAGCGATGCCAGCGAGCTCGTCACCGTGCTCGCAGGCGTACCGGTAGGCGAGCATCCCCCCGTTGGACAGGCCGATCAGGCTGACCCGTGTGCGGTCGATCGGGTAGTTCTCGCTCAGATGGGCGATCAGCGCGCGCAGCCAGCCGACGTCGTCCGTGTTGTTGATCTTCGCGGTGTCGCAGCAGGTCCCGGCGTTCCAGGCCTTGCCGATGCCGTCCGGGTAGACGACGGCGAGGCCCGCGGTGTGGGCGAGGCCGTCGAGATCCCAGTGTGCCTTGGGGTCGGTGCCGTCATAGTGCAGGCTGTGCAGCGCCACGATCAGCGGGTACGGCCGGGGCGTGCCGGGTGGTGGCAGCGTGATCCGGATGGGCGTGCCGCGGCCGGACCGCTCGAACGCGTCCGGTCCGGTGGTCGGAGTAGCCGTCGGAGCGGCCCCGGGGACCACATTGCCGCGGCGGGTGCCACTCAGCCCGCTACAGCCAGTTACGGCCAGTAGTACGGGGAGCAGGAAGGCGAGGAGCCAGACCGCGGTGACGCGGCGGCGACGAACGGCCGGCACGGTGGTTATTCTGACCCGCCGACGGCGGGCTGGGCGTCACCGGTGCCGGTGATTACTCTTCGTGTTGGAAATGCTACGAGCGAGGTCGCCCTCCGGGGCGCGGACCACATTGAGGCGGGGACGCTCCGCCGCAGCCGGCGGTGCCCAACGGCCAGCCGGGCGCGGTGGGGGAGCCGGGGTGCTCTCCGCGGCGGTGCGGTACCGGTCGAACGCCTCCTGGGCGCGACTCTCCAGGTCGTCCACGAGCGCCAACGACTCGCGCACCCGACGTTCTCCCGCGGGCCCGGCGGCAAGCAGGTCCGACAGACAGTTGTCCACCGCGCGCCGCGCTGCCAGCCAGCCGAGGAGCAGCCGGGAACGCTCCATGTCCGAGAGCTCCTCCACCGAGATGTCCCTCCGCTCGCCACTCGTGACGTTGATGAGGTTCTTGCCGCGAAGATCGGTCAAATGGAGATCGATCGGCGGGTCTCCTGGCTGGGTCAGGTGTCCGGGTCAGGTGTCCAGGCCTGGGCGGTATAGGTGGTTCAGGTCGACGACCGGCATTGACATCCCGTCCTCTCCCAGAGTGCCCCACCCAGGGGCCGAACGCGCCGTAGTTCGCCTAACGCACACCCACTGGTCCCTGCGTGACGGTAGAGGCGGCAGCGTGCCACAGGCTACGGGGGTCCCTGCGGTCGGGACCGGTCGGCAGGCCGGGGCGGGCCGTTTGGCCGTGGCGGCGAGGCGGATGCCGAGGTCCGGTCGGGCGCGGCGGGTTCGAAGGGGTCCTGTTCGCCCGGCGGAGGGATCGATGGGTGGGGCGCGGCGGCGACAACCGTCCCCGACGTCGGCGCCGGGATCGACGGCGGCACCGGGCCTGCGGCCGGATCGGCTTCGACCGGCACGTCCGGGTCGGTGGGCAGCCCCGTGTTCCCCGGCTCGGTGTTTGGCTTGTCGTTCCCTGGCCCGGTGCGGCCCTCGTCGACGGGGTTGGCGTCGACGGGTTGCGCGTCGACCGGTTCCGCACCGACGGGGTTCGCCCCGGCGATGTCCTCCTCGCCGGGGCCGGTGCTGCCGGGGCC
>NZ_JANEZT010000324.1 GCF_025403405.1 Frankia tisae
CGCCTACCTCGAACAAGTCGCCGCGGCCCTCGCGGTCACCCGCCTGCCCTTCTGACCCCGACCGCGAAACAGGAGATCGCCATGACCACCCTCACCGCCAAGGCCGCCGTCCTGCACACCCCCGGCACGCCCATGACCATCGAGCCCATCCAGCTCCGCACGCCCGGCCCCGGCGAGGTCCTCGTCCGCACCGCCAGCGTCGGCATCTGCGGCACCGACCTGCACTTCGCCCGCGGCCTGTTCCCCTACCCGGCCCCCACCGTGCTCGGCCACGAAGCCAGCGGCACCATCGAACACCTCGGCCCCGACGTCACCGGGCTCACCACCGGAGACCGAGTCCTCGTCTGTGACCAGATCCCCTGCGGCCAGTGCGGGAACTGCCTGTCCGGACGGATGGTCTACTGCACCGACTCCAGCGGCAAACAACGCCAGAAGTCCCGACTCAGCCTGAATGGCCAGCCGTTCCGCCAATACCTGGGCGTGTCCGCCCTCGCCGAGCTGATGCTCGTCGACGCCGCCGCACTCATCCCCATTCCCGAGCAGGTCAGCTTCGCCGCCGCCGCCCTGCTCGGCTGCTGCCTGACCACCGGGATGGCGACCGTCCTCAACACCGCGGCTATCCGTCCCGGCCAATCCGTACTCGTCATCGGCTGCGGCGGTGTCGGCCTGGGCGCCGTCCAGGCCGCGAGAATCGCCGGCGCGACCCGCATCCTCGCGGCCGACCCCGAAGCCCACCGCAGGCATGCCGCCCGCTCTCTCGGCGCGACCCACACCATCAACCCGGCACACGACACCATCCCCGCGGCTGTCGCCGCCGCCACCGACCAGCACGGAGTCGACATCGCAGTCGAAGCCGTCGGTGACCCCACCCTGGCCTCGGCCGCGTTCGAGGCACTGTCACCCGGCGGACGCGCCGTCATCATCGGGATGATGCCACCCGGCAGCGAGATCA
Organism: Frankia tisae; assembly: GCF_025403405.1. Lineage (GTDB taxonomy): Bacteria > Actinomycetota > Actinomycetes > Frankiales > Frankiaceae > Frankia > Frankia tisai. Next base: position 953 of record NZ_JANEZT010000324.1, read on the forward strand.
AAGTTCCCGGCGCCCTGCTCCGCCACGGCCGAAGCCTCACCGGCTCCGTCATGGGCGAGGTTCGCACCCACCACGACATCCCGGCGTACGTACGGATGGCCGCCGAACACCGGCTGCTCGCCGACGACATCGCCACGACCCGATTCCCGCTGAACGAGATCAACGAAGCATTCAACCACGCAACCGCACGACGCGGCATCCGCACCATGATCGATTTCTGAGGCGTCCGCTGCGGAAGCCCGGCCGGCCCCGGTCAGGCTCCCGCAGCGAACGCGGCCTGCACCTCATCACGCTGGTCCGTCCACCACGCCAACAGCCGCTCACTGGGCTCCATCAGCGCATCAGGGCCATGATCGCCACGGTCGTAGTGAAACTCGAACATCCAAAAATCGGACATGCGCTTCCACCACAGCCGATCCACTGCCTCGACCAGATCGTCTCTCGGCAACGGTTTCACAGCGCGGTAGCCGGTCACGAACGCCGCGACCCGCTCCAGATCCAGATAGCCGTGCTCACCGCCGAACTGGACCTGCGCGGTACGCGCCACCTCCTCACCCAGCCGCCTGACCGCAATGCGGTCCCAGTCAAGGACTGCGCTGACCGTCCCCTCGTGGTGCAGGACGTTGCGGTACTGCAGATCGCCATGGGTCCAGCCGAACAACCATCCGCCCGTGCCCCCCGACGGTATGCACGACCGATGTTTCTCGATGAGGACCTTACGCTCCGCGAGCAGGTCCCGAGCAGCCATGTCGAAACTGGTCGGTTCGGGGATAACAGCGATCCTGGTCAGCAGGCGGTCGGCCTTCTCAAGGGCCCGCTCCGCAGCGGTTATCTTCGCCCGCGGAGCCTCACCGGCCTCAGGCAGCGAAGCGCCGATCTGTGCATGAAGCGCGTTGTGAATATCGGCTACCAGCGACCCGAATGACTCTGTTTCACCCGAAGATAGATCAGTCCCTTCGCGATGGGCCCCCTCCGCCCAGGACGAGACCAGATAATCGCCAGACCCCGCCTGGAACAGCACCTCCCCGGCGGGAGTCAGCACAGGAGCACAGACCGGCAGCCCGGCGGCCCTCAAGTCAACCAACACGCGGGCGTTACGGCACGCCACCTCAGCAGAAACGTCCAACAAGAGCTTGAGAGCAAACGACCCGGCGGCAGTCTCAATCCGCCAATTACGGTTCATGATCCCGCCAGGGAGGAACTCGACCCGGCGAACCGGCCCCAACCCGAAGCCCTCCGCAATTATCCGAAGGTCCCCTTCCTCCAGGCCAGGTGCAACAGCGTTCATCTCCGGCATCTCATCACGCGTCACGGCGAAACCCTAGCCCGGAGCGCGCCAGAGTCCTGGGCTGGGCTCGCGCCGACCCTGAGCACCTGCCCCAACTGCGCACCAACGTCGATCCTGCCCGGACACGTGCCGAGCCCGTCGAGCCAGGACACGGCGGCGTTCACCTCGACCACGTGCTGCCGCATCAGGGACGCGAGGCCGTAGGAGAACATCGTGTGCAGACCACGATCCTCGATCACCACCGATGATCGCAGGCCCCGCCCCGCCGCTCGGAACGTGAAGCGCTGCGGGTGCCGCCGCCGGCGGTCTCCCGCCAGCCGGGACGCGGTGCGGGCTGACCCCGGAGGGAGCCGAACGTTTCGCTGCTGTCGGGACGAAGTTGTGGGCGCGCCGGAGTGCTTTCGGGCAGGTCAGCGATGGTGCATCGGCCCGAATCGGATGTTCTGTCTGTGGGGAATGTTTGTCGGCCGGTTGCTTGGGAGGCTGGGGGCGTTCAGCGTCGGCGCGGTAGCTCGCCGTCACGATAGCGGCGGTCAGCTGAGTCCTCGCCGCGCGTGGCCCATGTCGAGAAGGAACTGATGATCGCTTCTTCCGCACCTCCGCCGCCCGTCGCTCCTGTGGCGGCGCGGTCCGCCCGCGATGAGGAACGTTCGCACGCTGGTGAGCCCGTGATCTTCACTGATGGGCATCACTTCAGCCTTGCAGATTCGGTGGATCTGGATACGGTCGCCGCAGCTGCAACCGGCCCGCTCTCGGTGATCGTGCAGGTCACGAAGCGGTGTAACTTCGACTGCTCGTTCTGTTCGGAGGTCTTGCAGGAGCCCGACCCGACCCTGGACGCGCTGGAACGGATGCGGGACAACCTGGCCGGGGTTCCGCGGGTGTTCCTCTCTGGTGGTGAGCCGCTGCTGCGCAGGGATTTCGTCGACGTCGTCGACATGTTCGCCGGCACCGTGATCGGGGTGCCCACCAACGCCACGCGCGGCCTCCAGCATGCGCGTCACCTGGCCGGCAAGATCAGCTTTGTCAACGTGGGGTTGGAAGGGCCTCGGGCCACCACGAACCGGGTCCGGGGCGACTACGACACGGTCATGGCTGGGGTGCGGGCGTTCCAGGACGCGGGCCTGCCGCTGTCGCTGTCGGCGGTGGTCTATCGCTCGACGCTGGCCGCGTTGCCGTTCACCTACCAGATCGCCGACCTGCTCGACGCCGGGAAACTCAAGCTGATCCTGCCGTTGCGCAAGGGCAACGCGCTCGACCTCGCCGAGCATGAGTTCATCAGCGTGGACGAGGCCACGGCGACGTTCGCGCGGTTGACCGAGCTGCGGGCCGTGCACGACTGGCGGCCGGCGCTTCGGCTGACGGCGTGGACCCCGGACACCGAAGGCCACATGATCGTCGTCGGGCCGTCGGGGCGGGCCAGTGCCTGGCCGGTCTACGACGCACCCGACCTGTTGGAACCGTTGGGCAACCTGCTCGACGAGCCGATCACCGCGATCTGGGCGCGTTACCGGTTCAAGCGCAACCACTACGCCAAGTACTTGGGACGGTCGATCCATACGGTCACCCGGACCGATCGGCCGCCGGCGCAACGCGGCATGCTCAGGATCGCGGATGCGTGAGGCGACCAACCTCGACTGGGCCGACACGCCGTTCGGGGCCGCACGGCGGCCCTTCGCCGAGCGGACCCCGCTGTTGGCCGCGTTCTCCGTCGTTCATACCGATCGGTTCTCTCCGGCCGCGGCCGGGGCGGTGTATCTGCGGCTGCCGCGGGGGCGCCTGCTGATGGTTGCCGACACGACGCTGCGGTTCGGTTTCCACGCTGTCGCCGCCCAGGACGCAGCGGACGTACCCGCGATCGTCGCCCTGGTCGACGGTCTGCTCGTGCAGGCACGACGTCAGGCCGCGGTCCTCGCCGGCCACCGCTTCGCCGGCGAGCTGTCCCTCCTGACCGCCGCCATCGGCCGGCCCGTGCGAGGGATCACGTCCGTCGCCGCCGCATGGGGCGAGGAGAACCCCGAACGCGGGCTCGCGCGTCTCCTCGACACCGCGGACAGGACCGGTCCGGCGACACTTGCAGACCTCTGCGCCCGCCACCGCCTCCACGGCCTGGACCGGTCCCCTGGCGGCCACGCGGCAGAGGCCGCCAGCTCGCTGGCAGTGCTCGATCCGCTGCGTCAGTCCGTCGGGCATGCGCTGGCGATCGCACTGATCGCCGCACGGAATACCGGCCACTACCAGTGGGACGACCTTCACCTCGACGCTCTCGTCGACGCCGCCGCCTGGGACCAGACCACCAGCGTCCGCACCGAGACCGCCTGATGTGCACCGGCCCGCCAGCCCGTCCTGTCCGGCTGAAGCGCCATCACGGCGTCGACGGCGATCGTCGGCTCGTCGAGGAAGGACCTCGCTGATGCTGCGGAACTGCCTTGTCATCGCGGTCGAGGGCACCCACGCCTCCGGCAAGACGACCCTCACCCACGCCCTCGCCGCCTACTACCGGGAACGCGGCGTACACGTCACCGCTGTGCCCGAACCCGCGAGGAACTCGCCGTTCATCGAGGAAATCGTCGTCCACGGCAAGGGCAGCTTCGACCTGGAGACCGAGGTCGATCTGTTCGCCGCGCAGCTGTCCAGCCAGCTGCGCACCGCCCGCGGCCACACGATGGTCATCGCGGACAAGACGATCGCGAACGTGCTGGCGTACGCCTGGCTGGTCCTGCCCGGCGGCCCCGACGGACCCCACGGTCCTGTGCTCCAAGCGATAGAGACGTTCTGCCGGGCCTGGTCCTACGTGTACGACGCGGTGTTCTACTGCTGCGACCGCTTCGACCAGCAGCAGGTCGGGGACCCCTACCGGTCCCAAGTACTCGACATGCAGCCAGCCGCCGACCGCGTCGTGCGCAGCACCTGCGCCAGCGTCGGACAACGCGTATACGACATCCCGCCGAACATGTCCACCAGCCAGCGCGTCGACTGGATCGCCGAACAGCTCACCGCTCTCGGCCTCGACCCGACCACCCGCTGACAAACACCCGCTCTGCCGAGGGAAGAGAATCCCAACCGTGGCCTATACCAGCGTCATTGACGTTCTGCTACTCCTCGTCCGCGGCGACCAGGTGCTCCTCGCCCTGCGATCCGGCACCGGTTTTGCGGATAACGAGTGGAATGTCCCGAGCGGCAAGCTCGAAGAAGGCGAGGACGTCGCCGCCGCGATGCTCCGCGAGGCACACGAAGAAATCGGCCTCCATCTGGATCGCGGGTCCCTGGAACTCGCCTCGACGGTCCATTTTCGGAACGAACACGGGGAAGGACGACTTGGACTGTTCTTCCGGCCGGCACGCTGGGACGGAGAGCCCGTCAACGCGGAACCACACAAGTGTGCCCGAATCTCCTGGTTTCCGCTGAATAGCCTCCCTGACAATACCTACCCCTACACGCGAATCGGAATCGAACTCTACGAGGCAGGACGAAAATTTGCCGTTCACGGATGGAACGCCTGAACCTCGTCTTGCCTCAATGCCCCACACGCCAGCTTCGACATGCTGCCATCCGTCACGATCTGTGATGACATCGACAGCGCCCTGATCGCAGCACGTCACGTTCTTACCGACGAGAGCACGTGAACCGCCCCAGCGGGCAGAAGCCTCTCAGGGCGAGACCTGGACTGGGATCTCGAAGGGCACGAACATCGGCATTCCCGGCGTGTCCGACCACGTCGGCGGCACCGGTGTGGGCTCGGTCGCGACCTCGGCGCGCTCCAGCGGCGTGAGCACGCCCAATGCGGCCCGGTCCTCCAACGGCAGGAAATCCAAGGCCAGGCGCCGCACCACGTAATCGATGATCGACGTGGCCCGTGGGATCTCCGGGTCGTCGGTCAGTCCCGCCGGCTCGAATCGCAGGTCGGCGAACTGCCGAACGAACGTCACCAGCGCCACGCCGTGTGCCAGACCAGTCGAGATCGCCGACGAGACGGTCTCGGTCATCCCGCGCAGAGTCGACCCCTGCTTCGCCATGATCAGATTGACGTCCGCCAGCGAACCGTCGGCGTGCAGGGACGCGATGATGAAACCGTAGGCGCCGCCGACCGTGAACGACCTCGTCACGGACTTGCGATGCCGAGGCGCCCGCCGTGCCACGGCACCCGGCGTCCGGGTTCCCATCGTTGGCGTTGCGTCAACCACGGCGCGTTCCTCTCGATCGACACGTTGATTCTGTATGGCCACATCCGGCGACGATCACAACAGGTAGCGCGAGCGCATCGCGGGAAGTGCCAGATGTTGTGGTCGAACCGAGATATCAGCATAGGCCAGCGGCCGTCCCCTCTCGCAGTGGAGGCATCGGCGTGTCCGACCTTGCCCGGTCACGATCCTCGGATTCGACCTGACGACCCTGGAGAACTCGCAAGACGCCAGCTACGCCGTGCTCGGTGACCTGATCGCCGCGATCGAGGCCCAGCCGCTGGATGCCGGCACCGCACACGAGGACGCGATGGGTGCGCGGGTCGACGTGCTGGTGGAGGAGCGTCTGGCGCTGCTGCGTGACGTTCTCGTGGCCACCGTGCACGACCTGCTGCCGAGGCTCGCGACGCGGCATGCCGACCTGCTCGGGCGGGAGCACCGACGTTGGGCGCGGACTACCGGCTGGATGCTGATCAATGCGGCGGATTCCCGTGGCAGCTGACCCGACGCGCGGCACGCTGCGGTCAGGAGCCGGTCTTCTCCGGGATCGGCACCCAGTGGAACTCCGGGCAGAACCGGGCGTAGGTGACCAGCTTCCAGGCGGCGTAGTCCTCCAGCCGGCCGGTGGCGCGCAGCAGGTGCTTGACCCAGGTGTGGCAGACCCGTTCGTCGTGGCTCATCGCCGCGTCGATCTGGTCGAGCATCCGGCCGGCCACCGCGAAATCGTCCACGGTCAACGCGCTGAGATCGATCTCGATGTCGTCCACGGTGAAGGTGAACACGAGCCGGGTGGTGGAGAAGCTTGTGTGGCGCTCTCCCAGGAAACGGGCGCGGCCGTCGAGCGTCGCCATCAGCTCGTCCCGACGTTCGACCGGGTAGCCGATACCCAGGTCCAGGTCGGAGGTCTCCAGGTTCAGTCTGGTACCAAACGAGCCGACGTCGCGCGGCTGATGTCCGGTCCACTGCTCGATGAGCGCCGACGCCTGCACGCGGACGGTGTGCAGGCGCTCGTCGTGGGCGCGCATCGACGTGTAGAACGCCTCGGCCCGGTCGAACTCGGCGTCGGGGACGTCGGCGCGCTCAGCCCATCCCTTCGCCCTGATCGCATCCAGGTCCAGCAGGGTGACGTGGTCTGGAGTCGTCATGCCGGTGACCTTAACGTCACAGTCAGCAGCGTTCTTCGCGGGGCGGTCGCTGGCCTTCAACGGGCAATGAGGGGGATGACATGACCGAACCGAGCCTTCTGGCGCGCTGGACTCTCGCCGGCGGCCTGACCACCCGCCCGACGCCCCTGGTCCCGAGCC
>NZ_JANEZT010000325.1 GCF_025403405.1 Frankia tisae
GTACGGGCGGTATCAGCGGTAGAGGCACGGTCGAGACCGTGCCTCTACCGCTGATACCGCCCGTACCGCCCGTCGGGTGGGACCCTCGTTGTTCGTCCGGCGCGACTGGTTGCGAGACTGCTCGGGTGCGCATCTACCTGCCGTCCACGCTCATCGCCGCGCGATCGGTATGGGAGTCCGGGCAGGTGCCGGCCGGGACGGGCTTTGCGGTCACGCCGGCGCTGCGCGAGTGGTATGCCCAGTCGGAGTCCGAGGAGGAGCTGGAGTACGCGGTGCTCCACGACGCGGCGCGTGCCAGCCTGCGCCTGCTCGACGCCGACCCGGCGGCACCGCGCCGGCGCCTGGTTTTCGTCGCGGACCTCGCCGACGGCGACGTCCGTGTCCGTGACGATCTCGAACGGGGCGCCGCCGAGATCGACTTTCCGGTTCCCTGGTCGGCCGTAGGAGCGATCCATGTCGACGACGGCGACGACGCGGAGGTCCTCGACGCCGTGGCCGAGGCGGCCGATCACATCGTTGAGGCTGACCTCGGCGGCGAGGACGCGGCCTTCATCGTCGACAGTGTCGAGGGCTTCGAGCTGCTCTGGTTCGCTCCGCAGGAGCTGCCCGACCTGCTGTGAGCAGGCGCGCCCCGCGATGGGGGAGTAGGCCGGTCACGCTGGTGGTGCTCGGCGCCGGCCGCCCGGGCTCGCCGCCTGGCGGCGTGCCGTTCGGTGCGACCCAGACCACACCCATTGATGGTTCGTTGGGGCATGATGTCTGGACCGGTGCTTACCCGGCGTGAAATGTTGGCATCGGACGGCGCTCAGGGTGGCCATCCGGTTCCAGTGCGGTGGTCTGGCTCACCGATCGGCGTCCGTGGCCGACTTTTCTCCACGCAAACTGGTCTGGATGGACAACGGTTGTGCCTCCCCGGGGTACGGCCGATGTCGTGTGTTGCGAATAATGCGTAGGTAGGCAGTGAGGCGCCGGCCGGGTTCCCGCCCGGTTGGTGTCGATGGTCCGTTTTTCTCCCAACATCCCTCGTGCCGGCTTGCTGGCTCGGGCGGGCGTGGATCTCGATGACCCAACCGCGTAAGGAGGCTGGCAGCCGATGCTGTACCTCGCCGGGCAGATCCTGGCGTACGTGCTGGTGGCGATGTTCATCGGCGCCGCGCTGGCGTGGGTGTTCCTGATCGCCCCGCTACGCCGGCAGGTGCGCCAGACCCGCGACGGTCAGCCGGTTCCCAGGGCCGGAGGCCACGCGCCGATGCCCGACGCCGAGGTGCCCGACGCCGAGGTGGCCGGTGCCGAGGTGGCCGGTGCCGGGATGGCCGGTGCCGGGATGGCCGGTGCCGGGATGGCCGAGGACACGGGAGCGCCGCTCGCCATCACGTCCCGCGCCCGGGAGCACGGTGGCGAGACCCCGCTGCAGGGTGGTGCCAGGCAGGCTGTGGAACCCGCCGGGCGCGAGGATCACATATTCGCCGAAGGCGCCCGGCTCGAGCTTGAGGCGTTGCCCGGGCCCGCCCCGCGCCTCGACGCCGACGAGCTGCCGGGGACCGGTGAAGGGTTCGAGGTCGGCGCCGACACCGGGCTCGGCGCCGACGAGTTGTCCGCGGGCCCGGCCGTCGCCGGTACCACCGGGCCCGACGCGGTTGGTGCGGAACTTGCCACCACCGGGCCGATCGCGTTGCCGATCAACGCCGTGCGCGTCGGTGAACCCGTCGCCGAGCTCGTCGCCCTGCTGCGTCGGCAGCGGGACGACGCCGCCCTGGAGAAGGCCGATCTGACCGCCCGCCTTGCCGTGGCCGAGCAGCGGGCCGCCGAATCCGAGCAACGGATCGGCGCCGCGGAGCGGCACGCCATGACGGCGAGCGCCCGGGTCGAGGAGATCGAGGCCACGCTGCGCGCCAGAATCGAGGCCGCGACAGGCGTCGGCGGGGCTGGCGTCGGCGGGGAGCGTGTAGCGGACGATGGCTCGCAGGCGGGCGCGGTCACCGCCCCGGCTGACACCGGGCTAACCGTCGCGGAGCTCGCGCGCGAGGCCGAGCTGCTGCGCCAGCAGCTGGCCGAGGCAGAAGGCCGGGCCGCGAAGTTCTCCTCCCGGCTGGCGATGGCACGCACCGAGGCGGAGGACTCCCAGCGCCTCGTCGCGACCATGACCACGCGCCTCGACCGGCATCAGGCCGAATGGGCCGCAGAACGGATCAGCCTGCTCGGCCGGATCTCCAGGACCGAGTCCGCGCTCGGGCGCGACGCCGACGCCGTTACCGCCACGGGCACCGAGACCGAGATCGCGGAGCCCATCGCCGCCGTCGAGGCTTCCACGCGCGAAAGCTCCACTCTCGAGGCCGGGGACCGGGTGGAGTACTCGGCCGCCATCGAATACGCAGAGATCGTCGGTACGGCGAAGGCCGTGGCGTCGGCGCGTGCTGCCCGCTCCGCCCGAGCAGCCGGTCCGCTCCAGCCCCTCGCGCAGACCCGCGCTGCCGAGCCGACCGCTGCCGAGCCGGCCGCGGCCGAGCCGGCCGCGGCTGCGGGACCGGCCGATGCAACCGAGCTGGCCGATATTCCAGCGCCGGCCGACGCTCCAGCGCCGGTTGATGCTGCCGAGCCGGTGCGGCCGGATTCCGGTGACTTCGCCCGGATGAGGGCCAGGGCCTCCTCCGGCGTCACCAAGGAGCGGCCGTCGGCGGTGGCCGGGGTCCTGGCGCCGACCGGTGGCGGGCCCTCACGCACGCCGGGCGTGTGGTCGGGCGCCATGGGCGAGCAGGCCGCGGGCGGCCGGGTCGTCCAGGAGTCCGCGCCGCGCTGGAACGGGCTGCTCGATCCGGCTGTCGCCGGCGGCGACAACCTCAAGGAGATCGTCGGCATCGGCCCGGTGATTGAGTCGCGGCTGCGGACGCTGGGCATCACGACCTTCAGCCAGCTTGCCGAGATGGGCGACACCGACGTCGAACGGCTGGCCCACAAGCTCGACGGATTCGGCGACCGGATCATCTCGGACGACTGGGTGGGCCAGGCCCAGGATCTTCAGGTGCGTCACTACGGCGGCGTCTACTAGCGGCCAGATCGCGCCGAGGCTCAGGCACGGTTTTACGGTCCAGAACCGTCGTTAGTAGGTCTCGGCGCGATTCCGTGCGCAACCGGTTACAGAAAATGCGCAAGGCGCGGCGGTCGGGTGCGGCCGGTGAGGCACGCCGGGGACATCTCGTCCAGGCAGGGCGTCGCTGGGCGAGAGAGGGAGAGACGAGGCCCTGCCGGGTCGTGTTCAAAGCCCGGAGATGAGCCCCTCGATCTCGGCCTCGAGGATTCGGCGGTCGGTGACGTCGCTGTAGAGCCACAGGTGACCGCGGTAGCCGTCGGCCGCGGTCAGCGTGATGTGGCTGCGTTCGAAGACACGGCCGTCGGCGAACATGACCGGCTCGCGGCGCAGCGTGCGACGTCGGCGCAGCAGGGTGTCCAGGCGGGCGGCGAAGCCAGACGGGTCGTCGACCAGTCCGGCCCGCGGCCGCAGATGCCGACGGCAGTCCGTGCCGACCAGGTCGACGGGGGAGTCGGCCAGATCGAACAGGTCGCAGTACATCTGGTTGACGGCGACGACGCTGCCGTCGCGGTCGGCGATGAGGACCGCGGTCGCAAGCTCCGCGAGCAGGGTCGTCAGCCAGCGTTCCCGGTCCCGGCAGGCCTCCTCGATCCGCTGCGTCTGCGCGAACAGGCAGCCGCAGCCCTCGGCCTGCCGTCCGTCGGTGTGCGGGGGGCGTGGATGCAGATCGGCGTTCTCGTCCCGGTGCAGGACGACGGCGGCGCGCCACTCGGCGCCGGGCGGTAGGGCGCCGCGCGGGTAGGCCGGCGACCGGTCCTCCGAAGCCTCGCGGGGGGAGGACCAGCCGGGTGTGGGCTCGCCGGGAATCGGCCGGCGGGGCAGCGGGACCGTCCAACGCCGATTCGCCGCGACGTCGTCCGCATCGGACCACCGCGTCGGGGGCCCGGACAGGGGGTGCCCAGTTCCGGCGGGATGACCGATGACCGGACCGCCGAGGTCCGGCGCGGGATCGGCTGAGCCGTCGCCGAACCGGTCCGGTCCGTCCGGGTGGTCCGGATCGTCTGCGCCGGTCGGGCTGTCGGGCCAGCGGAACGGATCGTCGGCGGAGTCGCTGAAGGTACGGGCTGCATCGTCGAACGGGTCGTAGCCGCCCAGCCCGTCGAACAGTTCGTAGCGATCGGGGCCGCCGGGCAGGATGCCCTCCGGCTCGGCATTCTCCTGGCCGAACAGTTCGTGGCCGAGTAGCTGCTCGTCGAGGAAGGCCGCGTCGAAGGCGTTGAGAGCCGGTGCCCCGGCCCCCGCCCCCGAGTCGCTGGGCGGTGTGACGTGTTCGGCGTCGTTGTCGGCGAGAGGGTCAGTCAGGGCATCAGGGAGCGGGTGACCGGCGGGATGCGGGTGACCGGCGGTGTGCGGTTGGCTGTCGGGGTGCGCCGGGGTGCCCATGCCGCGGGCGTCGCGGTGGTCGATGCCGCCCGCGGTGGGAGCGCCGACCGGCGCCGGGGTGAGGGTGCCGACGAAACGGCGCCGCCCGTCGCCGGCGGACGTCGCCACCGTCTGAATGATCGCCCGACGGGCGGTCCCGCCCGGCCGGACCAGTCGAATCTGCGCGGAGAACCCGTCGCCATGCGTGACCAGGCGCCGCCAATGGTCGCCCACCGTGGCAACGTCGTCGGGATGGACCACCCGGTCCCATCCCCATCCGACTGCCTCGTCGCGGGTAATTCCGGTCAGCTCGGACCACGGCCGGTTCACAAAGAGATGCCGGCCGACCGCGTCCGTGGCGAATACCGCCACAGGGCAATTCTCCACAATCCGCCAAAACATTTTCCAAGCGGCTTTGTCGAACATGTCCGACGGTTGGAAATCCCGGTCTCCGCTCATCGGTTCGCCCCTTTCGGGCCGCGCGTGGCGGGCTGCAGGCAGGTCCTGGGCGGCGCCACCGTGGTGGGCGGATGGGCTTCTCGCCAGCGGTTGGCGAGCCCGCGGATCGATGGCTGACCGGACACGGAAGGGACCCCCGAGGCAGGCGTTGGTGGCTTACCGGGTGAGATCGGCGGGGTGGGGGAGGCTCCACCGGTCGACCCAGTAGGCGATTGTGGCTTCACGGATGAGCGGGTTAGGGACCGCCGCGAGGTTACCGCCTCCGGGACGATTAGGCGGCGAAATCCTGTGGGCGTTTCCGAGGCGGTCGACGGACGACCGATCTACGGGATGTACGCGTAGGGCGATGGGCACCCCTCGATCCGCGACCGCGTATCGAATGCGGAGAGTGACTTTATGTGTGGTCAAGGTGGGACGCTGTGCACACCGTGACCTGTCTGTGCCCGACCCGGCCCACACCCCCGGATGGGGTTGTGCGAACGTTGTTGCGTCCGCCCTGATGGTCAGGGCTTGATAAGCAGTGACCTTCTTTCTACGCTTCGTAGCAATTGTCCGAGCGAGGAAGAGGCGGAGCTGGAGGAGCGGCGGTTTTCGTGGCGGTGGCACGTGGCGGTTGGCTGGACGCCACATCGCTCGTGGAGGACGAGGTCCGCGAGCTCGTCCGGCGGCGTTCCCTGGATCCCGTGCGCGATCCGGCTCAGGTCCGCCAGCTCGTTCAGGAGGTGCTCGCCGACTATGAGGAACGCGTTCTCGTCAGTGACCTTCCGCCCGTCGTCGACCGTGATGTCACCGCCCGGCTGGTCTACGACGCGGTCGCCGGCTTCGGGCCGTTGCAGCGCCATCTCGACGACCCCACCATCGAAGAGATCTGGATCAACGAGCCGGGTCGGGTATTCATCGCCCGGGCTGGTCGCAGCGAGCTGACGACGACAATTCTCACCGCCGACCAGGTGCAGGATCTGGTCGAGCGGATGCTGAAATCGTCCGGCCGGCGGGTGGACCTGTCGACCCCCTTCGTCGACGCCATGCTCCCGGACGGTTCCCGGCTGCACGTGGTGATTCCCGACGTGACCCGGGTGCACTGGTCGATCAACATCCGCAAGTTCGTGCTGAGCGCGGGCAGCCTCGACGAGCTGATCGGACTGGGCACGATCACCGCGGCCGCCGCCGCGTTCCTGGAGGCCGCTGTGGTCTCCGGGCTCAACATCATCGTCGCCGGCGGCACCCAGGCCGGGAAGACGACACTGCTCAACTGCCTCGGCTCGGCGATCCCCGCCCGCGAACGGGTGATCTCGTGCGAGGAGGTCTTCGAGCTGAAGCTGCGCGCGCCGGACTGGGTGGCGATGCAGACCCGGCAGGCCAACCTGGAGGGCAGCGGGGAGATCCGGCTGCGTCGGCTGGTCAAGGAGGCGCTGCGCATGCGCCCGGACCGGCTGGTGGTCGGCGAGGTCCGCCAGGAGGAGGCGCTGGACCTGCTCATCGCGCTGAACTCCGGGCTGCCGGGGATGTGCAGCCTGCACGCCAACTCGGCCCGGGAGGCCGTCACGAAGCTGTGCACGCTGCCACTGCTCGCCGGGGAGAACGTCAGCCACGCCTTCGTGGTACCGACCGTGGCCGCCAGCGTCGATCTCGTCGTCCACCTGGAGAAGAACGTCTCCGGCCGACGGCGTGTCACCGAGATCGTCGCGCTGCCCGGCCGGGCCGAGGGCGACATCGTGGAGATCGCCCAGATCTACCGCTCCCGCGCCGAGGGCCTCGTCCGCGCCGACGGCTTCCCTCCGCACGTCGACCGGTTCACCCGCGCCGGTTACGACCTGCCCGCCCTGCTCGCCCAGGGGGACCGCGACCATCCCCACCGCCGACCCGGCGGGGGCTGGCCCGAGATCGCCGTGGAGCACTGATGGGGATCTTTCTCGGCCTGCTGTGCGGGCTCGGCCTGTTCCTCATCATCACCAGCGGCCGGCCCCGCGCGTCGCATGGCCCGACGACGATGCGCTGGGAGCACACCACCGCCGAGCTGCTCGCCCAGGCCGGCATCCGCGGCCTGAGCCCCCGCCAGTTCGTCGCGATCAGTGCCGGGCTCGGCCTGCTCGTCGGTCTTCTCGTGCTGGCGTTCACCGGCACCCTGTCGCTCGCCGGCGCGTTCGTGGTCTTCGCGAGCCTGCTGCCGCGGGCGCTGGTCGTGCGCCGCCGGCACGGCCGCATCCACGACCTGCGGGAGCTGTGGCCGGACGTCGTCGACAACCTCGCCAGCGCCGTGCGGGCCGGGATGTCGCTGCCCGAGGGCCTGGCCGCCGTCGGGGTGCGCGGGCCGGTGCAGCTACGCCCGGCGTTCACCCGCTTCGGCGAGGACTACAGCGCCACCGGATCGTTCTCGACCTGCCTGGACCGCCTCGCCGACGAGCTCGCCGACCCGGTCGCCGACCGGATCATCGAGTCGCTGCGGATGGCGCGGGAGGTCGGCGGCACCGACCTCGGCCGGCTCCTGCGCACCCTGTCGACCTTCCTGCGCGAGGACGCCCGCACCCGGGCGGAGCTGGAGACCCGCCAGGGCTGGACGGTCAACGCCGCCCGCCTCGCGCTCGCCGCCCCCTGGATCGTGCTGCTCCTGCTGGCCACCCGTGGCCAGAACGTGCAGGCGTACGACAGCCCGACCGGCGTGCTGGTGCTGATCGGCGGCGGCGGCGTGTCCGCCCTCGCCTACCTGTTGATGAAACGGATCGGCCGGCTGCCCGAGGAGGGCCGGGTGCTGCGCGGCGGGGCCATCGCCGCCGCGCAGCACCCGGC
>NZ_JANEZT010000326.1 GCF_025403405.1 Frankia tisae
GGTGGGGCCGGCATCCTCGGCGTGGTGATCTACCTGCTCGTCGCGGTCCTCGGTGGCGGTGGGTCGGACTCGGCCGGGTCGCCGCTGTCGCAGCCCGGCGGCGGCGCGTCCGGCGGCGGCACATCCGGCGACGTCGCCCGGCGGTGCAACGTCGCCGGGGCGATCGACCAGTACGACGACTGCTTCGTCCTCAAGGCGTTCAACGAGATCAACGAGGTGTGGGGCGCCCAGTTCGCCCGCAGCGGCCAGACCTACACCAAGCCGCGGCTGGTCTACTTCTCGCAGTCGGTGCGCACCGGCTGCGGCACGGCGTCGTCGCAGGTCGGGCCGTTCTACTGCCCGCCGGACCGCAAGGTCTACATCGATCTCGGCTTCCTCGACCAGCTCCAGCGCAACTACGGTGCCCAGGGCCGGTACGCGCAGGCGTACATCGTCGCGCACGAGGTCGGCCACCATCTTCAGACGCTCACCGGGACCGAGGCGCGGGTCCGCCAGGCCCAGCAGGCCGACCCGTCCCGGGAGAACCCGCTCAGCGTCCAGCTCGAACTTCAGGCCGACTGCTACGCCGGGGTGTGGAGCACGCTGGCGAACAACGCCGGCAACGTCACCATCGGCGAGGCCGACCTCGACGAGGCCCTCGGCGCCGCGCAGGCCGTCGGCGACGACCGCATCCAGGCGCAGGCCGGCCAGGTGAACCCGGAGACCTGGACCCACGGCTCCGCCGAGGAGCGCAAGAACTCCTTCCTCACCGGCTACCGCGGCGCCACCCTGGCTTCCTGCGGCACCGTCCCGCACGCCTGACCCGGAGCCAGTCGCCCGCGCCCGGTCCCTCGGCAGGGCCACCTCGATCTCCGTCGGGTGGCCGCCGGGGGACTCGCGCGCCGCGGCCGGATCCTGCGTTGGTGACGGGCAACCGGCAGAGTTGTGTCTGATCTTGTGGTGAATTGTGGCCTAGTAGACCCTTTGCCGGGCGAGTTATAGGCCCCTGTGGCTTTGCCGGCTTAGGTCCCCCGGGACTTGTTCGCCGACGCCCATGGAAGCCGGCTGTGTACGGATAGCCGCTGGCGGGCGGTGCCCCGTTCTGCTACCTTTGACCCATTCTCGGAACGAGAATTGGGGGGGACACTTCAGGAGGTGTCCCAAGTTTTTGGTTCCGGTCCCATCCCGCTCGGCGGGGCGCGGATGCTGCTGGCAGCCGATGCCCATCCCGGTCGCACCAGCGACGCGACACTCGGCCAGATGGCTGGCATTCTTGGCTACCTGGCCTTCTCCGGCACGGTCGTGAGTGTCGGAATACCAAACCTGAAAATCGCCCTCACCACCACGATCCCCATCTGGGTCCCGCGGCGTGTCGATTATCGCCGATGGCATCGTTTCCACCGGCGGGCCTGGGGCGGCTGCGTTCTCATCGCCGCGCACACCGTGCTTGCCAGCTGGGAGAAGCAGACGGCGCACGCGATCGGCCCCGACGGCCCGATCGGCAGCAGCCTCAACCGTGACCCGTCCCCGCGGCGCGAGGACCGACGCCCGACGGGCTCACGTGGGGGCGACCGCCGCCGACTGAACCCGGTTCGGAACCGCCGAACGCCGCCGTCGACACCGCCTGGCGTCGACACCGCCTGGCGTCGACACCGCCTGGCGTCGACACCGCCTGGCGTCGACACCGCCTGGCGTCGACACCGCCTGGCGTCGACACCGCCTGGCGTCGACACCGCCTGGCGTCGACACCGCCTGGCGTCGACACCGCCTGGCGTCGACACCGCCTGGCGTCGACACCGCCTGGCGTCGGCACTGTCTGTCGGCGATGCCGTCACCCATGGACAGCCGGTCGGGTGACCCCCTCCCGGGATTCGTCCCGGCACCCGGCCGGCCCGCCCTGCCGCTGCCGCATTCACGTCCACCAGTGCGGCAACGGCAGGGCACCCCACCTCGCAGCTATTGCGGGATGCCGTCTTCGCTCATGGTCTGGATGTCATGGTCTGGGTGCCGAGGACGTTGAGGAGCCTGAGCCGGTCGGCGGCGTCGCTACCGGCGGCGGCGGTGTAGGCGGCGATGCGCAGGTCTCCGCCGGGAGCGGTGAGCACGTCGCAGTCGAGGGCGAGTACTCCGACGGTGGGGTGGTGGACGGTCTTGGTGACCGCCTCGTGGACGCCGACGACCCCGGTGTCCCACATCTGCGCGAAGGTGATGCTGACGTCCCGTAGGTCCTTGATCAGGGCGCGCAGGCCGGCATCGTCGGGGTAGCGGGCGGCCGCCGCCCTCAGATCGCCGACCATGGCCGCCCTGAACCGGGCCTCCTGCTCGGGGGTGTGGCTGATCCGGCTCGGCGGACCGGTGAAATGCAGCCAGACGATGTTGCGCTCCCGTCCGCGCAGCGCGGACGGGTCCCCGAGCAGGGCGGCCCACAACGGGTTCCACAGGATCAGGTTCCAGGCCGCGTCCCACACGCTCAGCGGCGCGCCGTCGAGCTGGTCGAGCAGCCGTCGGACCCCCGGCGGGATGTGCGCCGGCACCTGCCCGGGACCCGGCGCCCACTGGCCCGCGAGCAGGTACAGATGCTCGCGTTCGGCCGCTGACAGGCGCAGCGCGCGGGCGAGTGCGGACAGCACCTGCGCGGACGGGGAGGTCGCCCGGCCCTGCTCCAGGCGGACGAGGTAGTCCACCGACAGGCCGGCGAGCTGCGCCACTTCCTCACGGCGCAGCCCGGCAGCCCGACGTACTCCGCCGGCGGGCAGCCCCACCGCGGCCGGAGCCATGCGGTCGCGCCAGCCACGCAGCGCCCGGCCCAGTTCCCTGGATCCGCTCACGTTTCCCAGTATCCGCCGACGGTGCCCGAACAGCCTGGTACTGATAGTCCACCGGCAACGGCGGGCACTGGCTGCCCATCCGGGGTACGGGCGAGGGTGGAAGCGACACCAGCCCGCCGATCACCGGAGTCGATCATCCATGACCACCACCCTGATCACCGGAGCGAACAAGGGCCTCGGCTTCGAGACCGCCCGCCGCCTGACCGAGGCCGGGCACACCGTCTACGTCGGGGCGCGCGACGCGGACCGCGGCCGGGAGGCGGCCGGGCGGCTCGGTGCCCACTTCGTGCAGCTCGACGTCACCGACGAGGAGTCCGTCGAGGCCGCGGCCAAGACCGTCCGCGCGCAGGCCGGTGGCCTCGACGTCCTGGTCAACAACGCCGGGATCGTGGGCGCGCGCAAGCTCGGCCGGCTCGGCGAGGTCACTGCGGCCGACATGCTGGCCACGTATGACACGAACGTCTTCGGCGTCGTGCGGGTCACGCGCGCATTCCTGCCGCTGGTGGCGGACAGCGACGCCCCGGTCGTCGTCAACGTCGGCAGCGGTCTCGGCTCGCTGGCGGCGACCAACGACCCCAGCCGGATCGAGTTCCAGGTGACGGGGCTGGACTACCACTCCTCCAAGACCGCGCTGGTCATGATCACCTCGCAGTACGCCAAGGCGTTCCCCGCCATCCGGTTCAACACCGTCGATCCCGGCTACACCGCCACCGACCTCAACGGCCACCAGGGCACCCAGACCGTCGAGGAGGGCGCGGAGGTCATCGTCCGGATGGCCTCGATCGGCGCCGACGGCCCGACCGGCGGCTACTTCGACAGGACCGGCCCGGCCGCCTGGTGACGGGCCGGTCAGTGGCGGATGGCGGGGCCAGTGGCGGATGGCGGGGTCAGTGGCGCAGGGCGAGGTCGAGGCCGTCGTCGAGGGGGATCTCGACGCCTGTGTAGCCGTTGCCGGGGGTGCGGACGTAGTCGAGCCAGTCACACACCGTGGCGCTGTCGCTCGTCGCGCAGAGCGATCTCATCGGCGTGGCGCCGCGGCGACTCGGCCGTGACAGCCTCGCCGCGCTCGGCCTCGTGCCCCTCGATCTCGGCCTGGACCTGCCGAACCTGTCCCTGTGTCTGGCCTGGCATCCCCGCTTCGACGCCGACGCCTCACACCGCTGGCTGCGCGCCCAGGTCCGCGACGTCATCCGGGGATCAATCACCCAGGGTGAACCATAGGCCTCGCCGCCCCGTGCATATCGTGCTCTCAGCCTCACGTGGCCCGGATGCACGACTACTACCTCAGCGGGAAGAACAATTTTCCGGTATCCGATGTGCCGCCCTCTCCTGGGTGGCCTGAAAGGCCGGCTGCAGCAGACAATCCACACCACACATGACATATCGTGTCGCAGTGACAACTCGCCGCTATCGCCGGATGTGCGACAGAACCGTTGTTCTTGCGGTCCCTGATAATTCGGTGGCTTGTCTGGAGGTGGATCGATAGCCTCCGTCGAGTGATGTACGAGGACCCGCGTGCGTACCTGCTTGGGCTTGAGGGCATTGCATTATTGCGAGCGTTCACCGGAGAGTCGGACCGTGACTTCGTGGAGGCCCGGATCGCGGAGATACGCAGAGTGCTCGCTGACGAGGCGTTGGCACACGCAGCCGTGGAAGTCGACCGGGTGGACACGGTTACGGGCTATCGGCTGTGGTCCGCGACGTATGACGGGCCCAACGGGGCGTTCGACGTCGACGAACCCGTGGTCAGGGAGATCGTGGACTCGTTGCCCGTGGGTGTTGCTCTGGATGCCGCGTGCGGGACCGGTCGCTACGCCGAGTTTCTGGCCGGGCGTGGCCATCGGGTTGTCGGCGTGGACCGCTCGCCCGACATGCTTGCCCGCGCACGTACTCGGGTGCCGCAGGGCGAGTTCCTGCTCGGTGATCTGCACCGGCTCCCCGTGGCCGACGCGGAGGTCGAACTGGTTGTGTGCGCCCTGGCACTGACCCACATCGGCACGCTCAAACCGGTCATGGCGGAGTTCGCCCGGGTCCTGCGTCCAGGTGGTCACCTGGTGATCTCCGACATGCACCCCGAGACAGTGGCGCTGGGCTCGATTCCCTCCGTCCGCGGTGCGGATGGCCGACCTGGGCATCTGAGTGCCTACCGCCACTTGATCGGGGATTATCTGCGGGCCGCGCTGGCAGTGGGACTGCGCGTGCGTCGCTGCGAGGAACCTTCCGCGCCGACCAACGAACCGCCGGGGCCGGCCGACCAGAAAGGCACGTTCGGAGCGGTAGGACCGTGGGAGCTGTGGCCGTGGTGCCTGGATGACCTGGTGCCCGAAGCAGCACGAGCCGCCAGGGCCGGTGTGCCGGCGCTGGTCATCTGGCATTTTCAGTTGGCCGAATCATGACACCACCATCAATGCCAGGGCTTTGGTCACGACGGTGATCGTGATGTCGTAAGCCAATAGTGGCGGTGTTCGTCGATTGCGTCTTCGAGCCGAGCCGAGCCGAGCCGAGCCCGGTCCGGCTCACCGGCTCTCTTCCGTAGCGGATTCCGCGGGCGGCGGGGCAGGACCGGTTTTGTCGATCACTGCGCGGCTGGGCGGACGCCGGCGGACCGAGGCCCCACCCGTCCCAGCAGCGGTCGCCACCCTCGCCGTCACCAGTGGTCGCGGTGCAGCACCTGGTCGAGGGGCACCCGGGGACCCGGTCGGAAGTCGGTGCCGAGGGTATAGGCGAGGGGGATGAACGCGGCCAGCATCACCCGGTCGTACGGGACTCCCAGCAGTGCGGCCATTTCACGTTCGAGGGGCGCCTGCGCGGTCGTCCACACCGTGCCCAAGCCCCGCGCGCGGGCGGCGAGCATGAAGCTCCACACGGCCGGCAGGATCGACCCCCAGGTCATCGACTGGGCGAGGACGGGCGCGCCGTCGGTTCGTCCCTCCACACAGGGGACGACGAGCGCCGGCACCCGGTGGATGTTGTCGTAGAGGTGCTGGAAGCCGCTGCCGATCTTGGCCAGTGACCGCGGATGGGCGTTCATCCGCTCGACGTCGCGCCGCGTCAGCGGGCTGGCGTGCGGGTCGGCCGCGGCGACCGCCCGCTGGAAGACGTCTGCGAGCGCCCGGCGCCGTTCGGAGTCGGTGACGACGACGAAGTGCCATCGCTGCCGGTTGCGGCCCGTCGGTGCCTGCACGGCGAGCTCGACGCATTCCTGGATGAGCTCCCACGGCACAGGCCGGGACAGGTCCAGCCGGTGGCGCACCGCCCGGGTGGTGGACAACAGCTCGTCGGATGACAGTTCCAGCACCATGCGCGTGTCTCCCAGGGCCTTGTGCGGATCGGGGAATCCACAGGTTGCCCGGTGGCGGCGCCAGGGCGGTAGCGTCCGGTTTCATCAGGTGAAAGCGGCGCAGTGATGTTCGCATGATCGTGAATGTCATGCGGATCGGCATCGCCTTGGACTGCGTGGGCTTCCGGAAGGTGGCGGCATGTCGGCGGTAGGAAGGGCACTGTCTGTCCTGGACGTGTTCGACGGGTCGGCCTGCCTGCGGCTGACGACGATCGCGGCGCGGACCGGCCTACCGTTGCCGACGGCGCTGCGGCTCGTGCGGGAACTCGTGGCGTGGGGAGGGCTGGAACGCCAGGCGGACGGGTCGTACCGGTTGGGGACCCGCCTGTGGGTGCTGGGCGGCCAGGTTCCGTGCCAGCGTCGGCTTGCCGAAGCCGGACAGCCCTACCTGCGCGGACTGCGAACGGCGACGGGCCGTGCCGTCGCGCTCACCTCTCTCGACGGCAATCGGCTGCTCGTCGTTGACGAGTTGGGCGCGGCGGTGGAGAAGGGTGCGCACCTGCCGCTGCACGCGACGGCAGCGGGCAAGATCTTTCTGGCCCACGGCCCGGACGCCCTGCGACGCCAGATCCTGAGCGACCTGGTCCGGATCACCCCGTACACCGTCACTGCTCCGGGGCTACTGCTGCGCCAGTTCGCCGACATCCGCGGCGGCTCGCTGGCGACCACCAGGGAGGAGAGACGCCTGGGGGAGTGCGAGGTCGCCGCACCGGTGGGTCCGACAGGCGGGGCCGGTCCGGCCGCGGCGCTCTCCGTGACAGCACCGTCCGCCCCGGCCGCGCGCCGCGCCGCACCGCTACTCGCCGCGACGGCCGCCGCCCTCACCGCCCACCTGACCCCACCCGACACGATCACCGAGGTGCGTGCCAGCGGGTATGACCGATCACCGTGAGCTGTCGTTTTCAGTCGGGATCGACCAGTGGGGTGTCCTGACCCGGGCGCCCGCGACGACGGCGAGCGCTGTTCCACTCCTCGATCGTCGAGCGCCGCCAGCGCGGCCTGCGACGATTCGCCGGTCGATCGGTGTCGGGGTCGTCCGCGGCAGGGGCTTCGCCGCTGGCCACGTTGGCTCGCCAGGATGACGGAGTGATCCTGAGGTGATCGGCCACCTCAAGGACGGTCATGAGGGGGTCGGAGTTCATCGACCCATCATCTTTGCCAAAATGCGTCGGCGCGTCGTGGCGCAGGCCACCCGCCCGGCCGGACAGGTGGCGCAGCGCCCCGTTCTCGGACCGTGAACCCCCGCGGACGGAGCTTCATCGGAGGTGAGCGGCCTGTGAAGGCACCGATCCACGAGATTCTTCGGGAGTCCGGCGACGGCCGGACCGTGACCGAGGACAAGCCCGCCATGCACGAACGGGCCGTCCCCTCACGTGCCTCGCTGGTAATGGCGCCGGACGAGTTCCACCGGCCTCGCCGGGATGACGCGCTGTGCGAGCCCGACACACTGAAGCGGGCAGGACGGGGGGTCAGGCGAGGACGGCTGGCTTGAGGACTGCCTCGCACCACTGGTGGAAGGTGGTGGGGGTGGTGAATTCGGGGG
>NZ_JANEZT010000327.1 GCF_025403405.1 Frankia tisae
GCCCCAACCACCACCAAGGCTGATCCTCGGGCCGAAGAGGTTGACTCCCCCCAAGCCCAACGACATGCCTGGTCCCCGTATACGCATCGCGCCCCCCGGATATCAACGTGTGACTTGGTACCTTACAGGAGATGATTGCCGCCCATTTGAAGTGATATCCAAAGCAAAAAGACAGCACAGGAAAGACAATAGATGCCTACCAGAAGATTCGCCGCCGAGTGGAAGTCAGGGTATGCCCCCAAGCCGTTAGCGGCTGCGAAACGCTCAAAGGGCTACGAGGAGGGTCCCGCACATGCAGATGGCCAGGATCGTGGGGGCATACATCGCTCTGTTCCCCGTCTCCTGATATGGAAGCGGCGGGAACTCGAACTCGACAGTAGAGCCTACGGCCCTTCTCGCAACGTCCGAGTCCGCCAGACCGACTCAGGGCACGATAGCTGAACGCCGGCTGACCGGCCGCGTCGCTAGGCGACAGGCGACCCGATCCGCTGTGTGACAGCACGATAAGGTGTATCCCTCACGGAACGGAACACGGGGGAATACTATGCACAAGCAGATCATCCCTGCCCTGACGCTAGCCGCAGCTGCGGCGCTCGCCGGCTGCAACACCAGCTCAGGCGGAGGCACGGCAGCAGGCGCTGGTGGTGCGGCAGACAGCACCGCGGCTTCCGCACCGGCAGCGCAGGCCCCGGCGATCACCGCCGCCGCACCGGCTGCACTCCTTCAGGAGCAGGGCAGTGGCACGAAGAACACCGCCCAGTTCACGACGGGTGGGGCGTGGACGTTGGATTGGTCGTACGACTGCTCAGCGTTCGGCGGACAGGGGAACTTCGTGGTCATGGTCAACAAGGATTCCGGGGACAAGCTGACCACGGACAATGTGAACCAACTTGGCGCGAAGGGGACGTCCACCGAGCATTTCTACGACAAGGGCACCTTCCACCTGCAGATCATCTCCGAGTGTGCGTGGACGGTGGCGGCCAAGGGTTAGCCGGCCAAGGTGTGCCGCCGTCCTACCTGGGGTTCCGGGTGGGGCGGCGGTTGGCGTTCGGGTAGGTGTGCTGCGCGGCGCACTGCCTCCGTGACCTGCTCGATCAGGCCACCGGCCCGTGGTCGCCGCTTGACCCGGGAGGTCGTCGGCACGGGCGGCCCTGCGCGACCCGGTCGAATCGTCCTGTTTTCTCGGCGCTGGCCGCCGAGGCTGCTCAGGCTTGACGGCAGACCCCGCGATGAGGAAATGCCGTGACGACGGACGACCAGCCCGCGCACCAAGTGGCTGACGTGATGCTGCCGGACCTGTTGGATCTGGCTGCCCAGGCCCGGCCCCGACGACCAAGGCGAGTTCTGGGAGGAATCCAGCCAGATCGAGAGCGAACGACAACAAGCCGACGGCGGTCTCAAGTAGTCAGTGCATCAGCCCTGGTAGAAAGGCTGTCTTCTGATCGGGAGGGCTGAGTGCGGGGTCGGGAGCTAACGCTTGCGGAGCGGGAGGAGATCTCTCGTGGGTTGGCGGCGGAGCTGTCACACCGGGTGATCGCGGTCCGGCTGGAGCGGAGCCAGTCGATCGTGAGCCGTGAAGTGAACCGCAACGGCGGAAACAGTGGATACCGGGCGGCCGAGGCCCAGAAACGCGCCGACGCTCAACGCCGCCGACCGAAGATCTCAAGCTTGTCGCGTCGCGGCGGTTGCATGAGCTGGTCGCTGCCCGGCTTGCGGACGACTATTCTCCGCAGCAGGTGGTCAGCAGCCTGCGGAAGGAGTTTCCGGACGATCCGGAGATGAGCCTGTCCCACGAGACGGTCTACCAGACGCTGTTCGTCCAGGCGCGCGGCGAGCTACGTACCCAACTGAAGCTCGCCCTGCGGTCGGGGCGGGCCGAGCGCCGTCCGCAGGGGTCGACCCGGCCGAAGCAGGCCAGGATCGCTGGGATGGTGGGCATCTCCGAGCGTCCGGCCGAGGCCGAGGACCGTGCTGTGCCGGGGCACTGGGAAGGAGATCTGATCATCGGGAAGGGCGGCCGAAGTCAGATCCTGACCTTGGTGGAGCGCCAGACCCGGTTCGTCATGCTCTCGCGTGTTCCGTACGACCGCGGTGCCGACCGGGTCGCGGGTCTGCTGTCGTTGCTGGTGCGTCGGCTTCCCGAGCAGTTGTTCCGGTCCATCACCTGGGATCAGGGTGTGGAGAGGGCCGACCATGCCCGGTTCACCGTGGCCACCGGCATCCCGGTGTACTTCTGCGATCCGCATTCCCCGTGGCAGCGTGGGAGCAACGAGAACACGAACGGGCTGCTCCGCCAGTACTTCCCGAAGGGCACGGATCTGTCAGCGCATACTCAGGCTGATCTCGATATGGTTGCCGACCGGCTTAACCGCCGCCCCCGCCAGACACTGGACTGGGATAAGCCATTCGAAAGACTCAACAATCTGCTACTATCATATAGCGGTTGATGCACTGACTCCCTGAAACCGCCCCCCGAGCCTCCCGCCACTGCGGCATACCTCTGGGAATCCCTGTCCCGCGCGGTTCACCACCACCCGTACGAGCTTTCACCGACCGCCACCGAACTGCGCCGCTGGCACCAGGACGTGCACGCGCTCGCCCTCACTCTGGGCTCACACCGGCCGGAACCCGATCCCGCCGCGCAGCCGGAGTCATCCTGAGCGAGCGGTCCAGACCCGCGGAGAACGGATCAGTGAGACCCCTTTGAAGATCGACGATCGACCGGGTCGGTCAGCCCTCGGCGGCCGGCAACGTGGGCAGCTTCAGTTCGCCGATGCCTGCGCGCGTCAGGGACCGAACCCACGGCCCGGGAAGGTCCGCCAGAGGCTCGAACTTCTCCCAGTGCTGGACAACCATACACAGCATGTCCCACCTGGTCATGCTCCCGGCCTTCGTGAGAAAGATTCCTTTCACGGCATGCGCGAGGAACAAGCGCTTCTCGGCCAGCCGGTGACGGATCTTCATGTCACGGGTGAGCAGTACCAGATCGCTGTCGCCCACGTACGGCAGCCATTCAGTGTCCTGGGCTCCCAGACTGATCGGGCAACGCCGGTGGCCTGGGTGGAGAACGTCAGGCCGCACCGCGGCGAGCGCCTTGCCCAGTGGAAGGGTGTTCTCGTCGACGAAGAAGCGCGGCCGTAGTACGGCACCGTCGTCCATGCTCAGGCTGCGATCTCCTGCCCTCGGAGACGACTCTCATAGCGCACCGCGGCCTCGACGTCCACGTCCGGCAGCTCATAGGCCTCGGCGATCTCCGCGATGGACTCGCCGGCTGCCCACAGCTCGTACAGGTTCGCCGTGCGCGTGCTACGTACTACCGGGGAACCGAACTGTCGCAGCGGATCGAGGACAACCTGCCGGGCGGTGCTATCCGGGAACAAGCGCAGCGCCTCATCCTCGCCGACGCCAGCCCCCGGCGCGAACTCAACCATTTCGAAGAAGTGCTGCGCCTTCGGCGCGAGCACCAGCTGCCCGTCGCTGATCCGGACCATGGACAGCGAAGTGCCGAGGCCGACCTCTTCCTGGACCGCGAGCACGACATCCATCCCGAACACGTAGGGCTTGGCGTGGGCAAGGGGGTAGGACACACCAAACCGCTCGCGCAGGCGCTGCACGACAATCCGCATCTTCTGCAGGGAGATCCCCTTGACCCGGTATTCCCGTAGGTAGCCGGCTTCGACGAATTCGCCCCAGGTGACCACCTCGTTCCCGGTCCGCTCGGGGCGGATCACCGGGTCATAGTGGATCTCCCCACGGGTGTAGCCGTCGATCCACCCTCTCAGGCGTGCCGGGCTCACCGCGAGTAGGCGGGCTGCCTCGCTCATCGAGTAGACCTCGCGGTCCAGCACCCTGACGGTCACTCCAACATCATGACTCATGGACAAGATCGAAGGCATCCACACGCGCCCCTTGGGCCAGCATCGGACCACCCGCCTCGGCCTGGACGTTGCCGGCTTCGGCAACCTTGGTTCAGCGCCCTGCCGGTCGGCGGTACACCGGCGGGCTTCCCGGGCCCGCCACGCGGCCGCCGAGCCTTCCCCCTTGGGCGGCCCGGACCATCCACAGGCGGGCCGCACAGCAAGCGAACGGGTCAGGGCGTCCAGGGTGACCGTCCAGCAGGCGAGGCCAGTCGCCCACCGCTGGACGTCCGTTGGGCGTCCGCTGGGCGACGCACTCGGGTGCGGCGCACCACCACCCCTACGAGCTCTCACCGACCGCGTCCGAACCGCGCGACTGGTGCCAGGATGTTCGAACGCTCGCCTTCGCGCTGGCCGCACACCATCCGGAGCCCGAGCCGGAATAGACCGCAGACCGGTCCCGAATCGACGAATTCGAACGCCAAGGGCATCACCGCTCTTACCCTCGACGTGACGCCGATCCCGCCTCTCATCCCTGAGGAGGCACGTGACTGACCAGGCTCTGCTCCCGCCCGTGCTCGCACCGCGGCCGGCCTCCACCGCGGCGGAGCGCCGTCTATCCGAACGAATCTTCCTGCTCGCCCGTACCCGAGCCCTCCGTGTGCCGAGCCTGCATCCGCGGCACGGTGGGCTGGCACTGTGCGGCCCGGACGCAGTCGAAAAGCTCCGAGAGCTTCGCAGGAGGGGGCACTCGGGCCTCCTGATCGCCGACCCCGCGTTCTATGAGAACGACGTCGCGACGGACGACCAGCCATTCACTTTCACGGCGGATGACCTCTTTGGCCACGGGCTTGACCGGGAGCTGGAGCTGCAGCTCGACAGCGGCGCGACGGTCGCACTCACGCCGACGCGCTACCTGCGCGCCGGAGACCGCGGCGCCCTGCGGGCCGTGGTCACCGCGGCGCAGGACATTGACCGCGTTGGCACCGTCGTCATGATCCCGGCTGCGGTGGGTTGGCTGCTGGACTCCAGCATAGATCTGTTCCTGCCCGCGCTCGCCTCGATTCCCCACCCGGTCGCGATCGCCCTCGGCGGCCAGTTCAATCCCCTGGACAGTCATCGGAAGGCGACCACGAACCTCCGACGGCTTCTCCTCGAGGTCCCGGGAACGGCCCTGTGGCGTACCGACCTGGCCGCATTCGACAGCATCGCGCACGGCGGACCATTCGCGTCGTTCGGCCTGACCACCGCGCTGCGGCACATCATCCCGCCGGACGAGAAGCCACAAAACAGGAACGGTGGGGGCCCGGTACCGCCGACCGTTTTGCTCCCCGAGCTCCTGCGCTTCTCAAGCGGG
This sequence comes from Frankia tisae, assembly GCF_025403405.1. Classification (GTDB taxonomy): domain Bacteria; phylum Actinomycetota; class Actinomycetes; order Frankiales; family Frankiaceae; genus Frankia; species Frankia tisai. The sequence goes on from NZ_JANEZT010000327.1 coordinate 5,215, forward strand.
CCAGCCCTCGCCAAGCGCTACGCAGGATTGGAGGCGCCGACCTGCACCTGCCAGGTCTGCCGAGGTGCCGGGCTGAACCGCTTCGACGGCTACGACGGCGATACCCGCGCCCAAGCTGACGCCCACAACGTCGCGGTATGGAACGAGCTGCTCAGCGCCCTGTTCAGCCTGCGCGATCTGGGCAACCGGCAGGCATGGTGGCGCCGCCTCTGCATGGATGCCGTCAACGCCCACGAGACGGAGAACATCCGGATTCGGCAGGCCGGGGCCTTCAAACCGCCGAAGGACGTGAAGAGATGGGTGGACCTACCGGTCACCCATTCGCCAGCGCCGCTACCGGCCGCAGCCCCAGATCCCCACCAGCCAGGTACGTCCGGTACACTTCTTCGGTGAACCACCAGGTCCGGGCGGCCAGCCGGCCGGACCGATGCGGCTCCGGCGGTACGAGCACCTCTATCTCCGATCCGCCGGTGACCACAAGGAGGCCGACACCGAAGAAGTCGGCCTCCGCACAGGAGGTCGCTGGATCCCGTGGCGGTCGGTCCAACACGATCGCCCTGGCACAGAACGGCGCGAACCGGCCGGCCTGTTCAAGTCCGTGTCGCCAGCCACGGCTGCCAGCAATGATTGCCAGCGATGCGATCAGCGGCGGACGCGCCCGCCGTGTGACAATGCCTGAATCCACATCGACGCATCCTGCCGGCGCCTTCGCGAGGGCACGCCGCTCACGCCCGCCCAGATCCGCCGTCCTCACAGCAGCGCCGACCGGGAGGCCGAGGAGCAGATCGAGGACATCGACATCCGTGGCGGCCCCGAGACCCGCCCGCTCACGACGATCGATCTCCTCCATGTCGGGCTCGAAGCACACCAGAGCCTCGACGCCAAGCACCGGACCCCAGGAGACGTGCGCAGCGCCTGCGGCGAGCACCGGCACCGCCCTGCTCGCAGCGGATGCAGTCGCAGAAGCCGAGGTCGGGGACCTTGTCACTGCTCCCACTCTGCCGCAATCGCGTTGCCAGCGTGTGAATCACCCCACCAGTCAGGGCCTTGATGTTGCACTACTCGGACCTTTGATCGTTCAGGGGTGTCGCCGGCCGCTCCGGACGGGTGAGCGGCACGCCAGGACGATCACCAGCGGCCTGGCGCCGAGCCGGGCAGACTGGCCCCTTGAGGTATCCCGGCTGCAACCGGTGGGCCATCATGAGCGAAAGTGTGCCTTGGAACGAGACGCAGCGGCAGGAAGGCGGGCCATGGACACCACCCCACAGCCCTACCCGGAGCCGCACGAGTGGGTCGACGACCCCGACCCTGACACCAGGCGTGCGATCGACGAGGCCCACGAGGACGTCGAGGCCGGCCGCACCGTGTTCTGCCTGTCCGACGCCGCGTTCGACGCCCTCCTCGACCAACTGGCCGCCGAGGAGCACCCAAAGGCAAGCTGAGGCCCGCGAACCCCGTACCAGGCGCGGGTGATCGTCGCTCTATCGTGACGGCATGCCCACGTACGAGCAGGTGGCTCGCTTCATGGCGGAGTACGCGCGGCTGACCCCCGAACAGCGGCGAGCGTTCCGTCGCCCTGTTCCGCGAGGGCTTGGAGACGGGCCAGTTCCACCCGAGCCTCGGCGTGAAAGGCTTCCGGTCGGAGCCAGGCGTGTTCGAACTGCGGTGGGCAAAGGACGGCCGGGCCCTGTGGGAGTATGGCAGCCCCGTCCCGAGCCATGACGGTCCTCACGTGCGCTGGCTGCGGATCGGCACCCACGACATCTACAAGAGCCGCTGACCGGCGGGCCTCAGTAGCTTGGTTGAGTGGGTCTCCGCTACCAGCATCTGACCGACCCGGTCATCAAGGACGGGCCACCAGGATCCAGCCTCCCTGCCCTGGGAGGAGACGCCAAGACCAGCGGAACGCTCCCAGCAGGGGAGTGAGACCTGAACTGAGACCGCAGGACGCGGGTTGGGCTTGGGCCGGCACACCAGGTCACGGGAGACCCCTTGGCCAGAAGCCAAGATCTCTGGCGGAGGATGAGAGATTCGAACTCTCGAGGGGTTGCCCCCAACACGCTTTCCAAGCGTGCGCCCTAGGCCACTAGGCGAATCCTCCGTCGATGAGACTATCTGATCGTCACCGATCCGTGGACGAGGGGTCGCCCAGGCGGCGACCAGCGCGGATCGGGGTAGGGACCGGCGCGGCCAGGCTCCGGACACATGACGCAGCCCCGCGGAACATCGTGATCGCGTGGCCATACCGCCCGTGTTCTCCTGGTCGGCCCGGGACGGGGCGGACTTCCTTGCCCTTGTGGGGGGTTCCGCGTCCGATTCGTCCCCCCTGAAGGGCAAGAAAGGTGCCGAGTCCCAGCGCCGCCGCGGACGGCGCCGCCGGCTGCGGGCGACCACCGGCGCGCGGCTGGGTGCGGATGGACGCCGACGCGCGGACGACCGTCGGCACGGGGTGGCGGCCGGAGCGGAGTGGCGG
>NZ_JANEZT010000328.1 GCF_025403405.1 Frankia tisae
GGGGGGGACAGTGCGGTGCCTTTGGAGGCCGCTCCTTGATCACATGTGGGTACGCGGCCTTATCCCGCCTGGGACGACGGGGCCAGCGGGCTACCTTTCCCCGGTCAGACTCCGGCCAGTGCGGACGCGGCAGAGGATGCGGGTTGCCAACCCAGGGCGGGCGCGACCTCGGTGGCAATGAGCTCGAGCGCCCGGATCGCCACGTCGTGGTCGACGACCGCCGGGTTGAACTGGGCGATCAGGTCCGTGGCAACCGGCAGCACCTGCTCCTGCCGCAACTGCGCGATGATTTCGTCCGGGTGGCCGTAGAAGGAGTGGAACCGGCGGAGCGCCTCGTCGGTGTCGATTCCCTTCGGGAAGGCGCCGTGCTCGGAGAACCGCTGCGCGGCCGCGAGTACGTGCGGCCCGATCTGGGCCAGCGCGGTCCGCCGGTCGGCGGCGGGGAAGATGAACCGCGACAGCCCGATGCGCGGCCGGCGCGGCTGGTTCCAGGCGGCGAGGTACGCGTCGGCCCAGGGCCGCTGCACGGTGTCGGTGGGCTCGTCGTACCCGTAGGCGGCGCGGTTGAGCAGCAGGTTCGACCCCGAGGCCGCGGCGTACTCGGCACCCGGCCCGCTGAAGACGCCCTGCCAGATCCGGTCGGTGAAGTCCCGTGCCGGCGGCTGGATGGTGAAGCCGGGGGCGCCGACCTCCTCGTTCGCGAGCGCCTTGCGCAGCACCGCCAGCCCCTCGCTGGTCAGCTCGCGCCGGCGGCCGACGTCCCGGCCGAAGGCGGCGTACTCCAGCTCGCTGCCACCGCTGCCGACGCCGATCTCGACCCGACCGCCGCTGAGCGTGTCGACGACCGACACGTCCTCGGCCAGCCGGACCGGATCCTCCAACGGCAGGATGGTGATGGCGGTGGCGAGCCGGATGCGCCGGGTGCGCGCGGCGGCGTAGGCCAGGAACGTCCAGGGTGAGGGCAGCCCGCCGCCGCCCAGGGACACGTGGTGCTGGGCCACCCAGCCGACGTCGAAGCCGAGTTCGTCGGCGACGACGAACAGCTCCTGCGCGTGGTCATAGGTGGCCGTCAGGTCGCCGGGGCCCTGGACGTGGGTGAGGAAGCCGAGCCGGAAGCGCGGCGAAGCGGACCCGCCGGTGGCGGACACGGCGGTGACGGATGCATCGTTGACATCCTCCTCTCCCTGAAGGGAGGGGATTCCCGGACCTCGCGATACGGGTTCCTGCTTCATAGACAGACACCTTCCCGCTCTAGGAGCGAGACGGTCTCACTCCATCTCCACAGGCAGCAACCGCGAGCCCCGCGGCCAGAATGTTCTTCGCAGCGTTCACGTCCCGGTCGTGGTGCGCGCCGCAGCGGCACGTCCACTCCCGGACGTTCAGCGGCAGCTTCTCCACGATCGCCCCGCACGCCGAACACGTCTTGCTGGACGGATACCAGCGATCGATCGCGATAACGTCGCGGCCGTACCAGCCGGCCTTGTACTCCAACATGGTCCGCATCTCGCGCCACGCCGCATCCGAAATCGACCGGGCAAGACTGTGATTGCGGACCATGTTCCGCACGGCCAGATCCTCGACGACGATCGTTTGGTTTTCGCGAACGAGTCGAGTCGTGATCTTGTGCAGGTTTTCGCGGCGACGGTCCGCGATCCGGCCGTGAATCCTCACGACCTTGAGCCGCGCCTTCGCCCGGTTCTTCGAACCCTTCGCCTTCCGCGACAGGACCCGCTGCGCGTGGGCGAGACGCTCCCGGTCGCGCCTTTCGTGCTTCGGATTGGCGATCTTCTCGCCCGTCGACAAGGCCAGCAGCGACGTGACCCCGGCGTCCACCCCCACCTGCGCGTCGACCTGCGGCAGCGCCTCGATCGTCTCCTCGGCCAGGATCGACACGTGGTACTGGCCACGGGAGTTCCGCGACACCGTCACCTGCGACGGGTTCGCGCCCTCCGGCAGTGGCCGAGACCAGGCGATGTCCAACGGCTCCGATTGCTTGGCTAGCGTCAGGATGCCGTTCCGGAACGTGAAGCAGTTCCGGAAGTAGGTCGCCGAGTCCGCGGTCTTTCCCTTCTTCTTGAAGGTCGGGTATTTGGCTCGCTTCTGCCAGAAGTTCACGTACGCCGTCTGGAGATTCCGCAAAGTGGCCTGCAACGGCCCCTTCGACGGCTCGGCGAGCCACAACATGTCCGGATCCCGCTTCCATGCCGTCAGCATCTTGTCCGTCTCGGCATGGCTGACCCGGCGCTGTTCCTGAACCCACGCCCGGTGGCGTTCCGCCAACGCCCGGTTGTAGACGTAGCGCACACAACCGAACGTCTTGGCCAACTGTTCGGCCTGTTGTGGGGTCGGGTAGAAGCGGTAGCGGTACGCCCGCTTCACCACCCGACTCCCCATAGTTGACAGAATACACCGTGCCGCTGTCACCTTGGCGTGGGAGTTGACGCGCTAACCCCGCCCTGAAGGGCGGGGCCTGCGCGCTACGTTTCATCGGTCATCTTGACGCCTTTCAGGATCGGGCGGACGCGCTCACGCCGGCCAGGTCGACGCCAGTCGGGACGGCGACCTCCTCGGAATCAAGGTCCCGGTCCGCTGCAAGGCCCTTGTGCACCGGGAGGCCCTGATCCACCACCGGCTTCCGGTCCACCGCAGAGACCTGGTCGTCGCCGGTGAGCTGGCCGGCGCCGAGGACAAGGTCGAGGACGCCGCCGGCGCCGGCGCCGCCGGCGGGAAGCTCGGCGCCGCGCCAGGCCACGTGCTGGTCGGGGCGGATCAGCACGTTGTCGGCGCCGTACAGCACGCGTACCACCGGGTCGGTGAGGTGGACGACCGTGAACGGCAGCGATCGCGCGAGCGCCTCGGCGGTGAAGGCCCGCTCCACCTCCCGGTCCGCGGACAGCACGAGCAGCGCGAAGCCGTTGCCGATGCGGTCGTAGAGGGTGCCGCCGTAGGGATCGACGAGGCCGTCCGGCGCGCGGTGCCCCGGTCGCGGGTCGTCCTGGTAGATGTCCGCGCGCCACGGTGGTTCGACGTCAAGCTGACCGTCCTCGTACCAGATCGCCGACGACGCGTCGTAGCGTTCATCGAAGGTCGCGCCGGGCGCGCCAAGAGCGCCCTGGCTGATCCGGGCGCGGATCTCGGCGCGGCGCGCCTCGGCCTGCGGGCTGTCATCGGCGTCGTCGGGGATGCCGAGCTGGCGCAGTTCCGCCAACAGCGCGTGCGAGCGCCGCGAACGCTCCAGGGCGTGGTCGGCGATCCGCCAGTTGTGCCGGCGGCGTTCCTGGTCGTAGGAGTCCAGCAGCTCCTCGGGGGCCTGGCCGGCGAGCACGGTGGCGAGCTTCCAGCCGAGGTTGACCACATCGCCGAAGCCTTCGCCGAGGTTGCCGCCGGGGGTGCGCACGTGCGCGGCGTCGCCGGCCAGCAGCACCCGCCCGCGGCGGAACGTCCGCGCGATCCGGGTGGCGTCGTAGAAGGTCGTCGACGAGACCAGTTCCAGGTCGAGGTCGAACCCGAAGGCCGCCCTGGCGCCGTCGAGCAGCTCCGCCTCGGTGGGGGTGTGGTCGAGCGGATACGGTCCGGCGTACACGCGCCACTCGCGGGTGCTGACCGCGGCGAGGAAGCCGGCGGCGTTCTGGTTGAACACGATGTTGGTGCCGCTGGGCGCCGGGCCAACTCGGTCGGAGATGTCCTGGGTGCGCACGATGAGCCGCAGCCGCTTCTCGGTGGCATGGTCGCCGTCGCGTTCGATGCCGGCGAGCCGGCGGACGGTGCTGCTGCCGCCGTCCGCGCCGAGCAGGTAGCGGGCCCGGATGGTGCGCCGCGCGCCGGGCTCGCCGTCCTCCTGGAGCACATCGGCCTCGATCCGGTCGACGCTCTCCCGCAGCGCCACCAGCCGCCAGCCGCCGGCCACCCCGACGCCGCGCCGGTCGAGGTGGTCGAGGAAGGCCTGCTGGAGGGCGCTCTGCGGGCGGCGCAGCGCCTCCTGCGCGGAGTGGCGACCGCCGGACGAGCCCGCAAAGGACGGGCGGTGTGGCGCGAGGAGCTCATGGCCGACGAGCGAGGTGACCAGCCGGATGCCCTGGTTCCACTCTGGCGGGAAGGTCCACTCGTCGCGGATCCGCTGCAGCAGGCCCCAGCGGCGGAAATGCTCCACCGTGCGCGGGCTGTGGCCCATCGCGCCGGCCCGGACCAGCGTGGCGGTGCGGGCGCGGTCGACGACGGCGACCCGCACCCCCCGGGCGGTGAGCTCGACGGCCGCTGACAGGCCCACCGGGCCGGCGCCGACGATCAGCACGTCGACCTCGGTCGGCGGCGTGGCGGTGGGGAAGTGCACGGTGTGGACGTCGCGCCCACCCGTGGCCGAATAAGCCTGATCGGCCGAATACTCAGTCATCGAGGTCCTCCTCAGGCCTGTGCGGCCGCGGTCTCGTGCTCGCGCGCATGACGGTTGGCCGGGATCGGCAGGCCGAGGTTGTCCCGCAACGTGTCACCGGCGTACTCGGTGCGGAACAGGCCGCGCTTCTGCAGGGACGGGACGACGTCGGCGACGAAGCGTTCGAGGTCGTCGTGGGTGCGAAAGCGCAGGTTCAGGCCGTCGGCCGCACCGGTGGAGAACCACTGCTCGATCGCGTCGACGACGGTGTCCGACGCGCCGGTGAACGGCGACGGTGTGTACTCGGTCACCGTCTCGACGACCTGGCGCAGGGTGAGCCCCTCCTCGCGGGCATGCTGGACGATCTCCAGGCCGCGGGTGCGACCGCCCTTCTCGGCCAGGTGCGCGAGGTCGGGGAACGGCGCGTCGAGATCGTGCCCGCTGAAGTCGTAGGCACCGAAGCTGCGGCCGAGGAAGCCGAGCTTGCGGTCGAAGTCGTTGTCGGCCTCGAAGATGTCGCGCGAAAGCCGGTGCGCGTCGGCGTCGGTGGCCGCGAGGACGGGGCTGGCGCCGACGAGGATGACGACATGGTCGGGATCGCGCCCGAGCGCGGCGGCCCGCTGCTTGATGTCGCGGTAGTAGGCCTGGGACTCCGCCAGCGATCCGCCGGGGGCGTAGATGCCCTCCGCGACCTGGGCCGCCAGGGTGCGGCCCTCCTCGGAGACGCCGGCCTGGAAGATCACTGGCTGGCCCTGCGGCGACCGGGAGAGGTTGAGCGGCCCGGCGACCTTGAAATGCTCGCCGACGTGGTCGAGGGCGTGCAGCTTCGTCGGGTCGAGGAAAAGGTTGCGCTCGACATCGGCGGGAAAGGCGTCTTCCTCGTAGGAGTCCCACAGCCCGCGCACGACCTCGACCGCCTCGAGCGCGCGGCCGTAGCGGGTGGCGTAGTCGAGGTGCTCGTCCAGCCCGTAGTTGCGCGAGGTCCCGGTGTCGAAGCTGGTGACGACGTTCCAGCCGGCGCGCCCGCCGCTGATGTGATCCAGGGAGGCGAACCGGCGGGCGAGGTTGAACGGCGAGTTGTACGTCGAACTCGCCGTTCCGATCAGGCCGATGTGGCGGGTGTGCGTCGCGACCGCGGACAGCAGCGTCAGCGGTTCGAGCCGGCTGAGGTAGTGCGCCGGGTAGCCGGCGTTGATGAACTGGCTGTCCACGATGAAGTACGCGTCGAACAGCGCCTGCTCGGCGGTCCGCGCCTGGCGGATGTAGTAGTTGATGTCGACGCTGGCGTTGGCCGGGACGCGTGGGTCCTTCCACAGGCCGTGCTGGCCGGGGCCGCCGACGCCGTAGGCGCTCAGGGCGAGGTGGAGCGTGCGGGTCATGTCGGGGTTCCCTTCCGCGGAATCGGTCAGGCGTGAGCGCGGACGTGACCGGGCTGGGCATGATCGGGCTGGACCCGATCGGGCTGGGCGTGCAGTTCGGCGCGCAGTGCCTCCCGCTGCGCCCGGGTGGCGGCGGAACGCAGCGTCGGTGCCGAGCCGACGAGCAGGCGCGCGTAGGGGTGCCGAGGGGTGCTGATCACTGCGCGAGCGGCCCCCACCTCGACGAACTCGCCCTGGTAGAGCACCGCGATGCGGTCGGCGACGCCGGCGACGGAACCGAGGTCGTGCGAGATGAAGACCAGTGCGACGCCGGTGTCGCGCAGCTCCTTGAGGATCTCCAGTACACCGACGCGGTTGGCGGAGTCCAGGGCGCTCACCGGCTCGTCCAGGATGATCAGAGCGGGCTCGGTGACCAGGGCGCGCGCCACCGCGACGCGCTGGCGCTGGCCGCCGGAGAGCTCCCCGGGCAGTCGGCCGAACAGCTCCGGGTCGAGCCGGACGCGCGCGAGATAGCTGCGACCGCGCTCGATTGCCTCCTTGCGGGCCACCCCCTGGACGAGCAACGGCTCGATGAGGGATTCCTCGACGGTGAGGTCGGGGTCGAGGCTGCGCAGCGGATCCTGGAACACGTACTGGACGACGCCGCGGCGCCGCAGCGCGCGCCACTGCCGCTGGGAGTAGCGGGACACGTCCTCGCCGTCGATGAGGATCCGGCCGCTGGAGGCCCGCACCAGGCCGAGCACCGCGCGGGCGAAGGTCGACTTGCCCGAGCCGGTCTCGCCGATCACGCCGACGGTCTCGCCGCGGGCCACCGACAGCGAGACGCCGTGCAGCACCCGGCGCCGCCGTCGGCGCAGCCCGTAGTGGATCTCGAGGTCATCGACCTGCAGGACCGGACGGTCGTCAGTGGACACCGTCGAGCTCCTTGCGCTGCTCGGCGGAGCCCGGGTCGTTCGAATCGTCCAGGTAGCGATCCAGGCCGTACTGCTCGTGTTCGGCGATCAGGAGCCGGGTGTACTCGTGGCGCGGGTGGTAGAGCACGTCCGCGGTGGCGCCGCGCTCGACGACCTCACCCTCGCGCATCACCAGGACCTCGTCGCAGACCTGCGCGACGACGGCGAGGTCATGGGACACGACGACGAGGGCGAGCCCGGTGCGCTCCCGCAGGTCGGCGAGCAGGTCGAGGATCTCGGCCTGCACCGTCACGTCCAGCGCGGTGGTCGCCTCGTCGGCGATGAGCACCTGCGGGCCGGCGGCGATCGCGGTGGCGATGAGGACGCGCTGCAGCATGCCACCGGACAGTTCGTAGGGGTACTGGTCGTAGACGAGCTCGGGCTCGCGCAGGTGCACCGCGGTCAGCAGCTCGAGCGCGCGCCGCCGTGCCGCCCGCCGCCGCAGCCCGGACTTGACCTGGATGACCTCGGTGATCTGCGCCCCCACCTTGATGGACGGGTTGAGGTAGGACGCGGGGTCCTGGAACACCGCGCTGATCGTCGACCCGCGCAGGTCGGTCCACTGCGGGGTCGTCAGCCCGGCGATGTCGCGCCCGGCGATCTCGATCGATCCGCCGGACACGGCGAAGTGCTCGGGCAGAATGCCGAGGATCGCGCGGCAGGTCAGCGTCTTGCCGCTGCCGGACTCCCCCACGATCCCGACCGTCTGGCCGGGCCGCAGGTCGAACGAGACGCCGCGTACGATCTCGCGGTCGTTGGCCTCGTCACGGATCCGCACGTCGCGGACCGCCAGCGCAACGGCCAGTGCGGCCGGCGAGTGCCGCCGCTGCCCACGCACCCGAACTGCTGTGGCCCGCGGTGGCCCAGCGCTACCGCGGGCTGGCAGCCGGGTTGGCCGCCCGCACCGGGAGCAGGCCGGGCGTCGCGCCCGTGCCCCAG
>NZ_JANEZT010000329.1 GCF_025403405.1 Frankia tisae
GGGGAGGAACGCCGCGACCCAGCCGGGATCGCCATGGCGCAGGACGGCGGGCAGTAGCCCGCTGCTCAGCAGTTGGCTCACCGGACGGGTCGCGCCCGGCAGGTGGGCCACAGCTTCGAGGAACTCCTCGGGGGCCAGCCCGGTGCGGCGGGTCCACACGATCGGATCGACGCGGGCGAGTTCGGCCACGAACATGATCTCGCCGGCCGTCGCCGTGCTGAGGTGCGAGTGGGCCGGAACCGTGTCGCTGATGCCGTCGCGGCGCATCTCGCCGGTGCACTCGGCGGGCAGGACGATCTCAAGATGGTGGCGCCCGCTCAGTCTGCCGCGTCGCGCTGTGATCATTCCTTCGGTGCGCGCCTCGGCGCGTGCCTGCAGGCCGGCGCCGGGCAGCAGCAGAGCGATCTCGATCGCAGCCTGCCGGACGTCGGCGCGCCGGTCGTCCAGGGCGTGTTCGAGCAGGTCGACGTCCCAGGGACCGAGCCCGACGCGCAGTGCCTCGCAGAAGGCGAGGCGTTGCGCGGCGCTGGCCGCGTCGAAGGCGGCGAAGACGGGACCGGGACCGTCCGCCGGGTCGCGCAACAGGGTGATCGCGGCGGCCGGGTCGCGTTGCCGCAGTTCCTGCAGCAGCGTGCGCTGTTCCAGGGCGCTCGCGGTCGGCCAGTCGGCCAGATCCGTGCCCGCTGCCCACCGGCCGTCCGGGTGCAGGCCGGCGAGCCATCGCCCGCGCTCGCCGAGGACCTCGGCGATCGGGGCCCGCATCTCGACATTCCGCTGGCCCAGCGAGAGCAGCTCCGCAATGAGCAGCTCCGGGACGCGCCATCCCGCTTCGGCCACCAGCTCCAGGTACTCGCGGGTCCCTTCCGGCTCGGATCCGGCCAGCGAGCCCTCGACGATGCGCGCCGCCGGCGGCACCAGCGCCGCCGCCTGCTCGAACGGGGCGGGGACGGGGGCCGGCAGCGTGCGGGCGTCGGCGGCGAGCAGACCGGCGCGGCGCGCGCAGGCTGCCAGGGCCGCGGCGCGCAGCAGGGCCGCGGCGCGCGAGGGCTCGTCCCCGGTGGCGGCGTCGCGGCTCGCCGAAGCCTCGCCGTTCGCACTGTCGGACAGGATGTCGTCAAGATCCGGGACAGCAGGCACGGCGGCCCGCGCCGCACCGACGACGGCCGCGTCGACCAGGCCGGACCATCCTGGCGTCGGGCACGGGCAGGCGACCGGCTGCGGGGGCTCGTTGCGAGGAACCGGCGGGCTGATCGGTGCGGGAAGCTCCGCGCCGGGCCGCTGCCGGGACGGACCTGCCGCCAGCGGCACCACGTCGAACCCATCCCACTCCACGGCCAGGTCGAGGGGCTGGCCGCCGCCGATGGCCAGCAGGTGCCAGCCCCACACGGCGGCCGTGTCGGCCGCCAGCGGCAGGGCCTGCCCGAGCCGGTCCCGCAGCAGCCAACGCGCGCCGTCACCCGAGGAAGGGGCGCCCCGCCGCCCCTTCCTCGCCGCCGCGCCCGCCGGAGCCTCGCGCGAAGCGTCGACGGTGGGCGGCAGCACGGTGATCTGCCGGACGACGAACCCGACGGGATCGGCCCACGGATCCGCGGCCAGGGTCGGGGTGAGTCCCGCCAGTGCCTCCTGCCAGGTCCCCGCCGCGTCGCCGGAACCGGCGGCGGCCAACTCGGTGAGGGGCACCGGGCCGGCGAGGGTGGCGGCGAGCGCCAACCTGGTCGGGTGACGCCCGGGATACGCGGCGACGTCGGCGTCGATGCGGGTGAGGACGGGCAGGCCCGGCGGCGGGGGCTGCTTGCCGGTGCCGTAGGTGACGAGCAGCGCGAGCCGCCCGGACCCGGGCACCCGCAGCCACTGCCTGCGCCCCTTCAGCTTTCCGGTGGTGAACAGGCGCTCGCCCAGGACGTCGATCGGCCCGGTGAGCCGCTCACCGCCGAGCACGTCCGCCGTGCTCCGGGCGAAACCGATCCGGTCGCGCACCACGTCGACGAGCGCCGGTGAGATCTCAGCCCGCCTCGACCAGCCCTGGCAGAGCAGGTACAGCCGGCCGAGCCGGTCGGTGAGCCGAGCGGGCCAGTCGGGACCGCCCGCCGCGGCGATGCGCGCCATGTCGCGGACGACCTCGGCCAGCCCTGGCGCCTGCGCGTCGACCATCCGCGCCGCGGTCGCCTCCCACCAGGAGGCCGGCTGGACCTGGGCGGCGCCGAGGCCGCCGTGGGCGAGATCGACCAGCCAGCGGCTCAGCTCCGCGACTCCGGCGTCGACCCGGGCGTCGCGGCGGGCCTGTGTGCGTGCTGACGAGGCCGCCCGCGTGGCGCGGGCCGCCCGCCGCGAGAGCCATTGCGCCGCCCAGTCCGGCGGGTCGTCACCGGTGGCGAGCGTGGCCGGCGTGTCGCAGGCAAGGAACAGCAGGCCGAGGGCGTGTTTGCAGGGGAACTTGCGGCTCGGGCAGGTGCAGGAGGAGGCGAACTCGGCCCCGGCCAGGACCACCACCCGGTACGGCGTGGCCCCACTTCCGCGACATTCCCCCCACAGCGTCTCGCCGGTCATGCCCAGGTCCGACCAGCTGCTGGGGGTGCCGAGCCGTTCGCCCGACCGGCCGGAGGCATGATCGGGTGCCAGCGCGTGGACGGTTCCGCGGGTCAGGGCCGAGACAGCTGTCAGCGACATGCCATGGAGTGTGGCCCCAGCCTCCGACAGTTTCTTTCGGCGCAGACCCGCGGACGAGGGACCTCGATCCACCCGGGGCGTTGGCTGGCGGCGGTGACCTGCGTCTTTTGGCGACTATGGCAAAGGGTTCAACGGAGGCAGGTTCGAATTCTCACACGGCACCTGAGCCGCTCCACCGCCCGCCGAGGCGGAGAGAATGTCAGTTCTGCAGCGTCCCGAGCTCGGTGGGACAGGTCCTGGCCGCTCAGAACGGGGGCCGGATTTCCCCCACCGCGAACTGGATTTCGCCGTAAAGATGCAGATCATGCCAGGCGGCTGCAAGATCTTCCATCTGAGCCCGTCCGTCCCATCACCCTTGCTCGTCGCTACGGATAGGGAAACGGGCTGACCGCGCACGAGCAGCCGCTGTCCGAGCTCGTCACGGTGATCACGCGTTACCCGGACATGTGGAAGGCGACCATCGGCGTGCTGCTGTTCGTCGCCGTGGGAACCAGCAGCGCCGGGCTGTTGCGCGCCCGGATTTCGTATGAGGCGTGGTAGGCGGTTCACCTGGCGGTCTATGCGGCCGTCGCCCTCACGTTCTTCCACCAGACGGCGACCGGGGTCACCGGATCAGCTCAGGGCCCTCACAGCCGGCATCTGACGAAGGCCCGGCGGGTCGCGTGGCGACTCCACCGTGCCGAGCGTCCGGGCGGATTCCCGGCCCGCGTCGCCTGATCGCGGGACACGGGCTGTCGTCAGAGCGTCGAGTAGCGGAACACCGTGATGGGAAGAAGCATGTAGCTCAGCGCCGCTCGGCTGAGGATGAAGCCGCCGTGGGTGCCCCACAGGGACAGCACCTCGATCAACCCGTAGTCCGCCGGGTTGGCGGTCAGCGCGACCATGACGTGGTGCAGGTTCTGACCCACGTTTTCGACCATGATGACGTCGCCGGGCTGGATGTTGTTCGCGCGGGCCGGGTTCGCGCAGTTGAGCTGCTGGGTTCCGCCGTGGGTAAGCAGGTTGTACACGGCGGCATCGGGATTCGCGGCGCCGTACGCGTGGACCAGCTGGGCGATGGTGACCAGGCCGCCTTCGGCGGCGGCCACCAGCACCGCCTCCCAGCAGTTGATGGTCGCGTTGTCACTGATGGGATTCAGCAGCGGCGTCGCGCCGCCGATCCAGGCGGTGAAGGCCGCGCTGCGGCCCTCTTTCCACGTGTATGCACCGCGCCGGCTTTGCATGCGCTCCAGCAGGGCGGCTCGCCGCGCGGGCGCCCCCACCGGTACGGCGGCCGCGGCGGGCGGAGCGGGCGGCGCCGTGCCGGGGAGCATCAACCCGATTTCCTGATTGCTGATCTCGGCCCGAACCAGGGCGGGATTGATACGCGGGTTTATCGCGTACATTGCATTGATTGCATTGATCGCGGCGGTGACCAGATGGGCCGGGGCGCCGGCCGGGTAGCGGAGCTGGATCTCCTCCAGGAAGATAGTGGTGTGCTCTCGATCCCGGATCTGGTTCGGGTTCGACATGGAGGGTGTGAGCCGCCTGAGCGGCTGACCGTAGAGAAGGGCGATGTCGACGTCGTCGGCGATGATGGGCATGCGCTCCTGCTTTCGTTGTCTCCGGAATGCTGGCCCCTGATGGGCGGGCCGGCCTGACGGCCGGAACGTCGCCCCCTCCCGCCGAGCGCACTGGCGGCGGGGGCCGCGGCACGGTGACCGCGACCGGAGATGGCGTGACCCGGTTCAGGGGCGGGGACGAGGTTCGGTGTCTGCTATGCGACTGAAGCGAACTGGCCAGGGCTCGGGGTTGCCCAAAGCGTCAACTCGCGCACCGACCCACGTGGCCTGGGCGGTCAGATCCGGCCGGCCACCGTGCGGGCCAGGCCCTCGAGGGGCCCACGATTTTCCGCCGGGTCATTGTTGCGCGCCAGGTCGATGGATACCCAGGAGCCGGCCTTGTTGACGAAGACCGCGTAGTCCTCGATATATGCCTCGTCGCCGATGCCCGACAACGGCCGGAGCTCGTGGCCGATGCCGCGCTCGGCGGTGAGATAGTCCCTTGCCGTTTTCCCGACGAAGATTTCCACCTGGGCGGTCGGCCCGCTGGGGGGCGCTATATAGGTGCACTTCTCCGCCGCCGACGCAGGGCTGTTGAGCGACGTGCCGGCAAGTTGCTCGGCCTCCTGCTGAGACACGAGCACGCAGGGGTTCACTGCCGCGCTGCCCGCCGGCGTCGCTGGTGTCTCACTCTTCGATACCCCCGTGGTCGCCGCGCCCTGGTGCCCGACTTCGGGCGAGGGCGCAGTGCCCCCACTCGAGGGCGCAGCGTCCCCGCTCGAGGGGCCGCATCCGGACAGGCCGAGCGCCACGAGGACCGCAAATGCTGGCAGCGCCCCGCGGGCGACGACGTGAACCTGATCCATCACAGGACGAGCCATACAAGTCCCCCCGCTTGTCGGCGCCCGCCGACGCACTCTCACGCCGGACAGACGCGATGAACCTACTCCTGGCCTGCCAGACCTTGTAAGGGGATGACGCGGATGGCCCTCGACCTGGTGCGACCCGGCGTTACCGGCCAGCGGCGGGCTACGTTGATGCCGTGGGACTGCACCTGAGCCAGATCGACGAGGCCGACGAGCTGCTGACGAGCGATCCGCTGGCGCTGCTGATCGGGATGGTCCTGGACCAGCAAGTCGGACAAACAAGGAACGATCGGTAGGCGGAGCCCAGTATCGACGGCCTGTTTCGGTCAGGGCGCCGGTCGTCGGCGGAACGCGGCCCGTGGCCCGTGGCATGGTGGTCACGAAGGCGTAATACGCTGTGTTACGGTAACGGTATGCCAAACATTCGGTTCACGATCTCGACGGCCTCGGATGTCCAGGCCGCGATCAGGATGCATGCCGAGGCGGCAGGTATGGATGTGTCCGCCTACATGATCGCGGCGGCTGTCGCGCAGATGGCGCGCGACGATGCCGCCACGGCGACCTTCGCGGCGCTTGACGCGCGCAACCAGGCAGCCCTTGAGCAGGCTGGCGGCGTCCCCGAGACGGACCTGCCTTCGTCCGACGCCCTGACCACGGACGAGCAGGCGCTTGTCCACCGGGTCCTGAACAGCGCGCTGGGATCGGAAACTGCGAGCGTCGCATGATCGCGCGTACTGTCGTCTATGACGCCGGGATGCTCGTGGCGCTCCTGCGAGACAGCTCGGCGGCGCGGCTGCTCCACCACGGCCTACGCGCGGCGCCGCACCGGCCGGTCGTCATCGGCCCGGTCCTCGCCCAGGCGTGGCGACCGGACCCGAAGACGGTACATGCCTTCAGCCAGTACCTGAAGGACTGCACCGTGCCCCAGACTCGGGAGAGCGCGCCCCCCATGCGCGGCGTGTCGAGCATCCCCGCCGGCTGCGTCGCCTGCGCGAGAACCTTCACCCTCGACTCCTACAAACGGGCAGGGGTCATGCTCGCAGACGCCAGGCTTCCCACGAAGAAGCGGCCGGACGTCATCGACGCCCTGGTCGTCATAGCGGCTGCTCTTCACGGTCCGGCCCAGATCCTCACCAGCGACCCAGATGACATAGGCGCCTACACCGCCACACTCGACCGCGCTGACATCGTCGTCGAACCGATCTGAGACGCTCCTCGCGATCCCGGGTTGACGCTCCGTCGTTGCGAACGGCCGAACGGCGGCCTTGATCGGCGCGGCGAGCCGGCGGCAGGATCGGTGTCATGAGCAGCCTCCGCATCCGGCCCGCGGTCACCGATGATCTTCCCGCGCTGCTCGAACTGTACCGGCAGCTCGCTCGTTTTCCGGTCGGGTCGCTGCCCACCGACCCGGCCGTCGCCGGCCCGGTCCTCGCGCGCATCCTCACCGACCCGGCCCGGTGGTTGCTCGTTGCCGAGGCCGGTGACAGGGTTGTCGGCACCGCCGATCTAGTGATCATCGCTAACCTGACGCACGGCAGCCGGCCGTGGGCGATCGTCGAAAACATGGTCGTCGACGCCCGGACCCGCCGCTGCGGTGTCGGCGAGGCGCTTATGACCCACGTTCTTGATACCGCTCGCGCCGCCAACTGTTACAAGGTTCAGCTTCTGTCCCGCAACGACCGGTCGGAAGCCCACGCCTTCTACGCGGCGGTCGGCTTCACCCAGTCCGCCGCCGGGTTTCGGATCTACCTGACCTGACCTGATCAGATCACGGCCACTCGACCAGGCCGCGCGGATGTTGGCTCATCGAGCTGAGCCGGATGGCCGCACGATGTTGCCGCGGCGGTGGTCCGCTACGGTGATGTCGTGGGACTGCATCTGAGCCAGATCACCGAGGCCGACGAGCTGCTGACCAACGACCCGTTGGCACTCTTGATCGGTATGGTCCTGGACCAGCGGGTTTCGGAAAGAACGAACGCGCTGCTGGCTGCGCGACAGGAACAGCCGACGGTGCGGCGGGGCTGACGGCCCCGCCCTCGACCGGTCAGGTGTCGTCGCTGAAATCCAGGATGGGCAGGGCGGACCCGGACGCCAACCCGGCCGCATAGCACCCGCGGAGTCCTGGGTGGTCCATGCGTCACGCGTATGCGCCAGACAGGCGGCGTAGGCGGTGCCTGAGATGATGTTGCTCCGCGAGATTGACGGTGGCGGCGATAGCTCGTCGGTAGGCCCTGGCTGCGGCGTTCGGTCTGTCGGCCTGCTCCAGGAGGTGGGCGCGTACGGCGTTGAGGCGGGGAAGGTCAGGGTGGTCGGCTTCCAGCGCGTCGATCCGGGTGAGGGCGACGTCGATGCTGTCGACCATGGCCTGGGCGACGATGCGGTTGAGGGTGATCGTGGGGTTCCGATGGCCGGTCACGATCTCGAGAAGCCGGTAGAGCGCGAGGATCTCGTCCCAGTCGGTTGTCGCGATGTCGGGGGCTTCGGCGTGCAGAGCGGCGATGCAGGCCTGGAGCAGGTAGGGGCCGGGGTGGGCGCCGGGGGTGGCCTGCTCGACGAGCT
>NZ_JANEZT010000032.1 GCF_025403405.1 Frankia tisae
GGACGAAAGTGGGCGGCCGCTGGAAGTGAGGTGCCTCGGCCGGGCAAGCGATCCCAGATCACCGCAGCGCGGGCGGGAGTCGCTGCAGAGCCGGGTCGACGGCGCCGGAGGGGCTTGCGACCAGAAGCGGAGCCTCAGAGCTCGGCCTTGGTCAGCTCCTCCACGTTGATGTCCTTGAAGGTAACGACCCGGACATTCTTAACGAAACGCGCCGGGCGGAACATGTCCCACACCCAGGCGTCCCGCAGGGTCAGCTCGAAAAAGACCTCACCGTCCGTGCTGTTCCTGACCTCGATCTGGTATTCGTTGGCGAGGTAGAACCGACGTTCGGTCTCGATGACGTACGAGAACAGTCCCACCACGTCGCGGTACTCGCGGTAGAGCTGCAGCTCCATCTCGGTCTCGTACTTCTCGAGGTCTTCCGCGCTCATGCGGTCTCCGTGACGCCATGCAGGCTGGTCGCAAGCACTCTGTCCTCCAGCCGCAATGATCGTGCTTCCCTCGTCGGCACCGCATGCGCAGCCACGTTGACGTACGACTTCCGATGCTCGTCACACGGTCCGTACCGCGCCAGCGCCGCCGCGTGGGCCGCGGTGACGTATCCCTTGTGTTGCGCGAAATCGTACTCGGCATAGCGCGTGTGCAACGCACGCATGATCCGGTCCCTCGTCACCTTCGCCACGATCGAGGCCGCCGCGATGCACGCGACAACCCGATCCCCCTTCACAACCGCCAACGATTCCGACCCGAAGCCGGCGACCGCAAATCCGTCTGTGAGCACGTAGCCCGGCCGACGCGCCAGCCGCGCGACGGCACGCCGCATGCCGGTGATGTTGGCCACGTGCACGCCGGTCCGATCGATCTCCGCCGCCGGAACCACGACCGCCGACCAGTCCTCGGCCGCCCTCAGGACCTCGTCGAAGAGGCTTTCCCGGACGTGCTCGGTCAGTAGTTTGGAGTCCGCCAGTCGGGCAGACAGCCGGCGCCTGCTGTCCGGACCGAGCACCACCGCGGCGACGACCAACGGGCCGGCACAGGCGCCGCGACCCGCTTCGTCAACCCCGGCGACCGGGCCCAGCCCACAGCGCGCCAACGCCCGCTCGTAACCGAACAGGCCGGCGTCACGCCGGATCACGACCCCGCGCGAGCTCATGGATATCCGCGCCGCCGCGGCGGGACCGCATCCTCTGCGACCGCATCCTCTGCGGCGACATCCCCGGCGACGACATCCCCGGCGACAACGAGCCGCCGATCACGACGCCGCGCCCGCCAGGCTGGCGGGACCAGCGCGACGAGCGTCAGCAGGGACGTGCCGTCCGCGGCCGGCACGCCCGACCCGGGCTGGGCCGCCGTGCCGGAGGTGGCTGCCGCCGCAGGTGTGGTGGGTGCCGGCGTCGCACGAGGAGTAACCGACGCGGCGGGTATCCCGCCGAAGTTGTCCGGCACGCCCAGGAAGCCGAGCCGGCTCAGCGGCCAGACCCGGACGAAGGCACGGCCCACCACCTTGCCCTTCGGGATCGGTCCGTTCTGACGGGCATCGGAAGATGCCCCCCGATGATCGCCCATCACCCACAGATAGCCCGGGGGCACCTTCACCGGGCCGAAACGCTGGTAGTCATTCTGGTAGACGTACCGCTCGTCCAGCGGATGGCCGTTGACCGTCACCCGGCCCTCGGCGTCGCAACACGCAACCGTGTCGCCGCCGACTCCGATGACCCGCTTGATGAAATCGGTTTCGCTCGGGGCACCGAGGCCGAGCAGGTTCTGCGCACCACGAACAAACTTACTGAAGGCATTGGTGGGCTTGGGAACGATCGACTCCTGATGGTCGAAACCCGTCCCCTTGCCGTTGAACACCACTATTTCACCCCGGTGCACGTCCCGGAAATGGTAGACGACCTTGTTGACCAGCACACGGTCGTTAATCAGAAGAGTCCGCTCCATCGACTCTGACGGGATCCAGAAAGCCTGGACCAGCAGTGCCTTGATGAGCAGCGCCAGCAGAAAGGCGACCAGTACGAGCACGGGCAACTCGCGCAGAAAAGAGCCCCGGCCCCGGACTCCCGAACCGGGCCGAGCGATCCGGCGACCATCGCCCCCCCGCTCGTCCGGTGCCGTGGCCGGCGCCCCGCCCGCACCGTCGAGTGCGGCCTGGGCGTCGGCATCGTCACGGGACCCCACGGATTCGGCAGCCCACCCGGGCCGCTCACCGCCCGCGTCATCCCGCGCAGAGGAGAACCGCGGCGATCCCTCGGAGGCGGGGTCAACCCGCCGTGCATCGTCGACGGGCCGATCGCCTCCTGCGTCTCCCGACGGACGATGCTCACCCGGACTGGATGCGTTCACTCCGCCACCTCGCTGGATCGACCGACTGACCTCATCGGACCGGTCGACGTGCCACCAGCCGCCCCATGCGACGTCGTTGCGGACCGTGCCGCCTATCTTCGTCCAAGAGCGGGGTCAACACGTGCACGGAGTACCGGCAAGTCGCCGACAAGAGGTCCGAGCGGGGCACTGGGTGACGAGCACGTCAGCGCGAGATCGGCTCCCGCTTCTCCTTGATCTTCGCGGCCTTGCCGCGCAGCTCACGCAGGTAGTACAACTTCGCCCGGCGGACGTCACCGCGGGTCACAATCTCGATCTTGGACACGATCGGGCTGTGCAGCGGGAAGGTGCGCTCGACTCCCACGCCGAAGCTGACCTTCCGAACGGTGAAGGTCTCCCGCACTCCGCCACCCTGTCGACGGATGACGGCACCCTGGAACACCTGGATGCGCTGACGGTTTCCTTCGACGACCCGCACGTGAACCTTGAGGGTGTCGCCCGGCCAGAACTCGGGCACGTCGGTCCTCAGCGACTCGGCGTCGAGGCTGTCCAGGGTGTGCATGGCAGTCGCTTCCTGAAGAAGGTGAGAGTGGGTCGTCCGCGCCCTCGGCCCACGACCGCGGCGAACAACCCACGGCCGAGCCCGACCCGGACCCGTGCATCGACAGGCTCCACCACGGAGACGTCCCGCAGGGATCATTTCGACCTGAGGCCACCCGAGCCGGTCACGAACCGGCGGACACTGCATTGTACTGTGCCACACGCGCGGGCGACTCCGGCCGCGCACCCCGGCGCCGCCGCCCACCGGTCAGGTGGACGAACACAACGCGGACCGCATGGCCGCGACCGACCGCAGAGGTGAAGGCCGGGCAGTCCCGGAGACACCAGCGGCCACGCTCCGCGTCCGCTCGGACGATCAGACCGGGTCGGACGAGTCCATCGACGAACCCCGCCCGACCAGGGTCGCGCCACCCGCAACCGATCCGGAGGCCGCCGCGACGTGCTCTGCTGGCTCGGCCGCCACGGCTTCGAGGACAGCACGGTCCGCGTCGGACAGCTCGGCGTGCTCCACCAGATCCGGACGCCGCGCCAGCGTACGGCGCAACGCCTGCGTACGCCGCCACCTGGCCACCGCCGCGTGGTCCCCGGATCGCAGCACCGCGGGTACCTCGGCGCCCCGCCAGACCTGCGGACGCGTGTACACCGGGGCCTCGAGCAGACCGTCGGAAAACGAATCGTCGGCCGCCGACGCACTGTTGCCGAGCACTCCTGGCAGGAGGCGGGCGACCGCCTCGAGGATGACCAACGTGGCGACCTCGCCGCCGGCCAGCACGTAGTCCCCGATGGAGATCTCGTCATCCGCCCAGGCGTCGATCACCCTGGCGTCGATGCCCTCATAGCGGCCGCAGCAGAACACCAGCCACGGCTCCCTCGCGAGCTCCTCGGCATGACTCTGAGTGAACGGTGCGCCGGCCGGAGTCGGCACCACGACTCGCGGGCGATGGTCTGGATACGACGCCGCGATCTCCGTCAGCGCCGCATCCCACGGCTCGGGGCGCATCACCATGCCGGGACCACCGCCGTAGGGCGCGTCATCGACCGTCCGGTGAACGTCGCTGGTCCACCCACGCAGGTCGTGAGTGCGGACGTCGAGGGTCCCGCGCTCCTGTGCCCGGCCCACCAACGACAGGCGCAACGGCTCGAGGTAGGCCGGAAAAATGGTCACGACGTCGGCACGCATCGGCTGCTTCCGGATTATCGGGGCCGGCCCCGCGGCAGGGGTCGTCCGGAGACTCGGATCATCGTCGGGCCGCCGGCCGAGATCCGGCGCAGCGGCCAAGGGCCAGGGACGCCGGGCTCGGCGGCCCGTCCGGCCGAGATGGGAACAGGCTCGTGTCCCGAGCAGGCACCAGTGCGTCGGCCGGACCGGAGCGGGATCAGTCGAGATCCAGCAGACCAGGGGGTGGATCGACGACGATCCGGCCCGCAGCCGGATCCACGGTCGGGACGATCTCCCGGACGAACGGTACGAGATGCTCGCCCCCGCCTGGGCGCCCGACGGCGAGCAGGTCGCCCGCCGGCGCATGGATGACGTCTGTCACCCGGCCCAGCGGGGCACCGGCCGTCGTGACCGCCTCCAGGCCGACGAGATCACGATCCCACCACGTGTCGCCGACGTCACCGTCAGCGTCCTCGTCGTCATCCACCGGAGATCCGGCCTCGGCGAGGTCGATGGTCAGCAACACGTCGCGTAGGGCTTCCGCGGCGCCGCGGTCCTCGACCCCGTCGAAGCGGATCAGCAGACGGCCCGAGTGCCAGTGGGTCGCGGCGACCGTGAGGGGGGCACCGCCACCCTCACGCCCGAGCACCGCGCCCAACGCGAACCGGCGCTGCGGCACATCCGTCCGCACCTCGATCGTGACGTCGCCTCGAACGCCGTGCGGCCGACCGATCCGGCCGACGACGATCGCCTCAGCCACGGAGATGGGCGCCGAGTGAACCGCACTCATCGCCATGCCGAGGAGTGCTAGCGGTCCACATCGACGACGTCGATCCGAAGTCCGCGGCCGCCGACGCCGCCCATGACCGTGCGCAGAGCGCGGGCTGTGCGGCCCCGCCGACCGATGACCTTCCCGAGGTCGTCGGGATGTACCCGCACTTCCAGGGTTCGGCCTCGGCGACCGTTGTTCAGATCGACGCGGACATCGTCAGGATGATCGACGATGCCCCGCACGAGATGCTCGAGGGCCGCTTCCAGCACCTACTGCCCCGCGGCCGTCGACGCGTCCGCGGCCGGCGCGTCCGCACCCTCCGCCGACGCGGCCTTCTTGGTGGCCTTCTTCGGAGTGGTCGCCGGACGGTCCTCCGCACCTGCGGCGGCCCGCGCCGCAGCCTGGAAGACCTCCCGCTTGTCGGGCTTCGGCTCGGCGACCCTCATGGGCGGCGGGGCCGGCAGGTTCTTGAACTTCTGCCAGTCGCCGGTGACCTTGAGGATGGCGAGGACCGGCTCGGTGGGCTGAGCCCCAACCGAAAGCCAGTGCCCCACCCGATCGGCGTCGACCTTGATGATGCTCGGGTCGGACTTCGGGTGGTACTGCCCGATGGCCTCGATGACCCGGCCGTCCCGCTTGGTGCGGGCGTCGGCCACGACGATGCGGTAGTGCGGCTCGCGCATCTTGCCGAGACGCTGCAATTTAATCTTGGTTGCCACGGTGGTCGAACGGCTCCAGACGTGTCGGTGACCGCCGGACTCCGGAAGTACGGAGAGTCCGACGGTGGGAAGCACCAGCGCCGGAACAACCACTCGAATCACTCTCGTGCGACACGAGATCGGAGGGCAGCCACACCGACGCTGGCAGGCAGGGCCTGCAGTAGAGCTTACAGTCTGCCAGACCGCGGCCGCCTGGCGCGCACCCGGCAGACCGTGGACTCGCCGAGCAGGACCAGACCTCTCAACGACCGCCGCGCGGGCCTGCGGGCGGCATCCCCCCGGGGCCGTCCTGCTGACGCATGAGGGCCGCCAGGTCCGGCATCCCGTCGGGGAAGCCCGGTCCCTTGCCGAGGCGCTCCTGCGCCGCGGACTTCTGCGCCTTGTCCTGCGCCGCCCGCGCCGCCGGGTTTCCCTTTCGGCTCGCGCCTTTCCCCTTCTTGGCGGCCTTGCGGGCGGAGGCGGCCTTCGCCCGGGCCATCCCACCGGGCAGCCCCATCCCACCCGCCATCTGCCGCATCACCTTGCGAGCCTCAGCGAAGCGGTCGAGCAGCTGGTTGACCTCGGTGACCGTGACACCGGATCCGCGGGCCACACGGGCCTTACGAGAGGCCTGGAGGACCCGAGGGTCGCGACGCTCTCCCGGCGTCATCGACCGGATGATGGCGACCACCCGATCAACGTCGCGGTCATCGACCTGCGCGAGCTGCTCCTTCATCTGCCCCATGCCGGGCAGCATGCCGAGCAGGTTGCCGATCGGACCCATCTTGCGGACCGTGAGCATCTGGTCGAGGAAGTCCTCGAGCGTGAATTCCGAGGCAGCCATCTTGGCTGCCATCGCCTCGGCCTGCTCGGCCTCGAACGCCTTCTCAGCCTGCTCGATCAGGGTGAGGACGTCACCCATCCCGAGGATGCGCGACGCCATCCGCTCCGGATGGAAGACGTCGAAGTCATCGAGGGCCTCGCCGGTGGAGGCGAACATGATCGGGCGCCCGGTCACCTGGGCGACCGACAACGCCGCGCCACCGCGGGCGTCACCGTCGAGCTTGGTCAGGACCACGCCGCTGAACCCGACGCCGTCGGCGAAGGCGTTGGCGGTGGCGACGGCGTCCTGCCCGATCATGGCGTCGAGCACGAAAAGGATCTCGTCTGGCGAGACCGCGTCACGGATGTTCGCCGCCTGGCGCATCAACTCCTCGTCGACGCCGAGCCGGCCCGCCGTGTCGACGACGACGACATCGAAGACCTGGCGGCGGGCATGCGCGAGGGCATCGCGAGCCACCTGGACCGGATCCCCGACCCCGTTGCCGGGCTCCGGGGCGAAGACCTCCACGCCGGCGCGCGCTCCGACCACCTGGAGCTGGTTGACCGCGTTGGGGCGCTGCAGGTCGGCCGCGACCAGCAGCGGGGTGTGCCCCTGCGCCTTCAGCCACCGCCCCAGCTTGCCCGCGAGGGTGGTCTTACCCGTGCCCTGCAGACCGGCAAGCAAAATCACGGTAGGTGGCGTCTTCGCGAACCGCAGGGTCGTCGTGTCGCCGCCAAGGATCGCGACGAGCTCCTCGTTCACGATCTTGATGACCTGCTGTGCCGGATTCAGCGATGAGCCGACCTCGGCTCCTCGCGCCCGGGTCTTGATGGCTGCGACGAAGCTGCGGACCACGGGGAGCGCGACGTCCGCCTCCAGCAGCGCCACCCGGATCTCCCGCGCCGTGGCGTCGATGTCCGCATCGGTCAGGCGCCCCCGACCACGCAGCGACGTGAAGACCTTGTCGAGGCGGCTGGAAAGGGTGTCGAACACGCGCACACACTCCGAGATCGCAGGCGGACCGCAGGCACCAGCGTACGCACCCGACGACGAGGACTACACACCCCGCGTCCGAACACCTGGCGGCCGCCAGCTCCACCGCGCCCCTTGCGCGGCCCGGCGAGGCATACCCGCACGGACACCGACCTGGTTTCGCACCGGGCCGGATCCGCCCTCTGCGCCGAGGAGGGCGAGACGCCTCGCCGGACGCTCACCCCCCAGCCGGAAACGCACCGAGGAGCCTCCCGGCTCCGTTCAGCGATGAAGCCTAAATCACATTGCGAACAACGAAAAGCCCTTGACGTGTGACACCCCGTGGTCTTCTGTCTCGCAGGGCGCGGCGGGCACTCCGACCGTCAGACCGGCTCGCCGAGCAGGGCGTCGACGAATACCTCTGGTTCGAAGGGAGCGAGGTCGTCCGGCCCCTCACCCAGGCCGATCAACTTGACCGGCACGCCCAGCTCCCGCTGCACGGCGATGACGATTCCGCCCTTCGCCGTGCCGTCGAGCTTCGTCAGCACGACCCCGGACAACTCCACCGCCTCGGTGAAGACTCGGGCCTGGACCAGCGCGTTCTGCCCGGTGGTGGCGTCCAACACCAGCAGCACCTCGTCGACGGGACCGTGCTTGCCGACCACCCTCTTGATCTTCACCAACTCGTCCATCAGGCCGGTCTTGGTGTGCAGGCGACCAGCGGTGTCGATCAGTACGGTGTCGGCGCCCGAATCGATACCCTGCTTCACCGCGTCGAAGGCAACCGATGCCGGATCACCGCCCTCGGCTCCCCGGACGGTCACCGCGCCGACCCGCTCGCCCCAGGTCTGAAGCTGATCCGCAGCCGCAGCCCGGAAGGTGTCGGCCGCGCCCAGCACCACCGTCCGCCCCTCCGCGACCAGCAGCCGCGCGACCTTGCCGCAGGTCGTGGTCTTCCCGGTGCCGTTGACCCCGACGACGAGGACGACAGCCGGACGATCCGGCACGGAGGTCCGCAGCGAACGATCGGTCGCCGTGCCGACCTGGGCAAGCAGCTCGTCGCGCAGCATCACCCGTGCCTGGGCCGGAGTACGGGCGCCGAGCACCTTCGTGCGCTCCCGCAGCGCCGCAACCAGTTCGCTCGTCGCTGCCACACCGACGTCGGCGACGAGCAGGGTCGCCTCCACGTCCTCCCAGGTCTCCTCGTCGAGATTGTCGCCCGACAGCAAGGTGAGCAGACCGCGACCGAGCGCATTCTGCGAGCGGGCCAGACGAAGGCGCAGCCGCACCAACCGGCCGGCCGCCGGAGCCGGAGTCTCCGCCGGAGGCCGCTGCTGCGGCGCAAGCGTGGGCGCGAGGTTCGTGTCCGCCGGGGCCGCCGGCGCGGCATCCCCGGTCGTCGGTGCGCCGGTCGTCGGTGCGCCGGTCGCGGCCACTCGAGGCGACGCGACGTCGGGCGCGGCGGGCAGGCCGACATCATCGATCGTCCGGGTGGCCGAGTCGCGAGGCACCTCGACGTCATCACCGACGCCGGGAGACAGGTCGGTATCGGGCCGGCCGCCCCTCCCGACAGCCCGGCGGGGGCGCCGCCGCACAGCGCTGCCCACCACAAATCCCATGGTGGCCAGTACGACGACGGCGATGACGACGATCAGGATGAGGAGCTCCACCCCCCGATCCTGACAGATGGCCGGCGCGGCCCGGGCCGCTCACCACCCCCGGCACCCCCGAGTCGGGTCAGACCGCCGCGCGTTCCCGCAACCGCTGGCTGATCACTGTCGTCACCCCGTCGCCACGCATCGCCACGCCGTACAGGGCATCGGCGATCTCCATCGTCCGCTTCTGATGAGTGATGATGATCAGCTGGGACTTCTGCCGCAGCCCCTCGATGGCGTCCAGCAGCCGGCCGAGGTTGCGATCATCCAGCGCCGCCTCGACCTCGTCGAGGACGTAGAACGGCGACGGGCGGGCCCGGAAAATCGCCAGCAGCAGCGCGAGCGCGGTCAGCGATCGCTCTCCGCCGGACAGCAGCGACAGCCGCTTGACCTTCTTTCCCGGCGGACGTGCCTCGACCTCGATCCCCGTAGTCAGCATGTCCTCGGGATCCGTGAGCACCAGCCGGCCCTCGCCCCCTGGGAAAAGAGTGGCGAAGACGACCTCGAACTCCCGGGCGGTGTCGGCGAAGGCCGCGGCGAACACCTCGCGAACCCGGACGTCGACCTCCTCGACCACGAGCAGCAGGTCCCGACGGGTGCTCTTGATGTCGTCCAGCTGTGCCGACAGGAACGCCGCCCTTTCCTGCAGGGCAGCGAACTCCTCCAGCGCCAGGGGGTTGATCCGGCCAAGTCGGGCGAGCTGCTTGTCCGCGGTGGCGGCCCTGGCGGTCTGCTCGGCCCGGTCGAACGGCGTCGGCGTACCGTCCGGATCGTCGGGCGGCACCGGCACCTGTGGCCCGAACTCGGCCACGAGGTCCTCGGCACCGATCCCGAACTCCTCCATCGCCCTGGCCTCGAGTGTCTCCGCCCGCAGCCGCTTCTCCGCGCGGGCCATCTCGTCGCGGTGCGCCGCATCCCGCAGCGCCGCGAGCTCGGTGGCCAGCGCCCTTCCCCGCTCACGCACGGCGGCCAGGTCCGTCTCGGTCGCCCGGCGCAGAGCTTCGGCCTCCTCACGCTCAGCAGCGGCACGGGCCAGCGAGCGGTCCAGCCGGTCGAGAGTCACCTGGGTGGCGTCCCCGAGTGCCGCCGCGACCACGGCCTGCTGCTCGCGCACCTCCCGCCGTCTGACGGCGGCGGCCCGAGCCGTCCGTTCGCTCGCTGCGGCCCGGATCAGCCCGTCCGCCCGCCCCTGCAAACCACGCGCCCGTTCCTCGCTCGTCCGCACCGCCAGCCGAGCCTCGACCTCGGCGGCGCGCACGGCCGAGGTAGCGGTGACCAGCCGGTCCCGCTCGGCCGGCGTCGGTTCGGCGACTTCAGGCTGCACAGAGGTCGCGGCAAGGGCGGTCTCCAGCTCGGTCAGCGCCCCGTAGGCCCGATCCCGGGCCGTCTCCGCGCCGCCGCGGGCGGCCTCGAGCCGCGCCACCTCCGAGCCCGCACCACCCCTCGCGCGATCCAGCTGTGCCACCTGCTCGGACAACGCCCGGTATCGGGCGTCGGCCCCGTGCAGGGCGGCCAGAGCCGCGTCAATGGCCGAGCGCGTCCGGGCCACCTCGGCCCGGGCCGGCTCAAAGGACTCGTGGGCCGTCTCGGCCCGTCGGGCCGCCTCCGCCACCCCGGCCTCCGCCTCGTCGGCCGCCGCTCTCAGCTCGATCGCCGACGGCGGATGCGCGCTGCCCCCGATCGACGCCGCGGGACCGAGGATGTCTCCTGCCCGTGTCACAGTCCGTAGATCAGGCCGGGATCCGACGACAAGAGCGGCGGCGGCCAGATCGTCCACGACGACGGTGCCTTCGAGCAGCGACACCAGCGCAGCACCGAAACGGTCGTCGAGGATCTCCACCAGGGCCAGGACCGGCACACAGCCCTCAGGCAGCGATCCCGCCACATCCCCGACCGACTCGTTCGCCTTGTTGCGCCCCCGGCCAGCATGCAGCCCCCCGCCTGCGCCGTCGCCGTCGGTCCCGCCCAGATTCCTCGGGGTCCGAGCGGTCACCACCGCAGCCCTTCCGGCCTCGGCCTGGCGCAACCAGGCGAACGCGGTCAGTACCTCGGCCGGCGTCGCGACCAGCAGCGCGTCCGCGGCCGGCCCCAGGGCCGCGGCCACCGCCACCTCGGCTCCCGGCCGAACGGTCAACACGCCGGCCAGCCGGCCCAGGGGCGAGAACGAGGGGTCCAGGGGCGGGAGTTCACGCCGGCGCTCGCCGGCCGCGTGGGCGTCCTTCAGCGCGGCGGGTCGATGCCGACGGCCGCCAGGGCCACCACGCTTCCCGCTGGCAGATCGGGTGGACGACGAATCGCCCGGCCGTGAGCCGTCCCGGGCCGGATCTGCCCCGTCCCGCGAGCCGCCCGTGTCGGTAGGAGACTCGTCCTGGGGGGCCCGCGCTCGCGCGACGGCCTCGAGCAGCGCAGCTACCCCGTCGGCCGGCTCGAGCGACAGCTGCAGCGCTTCATGGCGAGCAGTCCAGGACGCCCGGTCCCGCTCAGCCGAGCGCTCCTGTGCCCGCAGCGTCTCCAGCCGGTCGGTCGCACTGGCGTGCACCGCCACCGCCGTGCTGTGCCGTTCGCCGAGTTCCTCTCGAGCGCCCTCCATCTGGGCGAGTTCCGTCTCCAGCGCGGTCCGGGACTGGGCGGCCTGCGCATCGCGTTCCCGGGCGGCCGCCAGCGCCTCCGTCGTCCGCGCGATCTCCTGCTCCGCACTGGTCGCCCTCGACCGCGCGGCCTCGACCTGGCCGGCGAGCCGAGCGATCTCCTCGCGTCGAGAGGAGGCTGCGCGGGCCGCGGCGATCAGCTCGCGTTCCTCGTGTGCCAGCGCGGCCTCGAGCTCGGCCCGCCTGCTGACCACCTCCTCGAGCAGCTCGCGATCGCGATCCAACCGTTCGGTGAGCGCAATCTCCTGCTCCCGGACCGCGATCGCCTCCTGCTCGAGCTCCTCCGGATCACGGCGACCCCGTAGTTCGTCGGATCCGATCCGAAGCAGCCGGGCTCGTTCCGTCGCCAGCGAGCGGGTTCCCAGCAGTCGCTCCCGTAGGGAAGCCATCGCATACCAGGTCTCCTGGGCTGCGGCCGCGCGAGGGACGACAGCGCCGAGTTCCGCCTGGAGGTGTTCCTCACCCTGCGCCGCGGCACGCTGCGCCGTCTCGGAGTCCGTGAGACGCCGCCGCAGCGCCTTCTCGTCCACGACGTCGGAGGCGAGTGCGGTTCCCGCGGAGTGCACATCATCCGCGAGCAGCCGAAGACGGGCGTCCCGCAGCGAGGCCTGGATGGCTCCGGCCTTCCGCGCGATCTCCGCCTGCCGGCCGAGGGGGCCGAGCTGGCGGCGCAGCTCAGCGGAAAGGTCAGTGAGCCGGGTGAGGTTCGCGGACATCGCCTCAAGCTTGCGCAGCGCCTTCTCCTTGCGCTTACGGTGCTTGAGGACGCCCGCAGCCTCCTCGATGAACGCCCGGCGATCTTCGGGACGCGCGTGCAGCACGGCGTCGAGCTGCCCTTGGCCCACGATCACGTGCAGCTCGCGGCCGATGCCCGAGTCGCTCATGAGCTCCTGGATGTCAAGGAGCCGGCATCCCGTACCGTTGATCGTGTATTCGCTCTCCCCGCTGCGAAACATGAGACGGCCGACGGTTACCTCGGTGTACTCAATTGGCAACGCGCCGTCGGAGTTGTCGATCGTGAGGAGCACCTCGGCCCGACCGAGCGCCGGGCGCGCGGGTGTACCCGCAAAGATGACGTCCGACATGGTGCCGCCACGCAGCGCCTTCGCACCCTGTTCTCCGAGCACCCAGGCGATGGCATCGACCACATTGCTCTTACCGGACCCATTTGGGCCTACCACACAGGTAATTCCGGGCTCGAGATGCAACGAGGTCGAGCTCGCAAAGGACTTGAAGCCCCGCAGGGTCAGGCTCTTGAGATGCACCGGTCTCCGGAGCGGTGAGGAGGGCTCGCCGGACTGGTGACGGATGGCCGGGATCAGCCGACGGTGGGACCACCCCATCGTATCGAGCAACGCAAAGCAGTCGTGCAGCTACGTTCCAGTGAAGTCCGCAGACGCGGGGAACAACCCGTCTCAGCAGGATTCCTGCGAGACCAGCACCGCCCTCAACCCCCAAACGGGGACGGACCATCGCACCACTCCAGGACCGCGCCGGAGATCTACTCTCAGGCGACAGCCCTGGCGACGCCGCGATGGCCGCCCTCGACCAAGCAGCACCTCGACTACAGTAAGTAACTAATTACGCACATACCGATAGCCAAAAATTGCCGATGGCTGGGTGCAACCAGTACGAAGGGGCGCCTCCGATAGGAAACGCCCCGATAGCCGACCTTGCGGCTCAGCTGTACGCCGGCTCGGCGTCGAGTGCCCGGACATCCTCCGGTACGTCGACACCTCCAACCAGCGCCTCGTTGACCTCGCGTACTCGAGTCAGTTCAGCCTCAAGCTCCGCAACTCGAGCACGGAGCCGGCGTACCTCATAAGAGAGACGCAGGTCGCTGCCGGAACCGACGTGGCCGAAAAGGGCCTTCGCCATAGTGATGGTCCTCCACGATGAGTGACCTAGTGGGTGTCGGACAACACAAGATCCGAACAGATCAGAGTGCGCCCCAAACAATGGCTCTAGAGTCCCACGCCGAGTGACCGAAAGTCAAGAGCATGCCACATGCCCCCCGGCTGATCCGGTGAACACGCAAAAACTTGACCGTCATCCTGAGGACAGTTCCGCCAGCTCGGCGTCCCCAGGCAGTCACTTCCGGCGAAAGTCGACCAGATCACCCTGTGCCCTCTGCCACACCAGCTCGACCCGATCCGTCCAACCGGGGGTGTGCCCCGTCACGAGCAGGCGGACCAGGTTCCGGCACGCAGGCTCCGCGCCTTCCGCAATCACCACGACGGCACCATCGGGCATATTTGTCGCGGTTCCCGCCAGACCGAGACGGCGGCCACGGGTACGCACATAGTCACGAAAACCGACACCCTGAACACGGCCGACGACTCGAGCCGTGAAGCGAACCACGGTCGGGCCAGATGCCGCCTGCTTCCGGGGTACCTCGCTCATCAGCACGGTAGGGTACAGCCCATCGTGGACACCTCTTCTTTCTCAGACGTGGCAGGCCGATCGAGCGAGGTACGACGGCCGGTGGACCTCCAACGGGAGCGGTCACTCCGGCCGCGTTCCCGCCGCAGGTCCACCGCCGTGGCACTCGTCTGCGGAGCCCTCGGGTCGGCGCTGCTACTCGGCGGTTGCGGGCAGAACTTCTCCCAGGACGGCGGAGCGCTACCCGTCCCGCATCCAAGCACCGACGGTGATCGCCATGTGACGCCCGAACCGGTCGACGGCCCAGATAAGATCATCGGTCCCGGCTACGCTCCGCCTCGGACGTCTGGCCCCACTCAGACCGCAGTTCCCAACCTTCCAGGCGGCAAGCTCTAGCCAGGAAGTTCCGTCGTCTATCCACGCGAGCCGATCGCCGGCGAGACCCGACCGGACACCCGGTTGCCAAGGCCGAGATCGGCTCGCTCGCCGGCCAGGTATCCAGCCCGACCTCCACTGCCGGAGAGCTGACGGGCTCTGGGCGTCCGCAGGCGCGGATAGACGGCAGCGAGATGCGCGTCCACCCGCTGACTCCGGCCGGCTAGGACTACCGCGACCGAAGGACCTCCCAAACCGACGTCCGCGTCCTCCCGCTGCTGGGCCTGGGCGCGCTCACGGGCCGTCCGCTCCGCTCGGGCCAGCCTTTGCGCGACGGCCAGGGCGAACCCGGCCATCCACGATCGGCGAAACGCTCTCGGGTCCTCATGCCGCGGCGGGCGTATGACGGCCAATCCATGCGCCTGTTGCACGAGCAGCGAGGTGAACAACAGCTGCACGCGGCCGATGTCCGCATCCATACCGAACAGATGCGCGGAATGCTCCGTTCCGTGGTCACGGCGGACCGTCCGATGCACGAGACGGCATCCCAGCGGCGCTGCGATGCTCGCCAGCAGCGAGATCTTGTCTCGGGCATAGGGCGAGTCGACGGCCACCACAAGATCGGCGGCGGCGACCCGGCTCGGCGCAGCCTCCTCCACGAGCGCGCGGTCAATCCCATACTGAGCGATGAGCTCAGCGGCCTTGATGTTGTAGGCCTCTCTGGCCGCCTCGGTGAGCCCCTCGGCCTCCGCCATGGCCAGAAGCTTCCGCACCCGGCCAAGCAGCGCATCCGGATTCATGGCATCTCCGTCCTCTCGCATCGGTCGGCCGAAGCACGACCCGATGCCGTCGGTGGTGCCTCACTGAGCCGGGAGCATCCCGACTCGGCCCCGGATGAGGCGGCAGCGTTGTCCACAACGCGCAGGGCGAGCTTCCGCCGCCCCACGCTGGCCACGTTCGAGATCATCTCTCAGGGAGACGACCACCTTCGAACGTTTGATCGAATCCTACCATCTGGGCCGGCGGGGTGAGCGCTGGCAGGTGGGACAGGTGAAGCTGGATCGGTTCATGAAGGCGTCCCGCCGAATCGTGTCCCCACACCGGCCACAGGGCAGACCCGCGCGCCCGTAGACCTCGAGCGACCGCTCGAACAATCCGCTGACTCCCTCGGTCGAGACATACAGCTTGTCGAAGGACGTCCCGCCAGCGTCAAGCGCTGCAACCATGACCGTGCGGACGCAATCCAACAACCGCCGAACCTCGGAACGAGTCAACGTCTCCGTCGGACGGGCGTAGTGCAGCCTCGCCGCCCACAGCGCCTCGTCCGCGTAGATATTGCCCACACCGCTGACCAGCGTCTGGTCAAGCAGTGCCCGCTTGACGCCGGTACGGCGCCCACGCAGCCGCCGAACGACAAGATCCTCGTCGAAGGCAGGATCAAGTGGGTCCCGGGCAATGTGGGCGACCGGCTCCGGCAGCTCTCCACCACCGATTGCGACCGCCAGGCCGCCAAAGGTTCGCTGGTCCACGAACCGCAGTTCGCGGCCTCCGTCCAGAAAGGTGAAGCGGATCCGCAGGTGCTTCTGATCCGGGCTCGTCGACGGCACCACCAGCAGTTGACCGCTCATGCCCAGATGCGCGATCAAAGCGTCATCCGGGGCAGACGGCAGAGCCGGATCCGACACGGGCAGACCCGCAGGCGCGCTTGTCGACTGCGGCTCGGCCGCCCGCGCCGACGCCGCGACCGCGGGGGTGGCCGCGGGATCCGCTCGCAGCGCGAGCCAAAGGTACTTGCCACGACGTTTCGCGGCAGTCACCTGCCGCCCGACAAGCAGCGCGGAGAAATTGCCCGCGCCGGCCGCATGACGACGGACCGCACGCGGGTGACACACCTCGACCGAGGCGATGATCCTGCCAACGACACCATGTTGCAGGCCGCGGCGAACGACCTCCACCTCTGGTAGCTCAGGCATGATCTCCGCCTGTCGGACAGAGTCCGGCGTAGTGCGCGGAACCGGTCCACGCCAGCCGGGGGCCGCGGCCTGTCAGAATCATCGCGGCGATGGGATCGTCGACCTCAAGGACTCGAGGTGTGCCCTCGGCCCAGCTGCCCCGCAACGGATGCGTCACCATGCACGACGGGACCGATCGAACCGCCGTCCCCGTCGTCCTGCACCGCCGCAGCCGCCCGGCTCTCCAGGACGGCGAAGGCCGCAGCAGCAGCCCGCTGCTCGGCTTCCTTCTTGCTGCCCCCCTCGCCCTCGCCCAGCGGCTCGCCCGCGATCCGCGCGTGGGCGGTGAACCTCTTGGCGTGATCGGGGCCGGCTTCCTCAACCAGATACTCGGGCGGCCCGAGGGCGAGCAGAGCCGTCTGCTCCTGCAGCGACGTCTTCCAGTCCAGCCCGGCTCCGCGGCCCGCAGCCTCGTCCAACAACGGATCGAACAGGCGATGCACGAAGATGGAAGCGACGTCGAGGCCGGCCGAGAGATAGACCGCCCCGATGATGGCCTCGAGGGTGTCAGCCAAAATACTTGCCTTGTCGCGACCCCCGGTTGTCTCCTCCCCGCGGCCGAGCAGCAGGTAGGGCCCGAGTCCGTTTGGTCCGAGGCCACGCGCCACGTCGGCGAGCGCTCGCATGTTCACCACCGAGGCCCGCTGCTTGGCCAGCTGCCCCTCGGGCAGATCGGGATGACGCAGGAAGAGCGCGGCGGTCACGACGAGACCGAGCACCGCGTCGCCCAGAAACTCCAACCGTTCGTTGGTTGGAAGGCCGCCCTTTTCATAGGCGTAGGAGCGGTGCGTGAGTGCCCGGTCAAGCAGCTCAGGATCGATCGCTGCCTCGAGAACCTCGATCAGTCCGTCCCGCGGCGGAGGAGTCGGCGAATGGCGCGTCATCCGGCCAGCCCAGCCAGCGCCCGCCGCCGTGCCACCAGGGTCGCCATCGCGGCCCGTGTGCGCGGGATGAGATCCCCGCGTACGGCCGACGACGCCACCTTCAGCGCCGCGAGCAGCCCGCCGGCCCCGGCATCCACGGATCCTCCTCGGGCGCGCTCCGCGTGGACCGCGACGCCGTCGACCCCCAGCACGATCGTTCCCCCTCGCACATCAGGATCTTCCAATGTTCCCCACGCCGGATCCAGGCCGGCGTTCGTGCGGCCGGCAGTATCTCGGCGTTCCCAGCTCGACACACCTCGAATGGTCGACAGCACGACATCACCGGTGTAGCCGTCGGTCACCGCGACCTCGAGCCGCCTGCTCGGACCCATGGCTGGGGACCGGCCTGTCGCCGCGCCCTCCTGGCCGGCCGGCTCGGGGCCGGCGAGAAGGTCTTCGACCGTACACGGACCGACATAGTTCAGCTCGAGCGACCGAAGCAGTTCGTCCGCGATCCGCCGCAACGGATCCGACAACGCCTCCCGGGGCGCCAAAAGCCCGATCCGGGGTGCGTTCACCGTGAACCGCAACGCCGCATATTCGCTGGCCAGCAGCGCAAACTGGGCGAGTTCGTCGGCCGTCACGCCGACGGTCGATCCGGCATCGCACAGAACAACGCCGACGTCTCTCCGACCGATGACCGCAGCAAGCACGGCCCTCGTCGCGCCGGGTAGCAGGCCGTGGGTGAACTGGGCTGAGGCGACGACCGACTCCACGGGCGCTACCGAGACCATGGCATCAGCATGACCCTCGCGAACCAGCCGGGCGGCCACCCGAACGCCGGCGTCCCGGCGCGCGCGGACGTCCCGAAGGGCGGCAGGACCCCCTGTCACCGTGCGCGTGGCGGGCCTCAGCAGCACTCGCTCACCAGGCGCGATACCGAGCCGTGCCAGCTCCTCACGAACACCTTCCGCGGGCGAAACCAGGATCAGCATCAGACGTGGGTCTGCGTCCAATGCAGCGGGCAGCGCCTCGAGGAGGGGCCCGACAGGGAGCCCCTCCCCCAGCAGATCAACGGCGATGCGGGTCACGCCGGGTCAGACGTCAAGCACCTGACGATCGTTGTACCGGCCGCACGTCGTGCACACGGTGTGCGGCCGGATCACGTGCCCCAGGGAGCACTTCGCGAGGGTCGGCACCTTGGCCTTCCACTGCGAACGGCGGGACCGAGTGTTGCTGCGCGAGGTGCGCCGCTTCGGGACGGCCACTATTCCTTCTCCTTGCTCTCGTCAGGGTCGGACCGACCCTGATCAGTTCCCGTCGGAGCGCCCTCCGCCAGAGCGGACAACGCAACCCACCGAGCGTCGAGGCGGTCGTGGGAGTGATGCGGCCCGACCTCGTCGAGCCGCACACCACAGTCCACGCACAGTCCCGCGCAATCCGGCCGACAGGTGGGGGACAACGGCAGGTCCAGCACCAGGGCGTCCCGAACCACGGGCTCGAGGTCGGCATGATCTTCGACGAGAACCCTGGCGTCGTCGTCATCCGCCATGTCCACGGCCCGGTCAGCGTAGTAGAAAAGCTCCCTGACCTCGACGGTGCCAATGTCGGACACCTCAGCTAGACAGCGCCCGCACTCGCCCCGCAGCGGGGCGACGATCGTGCCGCTGACCAGCACCCCCTCGATCACCGACTCTAGACGGAGATCCAACGTGGCGATGGCCCCCGCGGGGACCCACATCATCTCGGCCCCGAGATCGGCAGGAAGCGCCGCCTGGGTTTGGACGTGGCGCATTGACCCCGGCCGCCGGCCGAGCTCACGGGTGTCAAGCACCAGGGGGCCCTTGGGCGTCCTACGGCGGGGGTGGGATCCAGTCATAGCGGCAGTCGAATTCACGTCTAGGTTCGGCTCGGGTAAGTCCGTTGGTGACGGACCTTACGTGGGGTGGGGCTGCTGCAGCGCCGGCTGACGATCGAGTACCTGGCCCCCGACGACCCCTCAGGCCACCCGGAAGGCCGCCGGATGCATACCAGCCAGTCGGCGACTACGCGGCCAGCGTATCCGATCGAGTCACGGCACGACCTGCACGCTGCCGGCGACCGCCAGGAGCACCTGGCGAGCCGGCCATGGCCACCCATCCTGCCCACGCCGGGCGGACGCGGGGCGAGCAGCATCGGGCGCATCCCAGCGCGAGTGGTTGCGTGACTACTCGACCGCACGCTCGCGGAGCTGCTTGAGGACCACGTCGGGAACCAGGTGCGAGACGTCCCCTCCGTAGCGAGCGACCTCCTTCACCAGACTTGAGGACAAAAACGCATACTGCGGGTTTGTGCTCATGAAAAGCGTCTCCACGCCAGCGAGCGAATTGTTCATCTGTGCCATCTGGAGTTCATAATCGAAGTCGCTGACCGCGCGCAGACCCTTGACGATGGACTGGATACCGCGCGCACGGCAAAAGTCGACCACCAGCCCGTGCGATGCGTCCACCACTACGTTTGATGGCGCCATCGGATGATTGCGCACCGCCTCACGAATGAGCTCCATGCGCTCATCGATGGTGAACAGGGTGGCCTTGTTCTTGTTGATCGAAACGGCAACCACGACCTCATCGAAGAGCTTGCTAGCTCTGACGACGATGTCAAGGTGACCATTGGTGATCGGATCAAATGAACCGGGACAGACTGCCCTCCTCATGATCGAATACCGTACCAGAGAACACCCTCCCCGTACCTCCGGTCACGCAAAGCACACAAGCCATCCGGCCACGCAACCGGGCCCGAGCGGTGAGACCTTTCGACTACACAGACACCATCCGCAGCCAACCATGCACCATCGTGGAGCCTTGTCAGCACTTCGCGAAGCTCGATGTCACTCATCGCATACGGGGGATCGAGAAAAATCACCTCGTACGGATCCCCGGAAGTGTTCTGCACCACACGCGAAACCGAGGCCTGCACGATCTCGGCTCCCACGAGCCCGAGGGCAGCCACGTTCCGCCGCAGCGCCCGGACCGCCGCCGGGCCATGGTCGACCAGAAGCACGTGCGACGCTCCGCGGGACAACGCCTCCAAGCCCACTGCACCCGAACCGGCGTACAGGTCCGCGACCCGGGCACCCGAAAGATCGACGCACGTCGACAAGGTGTTGAACAAACCCTCACGGGCCCGATCCGATGTTGGCCGGGTGGATCCCCCCGTGGGGACGACGAGTTGTCGGCCGCCCACGGCCCCACCGATAATGCGCGTCATCGATGCGCCGGTTATCCTTTCTCGAGAAAAGCCGCACTGGCATCATCGAGCGCCGCATCAAGCAGGCGCCGCAAGGCGGGATGCCGCTCCAGTGCAGGATCGGCGTCGACCAGTCGAGTTGCCTCGGCACGGGCCTCCCGAATCAGCTTCTCGTCCCGCAACAGCGCCAGCAACTTCAGGGATCGGCGTCCCCCGGACTGGGCCGCCCCCAGCACGTCCCCCTCGTGGCGCTGAGCCAGATCGAGTCGGGCAAGTTCCGCTCCGTCGTTGGTCGCGGCGACCGCTCCCAGTCTGTCCCAGGCTGGCGTTCCCTGGTCCGCCGCCGTGTGCAACAGGCACCACCCGGGTGCGGTGCCGCGCCCGACCCGTCCCCGCAGCTGGTGCAGCTGCGACACGCCGAACCGATCCGCATCAAGAACTACCATCACCGTCGCGTTCGGCACGTTCACGCCGACCTCGACGACCGTGGTCGCCACCAGCACGTCGATCTGCCCCTGCGCGAAGCGGTTCATCGTGGCCTCCCGTTGTGCTGCTGGGAGGCGACCGTGCAGGGACTCCACCCGCAGGCCCGCGAGTTCACCATCCACCAGCTGCGGCAGCACGTCCGTCACCGTCGCCGCCGGACGTCCCGCCCGCCCCTCTGCCTCGTCGGCCACCGCGCCGGTCTCGTCATCCGCTCCGTCCCCGCCGATACGGGGGCACACCACGTAGGCCTGATGACCGGTCGCGACCTCGTCACGGATTCGGCCCCACATCCGATCGGCCCACGAGCGCATCGCCGCAGGAACGACGAAAGTGGCGACCGGGGAACGGCCCCTCGGCAACTCGGTGAGCTCGGATACCTCCAGATCCCCGAAGACAGTCATGGCCACGGTCCGCGGGATCGGGGTCGCCGTCATGACGAGCAGGTGCGGCGGACGCCGACCCCGCGCCCGCAACGCGTCACGTTGTTCGACACCGAACCGGTGCTGCTCGTCGACGATGATCAGCCCGAGGTCCGCGAAGACGACTTCATCGTGCAGCAGGGCATGGGTCCCGACGATGAGGCCGGCTGAGCCTTCCGCGATGACCGCCAACGCCTCTCGCCGAGCGCGGGCCCCCATCGAGCCCGTGACCAGGGTCACCCGAGTCGCCCGTTCATCGGCGCCGAGCTCGCCGTCGCACGCCAGGTCACCCAGCATCTCCCGCAGGCTCCGGCAATGCTGGGCGGCGAGCGTCTCCGTTGGTGCGAGGAGCACAGCCTGGCCGCCAGCATCGACCACGATGAGCATCGCCCGCAGCGCCACCACCGTCTTGCCCGACCCGACCTCGCCCTGCAGGAGGCGGTGCATCGGCACCGGACGCCCGATCTCGCCCGCGATGGTGGCGCCCACCTCCTGCTGGCCCGCTGTGAGGGGGAAGGGCAGCGCAGCATCGAACGCAGCCAGCAGGCCGTCCGGCCTGGCGTTGCGGGCGGTCGTTGCCAGCGCTTCCACCTCGCGGCGGCGGCGCGCCAGCGCCACCTGGAGGACCAGAGCCTCGTCCCAGGTGAGGCGCCTGCGCCCCGAGGCGACCTGGCCACGGTCGGTGGGTTGATGCACCAACCGGTAGGCCTCGGCGAGCGTGGACAGGCGATGCCGCCGGCGCAGCTCCTCCGGCAGGGGGTCCTCCAGGGAACCGAGAGAGTCCAGGACCAGGCGGACGCATCTGGCCAGGGTCCAGCTCGGCACCTTGGCGGCGGCAGGGTAGATCGGCACCAGCGCGTTTGCGAACAGCGGGCCGGTGGCGTCGCTGTCCACCTCCGGCTCCAGCAGTTGGACCTCGGGGTTGGTCAGCTGCCGGCGCCCGCGGTACTCGTCGACCTTCCCGGCGAACAGCGCTGTCGTCCCGGGACGGAGATCGCGTTCCCGCCAGGTCTGGTTGAAGAAGGTCAGTGCCAGCGGATGGGTGCCGTCTGTAACCGTCACTAGCAGCATGGACCGACGGCTGCCTCGCATCGGTCGGCGTTCGGCCTTCTCCACCCTGGCCTGGACCGTGACCGTGTCACCGACGACCAGGTCGGCGAGATCTGTCAGTTCGCCCCGCTCGTGATACCGGCGGGGCAGGTGCGCCAGGAGGTCACCGACCACATGCAGCTCAAGGCCCTCCGCCAGTAGGGTGGCGGTCCGCTGACCGAGGAGTGACTTCAGGGACGTGTCGAGGTCGACCACACCCCAGATATTGCACCGGACCACCGACGGTGCCGAGCTCGCTCGCCTCGTGCCCCACGCCCAGGACCACAACGCCTGGGGTAATCTCAAGCTGGTCTCTGCTGCGCGAGTTCTCCCGACCAGGCCATCAGGCTCACGGGATGAGTACGATCGCGGTCCTGACCGCCCGACGTCCCGGGCATGGCACCGGGACCATTACTACTTCGACGGAGTGTTTTTCGTGTCTTCGGTGTGCGACGTCTGCGGCAAGGGGCCGGGCTTCGGTATGTCGGTCTCCCACTCCCACCGACGCACCCGCCGTCGCTGGAATCCGAACATCCAGACGGTCCGTGCCGTGGTGGGTGGCACCCGTCGGCGGCTGAACGTCTGCACCTCCTGCATCAAGGCGGGCAAGGTCGCCCGCGCCTGACCGGCTCTACACCTGTTCGTCGAGGTAGGGCCCGGGCTCGGTGATGTACTGATACCCGATCTGGCCTGTCCAGACGTGGTGGCCGGGCACGGGCTGGCTCAGCGCGCCGGTCCCCGTCGCCGGGTGCGGCCGCGGGCCCTGGCGGCGATCCGTTAGGGTCCCCGCATGGCAGCAGGCATCAGGCGTCGGATTCGGCTCGCTCTCCTGTTCGG
This sequence comes from Frankia tisae, assembly GCF_025403405.1. Taxonomy (GTDB): domain Bacteria; phylum Actinomycetota; class Actinomycetes; order Frankiales; family Frankiaceae; genus Frankia; species Frankia tisai. The sequence continues at coordinate 23,305 of NZ_JANEZT010000032.1, forward strand.
CGGCCGCAGCACGGAGCACGCGATCTCCTGCGTGTCTGCCGGCGGCGTGCTGCGCGCGCTCGACCCCGACGTCTACGACGTCGTCCTGGTCGGCATCGACCCGTCGGGGCGCTGGGTCGTCCTGCCTGGAGCGGATGCCCTCGCGCCGGCGGACGGGGAACTCCCCTCGGTCGCGGCGTCCCGGGGGACGGGTGTCGTGCTCGCCCCGGACCCGACCTTGTCACGGCTACTCCCCCACGATGCGGCGGAGGCCATCCGTGGCCCGCTCGGGGACATCGATGTGGTCTTCCCGCTCCTGCATGGCCCCTTCGGGGAGGATGGGACCGTGCAGGGCCTCCTGGAGATGGCGGGGTTGCCTTACGTCGGCTCGGGCGTCTTCGCCAGCGCGGCCGCCATGGACAAGCAGCACATGAAATCCCTGCTGCGCGCCGCGGGTCTGCCTATCGGCCCATACGCCGTGCTGCGGGCCGGCCAGACCCTGTCTGAAACCGACCAGGAACGCCTCGGCCTACCGGTTTTCGTCAAGCCGGCCCGCGGTGGATCCAGCATTGGAATCAGCCGGGTCGATGCCTGGGCTGATCTGGACACGGCGGTCAAGACAGCCCGGGCGCACGACCCCAAGGTGCTGGTCGAGGCGGCGATCACAGGACATGAGATCGAGTGCGGGGTGCTCGGTCGGCTGGACGGGCCTGGCGCGCAAGCCAGCATCCCGGCCCAGATCACCGTCACCTCGTCAGCCGGCTTCTACGACTTCGAGGCGAAGTACGTCTCCGACCAGACACGCTTCGACATCCCCGCGCGGCTGTCTCCGGCGGCGCTGGACCGCGTGCAGAAGGTGGCGGTGGCGGCGTTCGAGGCACTCGACTGCGCCGGGCTCGCGCGGGTCGACGTGTTCGTCACCCCGGAAGATCAGGTGGTCGTCAACGAGGTCAACACGATGCCAGGATTCACCCCGACGTCGATGTTCCCCCGAATGTGGGAGGCGAGCGGGATCACCTATCCGCAGCTCGTCGACCGGCTCGTGCGGCTCGCCCTGCGTGACGGCGCCGGGCTGCGCTGACCACGGGCTGCGCGGTCCCGTCCGGCCCTCAGGGCGCCGTCGACGCGCTGTGTTCCCGTACCGCCGGGCCGACGGAGACGAGGATGTCGAAGGGTTGCACCTCGGTTGAGGCGGAAACCGGCAGGGTGAGCACGACGTGGGGCGAGCGGGTCGGAGTCGAGTACCGCAGGGTCTCCCCGAGCTTCTCCACGAACCACCCGAGACCGTCGACCTCCGACAGCATCGAGTCCCGCCGATAGCTCGCCGGCACACCCGCTACTCCGCAGGTGAGGACGATCGGTCCCCGACCGTAGGCCGCCGCGGAGTCACGCGGTGGCTCGAGTCGGCGCCGGTCCAGGTCGTGGCCGAGTGAAGAGGGCAACGCCCCGATGAGGGCCGCGCAGGTCGCATGGTCGGCCGACGCCGGCACCGGGACGTTGGTCAGTCGGACCGGTCCGAGCCCACCGCAACTCGTCAGCAGCAGGCATCCCACGGTGCCGCAGACGGTGAGTCCGACGGTCGCCCTGCGCGACACCGAGACCCGAAGACGGGTCAGTGCCCGCCAGACAGTGCCCTGCTCGTCACGACCCACTGCCGCCCGACCCACCACTTCACAACCCACCACTTCACAACCCACTACTGACATATCCGATCGTGGACGCCCAGGGGGCCGCCCGGCGGGCGACCATCGTCTCCCTACCGATCACAGCTGCTGCCGGCTGGCGGTGCGAGCCAGCCCGCTATCCTGCCCATTTCCTCGAATAAGCCGTCGGCCGTCGGCCGACGGTGCACCGCACGCCCGCCACCCTCCACACCGGACCGCGGGCACAGGCTCTCAAAAATGGACGACCGGACAGGTCAGCGTGCGGGTGATGCCGTCAACCGACTGCACCCTCGACATGACCATCTTGCCCAGGTCGTCCACCGTGGGCGCCTCAGCACGCACGATGACGTCGTAGGGACCGGTCACGTCCTCTGCCTGGGTGACCCCGGGGATCTGCTCGATCTCCTTGGCAACCGACGCGGACTTGCCGACCTCGGTCTGGATAAGGATGTACGCGTGGACCACAGACGCTCCCTCGTCGGACGTCAACAGCCCGTCGAGCAGAACTACGGGCCGACAGAAGGTAACAGGCAAACGGGCCGGATGAGAGCCTCTGACGCCGAGGAATTTCTTCGACTCGACCGACGGGCGTCGGTCGACGCCCCCCGCACGCTCATCCGGCCCCAATCCTGGGGTGCAGCGGCCCGGTCTCGTACCCGATTGTGATGGCAACCACGATTCTCGCTACGCATAGTGAAGCTCGAGGAGACACATGAAGGTTCCGGGCGTCCCGTGAGCGAACCCGCTCCCATCACCGCGCCGGCCGTGGCGCCGCCGCGCGTGCTGACCATCGCGGGCTCCGATTCGGGCGGCGGCGCGGGGATTCAGGCTGATCTCAAGACGATGTTCGCGTTCGGCGTACATGGGATGAGCGCCATCGTCGCCGTGACGGCGCAGAACTCACTGGGCGTCCACGGGGTGTGGGATCTGCCGGCCGCGGCGGTACGCGCCCAGATCAGGGCGGTGGTGGACGACATCGGGGTCGACGCGGTCAAGACCGGCATGCTGTCCTCGGCCGCCCTGGTCGCCCTCGTCGCCGCGGAGCTGGACCGCGTCGACGCACCGGTCGTGGTCGATCCGGTGGGCGTGTCGAAACACGGCGACCCGCTGCTTGCTCCCGACGCGGTCGACGTCGTCCGCCTGGAGCTCATGCCGCGCGCTACCATCGCGACCCCGAACCTCGACGAGGTCCGCCTCCTGACCGGGGTGATCGTGCGAGACGAGGCCGATCTGCCCCGGGCCGCCGCGGCGATGCTCGCGCTGGGCCCGCGCTGGGTGCTGATCAAGGGTGGTCATCTGCAGGGCGATGCGGTCGATCTGCTGACCGACGGGTCCACGGAGATCCTCCTGCGCGGCCGCCGGATGGACCGGCGGCATACTCACGGCACCGGGTGCACGCTGGCCTCCGCGATCGCCTCGAGGCTGGCGCAGGGCGACTCGCCGACGCAGGCCGTCCGGGCCGCGAAGGAGTACGTCAGTGGGGCGCTGGCGGCTGGTTTCCCCCTCGGGAGAGGGATCGGCCCGGTAGATCACGGATATCGTCACCGCAGGTAGCCGCACTTGACGCATCCACATCATCGCCGTGGGAGGTAGCCCGTGGGGTCGGACAGTGCTGCAGTGACCACGCAGGCAGGCGTGGACCACCGGTGGTACCGCACAGCGGCGGTGCTCCGCTACGGGGCTCTGTCGAGGCGTCCGGCGCCAAGAACTCGGTCACCAGGCTGCTCGTGGCAACCCTGCTCACTCCACAGCCGTGCACCCTGACCCGGGTCCCGCGGATCGCCGAGGTCGACGTCGTGCTGGGGATGCTGACCGAGCTCGGCCAGCCCGTCACCGGGGGCGTTCCCCGCCTGACCGGCGTCACCGATGAGTTCGGTACTCCGGCCCCGGCTCCCGGCTCATCAGATCCTTGACCGCCTCCAGCGGCGGCAGACCCTCGTAAAGCACCCGCTCGACCTGCTGCGTGATGGGCATCGAGACGCCGAGCTGATCGGCCATGGCCAGCAACGGCCGGCAGGACCGAACCCCCTCCGCAACCTGCCGCTGCTCCGCCTCCACCTGCGCCAGGCTGAGCCCACGCCCCAGCTTTTCGCCGAAGGTCCGGTTACGCGACAGCGGCGAGCCACAGGTCGCCACGAGATCACCGAGCCCCGCCAGGCCGGCGAAGGTCATCGGTTCCGCGCCCAGCGCGATGCCGAGCCGCGACGTCTCGGCAAGACCTCGGGTGATCAGGGAGGCGAGGCTGTTGGTGCCGAAACCCATTCCCTCGAGCATTCCGGCGGCAAGGGCGATCACGTTCTTCACCGCCCCACCAAGCTCGCATCCGGTCACATCATGATTCGTATAGGGACGGAAGTAGGGGGTCCAGCAGGCAGTCTGGACGATCTCCGCCGTTCGGGTCGAGGCGCTGGCGACGACGGTCGCCGCCGGATGTTCCGCGGCGATCTCATGTGCCAGGTTCGGGCCGCTGACGACGGCGATCCGGTCCGGCGCCACTCCGGCGACCTCCGCGATGACCTGGCTCATCCGCAGCCGGCTGCCCGCCTCGACCCCCTTCATCAGGCTCACGTAGATCGCATCGGGCGCGATCCGTGACACCCAGCGGGCGAGCACCGAGCGCAACGCCTGCGAGGGCACGGCCAGTACCACGAGCTCAGCACCCGCCAGCGCGTCGCCCGGATCGGCCGTCGCCCGGATCCGGTCGGGGAGCTGAACCGTGGGCAGATATCGCGGGTTGACATGCCGGTGGTTGATCGAGCGGATAACCTGCGGATCCCGGGCGACGAGGTCGACCTGGGCGCCCGCGTCCGCGAGGACCTTCGCGAAGACGGTCCCCCACGACCCGGCGGTCAGCACCGCCACCCGCCTCACCTCCTCCTCCCAGGGGCAGTGCGGCGACCGACTGCGGTCGCACCGTTGCGAGCCCCGGCCCGCTGGGCCGCGGCCGGGGCCACGACCCCGCTCGCGGCGTTCTCGGACCGGTTGTTGCTGGGATCGGCGGTAATGATTCCCTCCGGTGGGTCACGGGACCGGCGTCTACGTCCGGTGCTGCAAGCACCCCGACGCTGCGCGATGGCGTGCCCACCGCGTCCTCACACTCGACCGTAGACGCCGCTCTGGCGGGCATCGCGCAGGATGCGCCGCTCACCAGCGACGTTGCCGCCCACCAGGGACGTTGCCACGGCTCCATCGACGTGAGACCACGCTCGGCGAAGGGCCGCGCTCGCCGCCCGCACGATCAACACAGGCAGCGACTGGAGGCGAACACTGGAGATACGCCTACGGACGACGTTCACCCCACGGTCAAGGCGTGGCGGCGGCCGACTCTCCCGCGCCGCGCCACGCCGCGCCGCGCCATGGCCTATGGTCACCTTCGTGTGGCTCCCACAAGGCGGGGCGTCCTGGACGGTCCTTCTGCCGTTGAAGAACCTGGCGCGGGCGAAGAGCCGGCTGGACCGGCCGGATCGGAGCCTGCTGGCGCTCGCAATGGCCATCGACACGGTGACGGCCGTACTCGCCTCCGCGACCGACCTCGTCGGCGCCGTGGTGATCGTGACAAATGATCAGACGTTCCGCCGGGCGCTGTCGCGGCTGCGCGACCAGGATGACCTCAGCGCCGGAGACGGCGCGGGTCCGTCACCGGCCCCCGCGCTGTCGACCCAGATGCGCGCCCGCCTCGTCGTCGTTCCAGATACCCCCGACCAGGGCCTCAATCCGGCGCTGGCGCATGGCGCGGAGCTTGCGGCCGGCCGCTGGCCCGGGCATCCACTGGCGGCGTTGTCCGGGGATCTGCCGGCGCTGCGGACCGCGGAGCTGCACCGGGCCCTGGCCGCAGCTGGCAACTACCGCCGCGCGGTCCTCGCCGACGCCGCCGGCACGGGCACCGTGTTGCTCACCGCCACCACCGGAGCGCCGCTGAGACCGTCGTTCGGACCGCACAGCCACGTCGCGCACCGCCGCTCAGGGGCGGTGGACCTGACCGACGCCCTCGGATCCTCGGTACCCGGGCTACGACGCGACGTCGATACCGTCGATGATCTCGCACAGGCGCGCGGCCTGGGGGTTGGCGGAGCAACGGCGGCGGCTCTTCTGGTCGGCCGGGCAGCGGTGCCCTGACCCGGCCCCGGTGGGGGCCGGGTCAGGGCACCGCCTCGGGACGGAGTCGTCAGGCAGCAGGGTCCGCCCCTCGGGCCGGCTCGGCGGCCGGCAGCTGGCCGCCGTAGGCGGCCCACGGCCGCGTCGGTGCGAGGGGCAGCGGAGCCGGCCGCGCGAACAGGTAACCCTGGCCCAGCTCGCAGCCGAGCTCCTCCAGCTCGGCGATCTGACCTTCATGCTCGATGCCTTCCGCGACGACGACGGCGCCAAGGGCATGCGCCAAGGTGATCATTGAGCGACGCATCGCCGTCACCCGCCCCCCGTCCTGCGGCGGTTCGAGCAGAGTCCGATCCAGCTTGACGACGTCCACCGGTAGCAGGTGCATCGCGGCAAGCGTGCTGTTGCCTGCACCGACATCGTCGAGGGCGACGGCGACGCCCAGCGCCCGCACCTCGTCAAGCACCTCGCGCGCACCCTGCAGGTCGTCGATCCGGCTCGTCTCGGTGATCTCGACGACCAGCCGGCGGGGATCGAAACGGCTCGCGGCGAGCGCGCGGGCGACGCTGTCGAGCAGGGTCATGTCGGTGACCCTGCTGGCGGAGACGTTCACGTGCAGGCGAAGCGCGGAGTCCGGGTAGGCCATCGCGATCTCCGCGCAGGCCTGGGTGAGAATCATGTCGTCCAGCGCGCCGACGATGCCGCCACTCTCCGCGGCCGCGACGAACGTGCCGGGCGGCACCGGTCCGCGGCCAGGCGCCGTCCACCGGGCCAGCGCCTCCAGCGCGACCGGGAAGCGGTCACCCAGACGCACGATGGGCTGGTAGTGGACGTCGAACCCGGCCGATCGACCGCCCCGGCGCAGCGCGGTGGCCAGCGCGTCGGCCAGATGGGTGCCGGCGACGAGATGGGCGCCGGGAGTGGAACCCAATCCTGGCCGGTAGACGACCAGGCGGTTCTTGCCCGTCCGCTTCGCCGCGTGCACGGCGGTGTCGGCCCGTCGTAGCAGGACCTCGGTCGTCTCCTGGGTACGACCGGCCACGACCAGACCCACGCTGCCCCGCACGGGCCAGTGGTGGCCGCCCACCGACACGGGTTGGCGCAGGGCCGCGAGCACGCGTTCGGCGATCGTCTCGGGCAGCTCCCGCCCGCCGTCAAGCAGTACGGCGAACTCGTCGGAGCCCAACCGGGCGACGGTGTCCGAAGCACGCACGCAGTGCCGCAGGCGCTGGCCGACGGCGCGCAGCAGATGGTCCCCGGCGGCGTAGCCGAGGCTGTCGTTGATGATGCGGAAGTCGTCGAGGTCGCAGTACAGGACGGCGACGTCCCGACCGTCACGGCGGCTGGCGGCGAGGGCATCGGTGAGACGCTCGTGGAACAGCGTGCGGTTCGCGAGCTCGGTGAGCCGATCGTGCGAGGTCCAGTGCCGCACTTCGCGCTCGGCGTGCCCAACCTGCGCGACCAGTCGCTGGCTCACCCGCAGGGTGACCATCTGCCGGACGAGGACCGCGGCGACCAGGGCCGACCCGATCACGATCTCGACCGGGTCGAGCACAACGCCGGTCCGCGATCGACCGAGCATCAACCCGACGATGCCGGCGGCGGGGACGTAGGGCACCGCCAGCAGGAGCCAGCCAGCGAGGTCGCCACGCGGCATTTCCCGGGCCGTCCCACTCCCGTCGCCCCCCCAGCCCGCACGCCAGGCCGC
>NZ_JANEZT010000330.1 GCF_025403405.1 Frankia tisae
CCCGTAAGGATCCCGCGTCGACATGAAGGACTCTACCAGGCGCTCCCCCCGGAACGCCTGGTAGAGTCCTTCATGTCGACGCGGGATCCTTACGGGATCGCGAAGGCAACGCGCCGTTAGCTCAATTGGCAGAGCAGCGGACTCTTAATCCGCGGGTTCGGGGTTCAAGTCCCTGACGGCGCACCCGCTTCTACCAGGGCATATGACTCTCGGTAGCTTTTTGAATTTGATCGCTGTATCCACTTTTGCACCTCGGTTTCGTTTGCTTTGGCGGCAGAAGCCCCGAGCTACTGCGAGGGTGAGCAGCCGCCCGGGTGCCACTGGTTCACTCGGGTACAAGTTCAGCCCGTGAGTTCCTAACCGTCCGCTTGGTCGGCTTCGTCGTCGCTGTACGTCTGCTCACCGAAGATCCGGTCGACCGCGTCGCGCTGCGTCTCCGGCATCACGTGGGTGTAGCCGCCGCCCTCGCCGAACGGGACATGCGGGCCGTGCTGACGATCTACAAGCGGTGGACCGGCGCTTCCCGACCCCAGATCGCGACCATGACCGGGGTGCCGCAGCCGATGATCAGTCTCATCCTCAACGGCAAGCGCCAGGTCTCCAGCATCGAGACCTACGAGAAGTTCGCCGAAGGACTCGACATCCCCCGCGAGCGCCTCGGCCTCGCCGCCGCCCCATCCCCCGCGGACCAGCCGGCCGAAGGCGCTCCGGGATCAGCCGTCGCGGTAGTGGCCGCCGACGCTGGGCCGGACCGGCGGACGGTCCTCGCCGCGGTCGGGGTCGCCGCGTGGGCGATCGACGAGGAGCTGGACGAGGTCACCCGGCGGATGCAGCTCTTCGCCGCGTCCAACGTCGATGACGCTTCCCTTGAGCAGTTGGAAGCGAGCGTCGAAGTCGTCGGCCGCCGGTACGAGACCAGCGACGCCGCCACCGTCTACCCGATCGCGTTGAAGCAGCGCCGATGGGTTGCCGAGCTCATGGCCGGACACCAGCACCCCGCCCAACGCCGACACCTCTACCTCGTCGGCGGGAAACTGTCCGGCCTGCTCGGCTATCTCGCGTTCGACCTGGGCAACGAGCTGGTGGCCCGCGCCTACTGCAACGAGGCGATGAGCCTGGCCAAGGCCGCCGGACACGGCGACCTCGCCGCCTGGGTCCGCGGAACCCAAAGTTTCATCGCCTACTACGGCGGCCGGTACCGCGAAGCCCTCGACCTCGCCCGCGACGGGCAGCGCTACGCCCACGGCGGCCCCGCCTCCATCCGCCTGGCGATCAGCGGTGAGGCCCGCACCCTGGGCAAGCTCGGTGACGCCCCCGGAGTCGACGAAGCCGTAGGCCGCGCCCTCACCGCCCACGCGAAGATCCACGATGCTGACCCGGTCGGCTACTTCCTGTCCTTCGACCCGTTCACCGCCTCTCGCATCGCCGGCAACGCCGCCTCGGCCTACCTCGCCGCCGGAGCACACGAACGCGCCCGGGAGTTCACCGACCAGGCAATCCCCATCTTCGCCGCCGCCGAGTCCACCGCCAGCCACGCTTTGACCCTCGTCGACGCCAGTCTGACCTACCTCGCCGGACCATCCCCCGAACCCGACCGGGCCGGAGCACTCGTCAGCCAGGCATTGGCCGTCGGCGCGGATCTGCGCTCCGAAGTCGTCGCCCGCCGGGCCAAGGACTTCCTGACCACCGCCGCCCCCTGGCGTGCCGTTCCGGAGATCGCCAGCGTTGCGGACGCGGTCAAGGCGTGGCGGATGCCCGCCGCATAGCCTGTGGGGCTGTGCCACTCACCCCCGAGCAGCAGGCCGACGCCGGCGACTGGGAAACCTTCCGCCGCACCGAGCGGATGGCCGACCACTGGTGGTGGCGCCCCGGATGACGACCCGACCGGCACTACCTGACCTGGTACCTCGTCTTCCACGACCAGGCCCTCACCGACCATGTGGCCAGCTTCCAGCGCGAGCTCGCCGACCTGGACTACCTCGACCTGCTCCCGCAAGGCCCGACGGTTCCCGAAGGCCTCACCGTCGAGGAACTCGTCTCCCGAGGCCGCTATCCCCACCAGAGCTTCCGCCGACAATGGAGCATCACCGACGAGCAGGCGGTCGAGGAGGCGCTGCGACTCACCCGCACCCACGATCTACGCGACCGACCGGTGGACGAGCTCTCCGGCGGCCAACGCCAACGGGTCTGGATCGCACTCGTCCTCGCGCAGGACACCCCGATCCTCCTGCTCGACGAACCAACCGCCTTCCTCGACATCGCCCACCAGCTCGAGATCCTCGGCCTGCTCCGCGAACTCAACGAACGGCAGAACCGGACGGTCATCCTGGTCCTCCACGACCTGAACCAGGCAGCCCGCTGCTCCCACCACCTCATCGCCATGCGAGAAGGCCAGATCGCCGCAGCCGGCCCACCACAGGAAATCATGACAGTCAACGTGGTCCAGGAAGTCTTCGGAATCCAATCAGTGATCATCGCCGACCCCGTCACGGGAACTCCCATGTGCGTCCCGAAACCCAACACCGGACATACGCCACAGGCTGAAAGCTGGAAGCAACGGGCTGCCGGTGCCGGATGATCGGCATCTCGAGGAGGGCTGGGAACCGACGTCGGCAGGGCCGAGCAGGCCCGCCAAAGGCTCGGCTCGGCGCCGCTGGCCGAGCCGTTCTCCCAGGTCGCCCTGCCGATACCCCGTCCCGCGCCGGTCACGATGGCGACCTTGCCGCCTGACACACCCGGGTGATTCTCCTCAGGCCATCCCCGGCGGTTGACCCGCCAGCACCCGCACCCGCGAGCTGCCCGAGATCTTCCCCGCCGGCCCACGCGCGACATGCGGGTGCCAGGCCGCCCGCGGGCGTTACTCGTCCTGATCGTGCTCGATGGGCTGGACGGAGATGCGGACCGTCCGGTCGCCCAGCGGCGAGGGGAACGGGGCCGCCGCCGCCAGACTGCTGAGGAACGCGGCGACGGCCGGTTTCGGGTCCGGGCGCCAGACGGCCCGCACGCCGACCAGCGGTACCGGGTCGACAATCCGCACCGCGACCAGGTCCTCGGTCGGCCGCCGGGGCCGCGCATCCGACCCGAAGGCAACGGCCTGCAGCGTTTCCACCATCACCGCCGTCGCCCCGCTGTCCTCGACCTCGGTCGCCACCGTCAACGGAATCCCGCAGCGCTCGGCCGCCGCGAACACCGCGTCGTACATGGCCGGGCTACGTTCCCGGCGCAGGAGGACGATCGGCTGGTCGGCCAGTTCGCGGAAGGCGACCCGCTCGCGGGTGGCCCAGGGATGGTGGCGGACGACCATCGCGACGAGCGAGGCGGTCAGAACCCGCTGGGCCAGCAGTGGTTTGGGGGGAATGCCGGAGTAGACAAGCGCGACGTCGATCTTGCCTTCGGACACCGCCGAGAGCTGAGGGCCGCTGAGGCCCTCCCCCAGGGTCGTCGACAGGCCCGGGTAGTCGACGTTGAACCGCCGCAGGGTCGGCCGGAGGACCTGCTGCCCGGCGGCGAAGTTGAAGCCGATGCTGATCTTGCCGAGCCGGCCGGATGCGGCCTCGCGCGCCGTCTCCACGGCCCGCTGCGCATGTTCCAGCACCTGCTCAGCCTCGACCCGGAAGGCCTGCCCGGCCGGCGTCAGCCGCACGTCGTGGGATGTCCGGGCGAACAACTCGACGCCGAGCTGACGTTCGAGACGCTGTAGCTGCTGACTCAAAGTAGGCTGACCGATGAACAATTTGGCGGCGGCGCGCCCGAAATGTCGTTCGTCCGCCAGCGCCAGGAAGTACACCACGTGCCTGAGTTCCAGCTTGGTCTCCATTGCACCTCCCGGCCCGACTGTAGACAGGGCGCCACAACCGCAGATGAATCGGACATGGAGAGAAGCTGGCTACCTGACGCGTTCAGCATCTCCGCCCCTCCGGAAGGTAGTTTTCGCGTCACGGTGGAACGCCTCATTCGGCCCGGCCCGGCCCGGCCTCGACATTCGGGAGAAGCTGAACCAGTCCGGCGACGAGCAGGCTCAGCGCCGCGAGGACGAGCAGGCTGACCCGGAAGGCGCCCGCGATCGATCCGCCCGAATCCCGGACAGCGAAGAAGACGGCGCCGATCACCGCCACCCCGACGGAGTTCCCCACCTGCTGCGCGGACGCCAGCACGCCGGACCCGGCGCCGGCGATCTCCGGCCGCACGCCTAGCAGGACCGAGGAGACCAGCGGGCTGGTCACGAGGCCCTGGCCAGCCCCGTCGACGGCCAACGGCAGTGCGACCCAGAGGATGTCGCCGCCCGTCCCCTGCTCGCGGACGACCACCCACAGCGCCATCAGGCCCAGCACGCGCAGCCCGGCTCCGAGCGCGAGCCCCTGACGCCCAAGGCGGGCTCGCACCCTGCCGCCGGCCAGCGAGGTCGCCAGGAATCCGCCGCCGAGGGCGCTGAAGACGAGACCGGCGCGCAGCGGGCTCAGGCTACGGCCGTCCTGGAGGTACAGCGCCAGGACGAAGAACCACGGCGCGACGCTCGCGTTGAACGCCAGGACGTTGATGAGCCCGACGACGAACTTCCGCCCGGCGAACAGCGCCGGCGGCAGGATCGGGCTCCCGCCGCGGGCCGCGATTCGCCGCTGCGCCGGCACCAGGATTGCAAAGAGCGCCGCCGCGACGACGAGGAATCCCCACGACCACCACGGCCAGCCGTCGTTCGGCCCCTCGACCAGCGGCAGCACGGCGGCGACGAGCGCGCCGGTCACCAGCACGGCACCGACGAGATCCAGGCGGGGCGGCGCGCCGCTCACCCGATCGGCTGGCACGTGGCGCCGGGTGAGCACAAGCGCGGCGACCCCGATCGGCACGTTTACCAGGAAACAGCTCCGCCACCCGAGCCCGGCCGGGTTGGCCGCGATCAGGCCGCCCCCGATGATCTGCCCGGCGACGGCCGCGCCGCCGAGGGTCAACGCGTAGGCGGTGTAGGCACGGGCCCGCGCGGCACCCGAGTACACCAGGTTGATGATCGCGGTCACCTGCGGAACCAGCGCCGAGGCGGCCAGCCCCTGCCCGACCCGCACGGGATCATGATCCGGGCGGCGTACTTGATGCCGAGGAACATCCCGCCGGCGTGGACGGCCAGCGTGTCGAGGAACGCCGCCAGGTCCGCCTCGGGCAGCGGCAGCGGCGTGCTCACGCCCTGCCCGGCGTTGTTGACCAGGACGTCCAGTCTGCCGAACTCCTCGACCGCCGTGGCCAGCAACGCCTCGACATCGCTCTCGACGCGAACGTCCGCGGGCGTGAACCGGGCCCGGGGGCCGAGTTCGGCGGCACACGCCTCCCCCACGTCCTTGCGGCGGCCGCCGATGACCACCGATGCTCCCGCCGCGACGAACACCGCGGCCGTCCGGGCCCCGATCCCGCTGGTGCCGCCGGTGATCACCGCGACCCGGCCGTCCAGTACGCCCATCTCGCCTCCTCCTGCTATCGGGCCTGGGTGGCCGCGGGGGTCCGGCACGCGGCCACGAACCTGGTCAGTTCGTCCACCCGGTCGGTGCGGGCGTCCACGGCGCGGTTCACGACCCGGATGAGGTGCTCGTAGGCGTCCGTGTGGTCGTAGCTGGCGGTGTCGGCGATCTTCAGCGCCCAGCGCCAGTAGCCGCGCAGCGTGTCGGCCAGCGGCATCCGGAAGCCGGCGATCACGTCGCGGATCGGCTCGACCACTCGGTCGCCGTGGCGGCGCAGGCTCTTCTCGACCAGGTCGGCGAAGAACGTGAAGTGCCGGGCCTCGTCCCGGCTCAGGTGGTTCAGCACGTCGATCAGCACCGGCTCGTCGACGACCGCCCGGAGCTGCTGGTAGTAGATCTGGGTCGCCTTCTCCTGGACGAGCGCGTAGGCGAACAGCGACACGGCGTGCTCATGGGGCAGGGTGAACGGCTTGCGCCCCTCGCGGCCCAGCTCGATGCGCAGCCGGGCCGGGTCGGACAGGCCCGCCGCCACCTGGTACTCGAACAGGGCCCTGGCATGGCTGTCCTCCTCCTGGGCCCAGCGCACCGTGAAGTGGTACAGCTCGCGGTTGTGGACGAAGGCGTCGAGGTCCACCGACTCGTCGAGGGGGAACCGTCGGGCGTAGAGCCCGAAGTACCCCGGCAGATGGTCCTCGATGTAGGTGATGAAGGCGACCGCCGAGCGCTGGCCCTCGGTGAGCCGGTCGGCGTCGACCGTCGACCAGGCGAAGGCCGACTCGACGTCCCAGCGGCGCCCGACCGGCGACGAGCGCATGAACGACACGACGGCATCCGCGACGTCGGCGGCAGGCAGCAGCGGCCCGGCGGCCTGGCCCGGCGGTTCCACCGCCACCTGCGCAACCGCCAACGGAGGAGAGGTGCTGTCCGTACTCATATCTGTCCTTCCGGACGGACGGTTGATCGGCATCCTCAGCGGGACCGCTGGCACACGAGCGCGTAGTGCTTGGTCGTGTAGCCCCAGCCCGCGTTGGCGACCTCGAGGTAACGGCGCAGGGTCGGGGCCATCCCCGGCCGGATCCGCTCGATGGCCTCGGCGCTGGCGTCGACGTTGACGAGCCAGTCATCGATGGTGCGGCGGTAGTCCTCGGTCAGGTCGTCGACGCTGACGACGGAGAACCCGGCGTCCTCGGCCGCACGGACGAGATCGGACAGCGGACGCATGTCACCCCAGCCGAAGATCGACTGGCGGACGAACTCGGTGCCGGTCCGGCGGTCGAACTCGTCCCGGGCCGCGGCATTGCGGAAGCAGGTCTCGGAGACGTAGTACCGGCCGCCCCTGCGCAGCAGGGACCGGGCGCGGCGCATCACGTGGACGAGGTCGGGCATGTGCACGATGGAGCCGAGCATGGTCACCGCGTCGAACCGGCCGGCCGGCAGCGCGGCGTGCTCGAAGTGGCCCTGGACCGTGGTGACCTGGTCGGCGACGCCCAGCTCCCTGGCCCGCTGGGCGATGTAGGTGTGCTGGTTGCCGGCCGGGCTGATCCCGACGACCCGGGCGGCGTACTCCTGGGCCATGAACAGGATCAGCGCGCCCCAGCCGCAGCCCACGTCGAGCAGCCGGTCGCCCTCGCTCAGGCCGAGGCGGTCGGCCACGAAGCGCAGCTTCGCGACCTGGGCCTCGGCCAGGGTCAGGTCGGGTTCCCGGTAGTAGCCCGAGGAGTACTTGCGCATCGGGTCCAGGAACAGCCCGAAGATCCGCGGGTCGAGGTCGTAGTGCTGGTTGGTCTGCGCAGTCTCGGCGGTCAGCGCAGTGTCGGCGGTCAGCGCAGCCGTGGCGGGCGTGGCCGTCCCGGCGCCGGCGCTGGTCGCGGTGCTCATACCGCGGCCGACTCGGTGAGGGCGCGCTGGAGCACCTCGGCGACCTCGCGGACCGTCGAGGCGCCGAAGACCTCCTCGTCCTCGAGCTCGACGTCGCGGGCGCGTTCGATGCGGGCGATCACCCGTAGCACCTTCACCGAGTCGGCTCCCTGGACCGACCGCAGGTCGGCGTCGGGCGACACCGAACCGGCCGGGACGCCGAGCTCCTCGGCCACGATCCCGGTGATCTCGCTGATGAGCTCGTCAGTCGACACGGACATGGGATTCCTCCGGACGGTCGGTGGGAATGGCGGTGG
>NZ_JANEZT010000331.1 GCF_025403405.1 Frankia tisae
GAATGAACCGATTGTCTCCCGGCGCGGTGGTGATCCTCACCTGCTCGCCGACCCGTCGCGCTCCGTGCAGTAAACACCACTATCCGTGTCGATGATGTCCATGGTGATCGATCTGACGAATCATCGGCGGAATCCGTCATCGACGGGATGATCAGATCTGAATCCAGGGCAATACAAGAATATTGAAGATTCAAACCGACTTTCGAGGGAAGATATTCGTCAGGGTTGAGATCGCGCGGGCAGGTGTCGCTCGCCGCGATCGGTAACGGAGGGAGCCTGGATGGCTGTCCGCGTTCCACGAACCACGGGGCGCCC
The DNA here is from genome assembly GCF_025403405.1 of Frankia tisae. Lineage (GTDB taxonomy): Bacteria > Actinomycetota > Actinomycetes > Frankiales > Frankiaceae > Frankia > Frankia tisai. Next base: position 316 of record NZ_JANEZT010000331.1, read on the forward strand.
GGCCCGCCTGCCCGGATCCGGCGCCCTCGCCGGAGCTGGCGCCCTGGCCGGATCCGGCGTCCATCCCGTCGAGCCCGCGGCGGCGGGCGCGGCGTCGTCGGCGACAGGGCCGGGCGCGGCGGTGCCGGTCGGGCCGCCCGTGGCGGCGGGTGACGTGCTGGCCGTCCTGCGCCGGCACGTGCTCGTCGACGGTCTGGACGTGGTCTGTGATCTGGCCGAGAGCGCCGGCAGCGTCCTGGTCGACGCCCGCGACGGCCGGCGCTACCTCGACCTCTACAGCTTCTTCGCGTCGGCGCCGCTCGGGGTGAACCCGCCCGAGCTGGCCGGCGACCCGCGCTTCGTCGATCGGCTGGGCCGCGTCGCGGTCAACAAGCCGGCGAACCCGGACATCGCCACCGCCGCCTACGCCGAGTTCGTGCGCACCTTCGCCCGCGTCCTCGGTGACCCCGAGCTCCCGCACCTGTTCTTCGTCGAGGGCGGCGCGCTCGCCGTGGAGAACGCGCTCAAGTGCGCGTTCGACTGGAAGAGCCGGCACAACGCCGCCCACGGCCGGCCCGCCCGACTCGGCCGGCGGGTGCTGCACCTGCGCCACGCCTTCCACGGGCGCAGCGGCTACACGCTGTCGGTCACCAACACCGATCCGGTCAAGACCGACCGCTTCCCCGTGTTCGACTGGCCGCGCATCGACTGCCCGGCGATGACCTTCCCCTGCACCGGTGCCGCCCTCGACGCCGTCGTCGCGGCGGAGCGTGCCGCGCTGGCGCAGGCCGAGGCGGCCTTTGCCGCCCACCCGCACGACATCGCCTGCTTCCTCGCCGAGCCGATCCAGGGCGAGGGCGGCGACAACCACCTGCGCGCCGAGTTCCTCGCCGCCATGGCCGCGCTGTGCCTGCGCCACGACGCACTGTTCGTTCTCGACGAGGTCCAGACCGGGGTCGGCGCGACCGGGTCGGCCTGGGCCTATCAGCAGCTCGGCCTGCGGCCCGACATCGTCGCGTTCGGCAAGAAGGTCCAGCTCGGCGGGATCATGGCCGGGCGGCGGGTGGACGAGGTCGCCGCCAACGTCCTCGCCGTCCCCGGCCGGATCAGCTCCACCTGGGGCGGCGGCCTTGTCGACATGGTCCGCGCGACCCGGATCCTGGAGGTCATCGAGGCGCGGGGGCTCATCGCACGGGCCGGTGAGCTCGGCGCCGGCCTGCTGACCGAGCTGACCGCGCTCGCCGCGGCCCATCCAGGGGTGCTGGCCAACCCGCGCGGGCGGGGTCTGCTGTGCGCGGTCGACCTGCCCGACCGGGCCACACGCGACGAGGTGCTGCGCCGGCTGCGGGTGCGCGAACATGTTCTCGCGTTGCCCGCGGGTGTCTGCACCCTGCGTTTCCGCCCGGCGCTGACGGTCAGCGCCGATCAACTCAGCACCGGCGTCACCGCGCTCGCGCGGGTCGTCGCCGGCCTGGCAGAGGGGAACCCGGTATGACGCTGGTGCGGCCGTGGCGCGTCAGCGCCCGTATCGACGGACGCACGCACGGCCTGTGCGCGACCGTCGGGGATCCCGCCGGCGGCGCCGAGGTCGAGCCGGCGCCGGTCCGCGTCGTCCCCTCGACCGACCCGGCCCACCTCGACGACGTCGTCGCCGAGGTGGAGCTTGTCGGCCCCGAGACCATCCTCGCCGCCGCCGTCGCCGCCCAGGCGGCCGCGCGGTCGTGGGCCGCGGTGCCGGCCCCCGTGCGCGGATCGGTGATCGGCAGCTTCGGCCGGCTCGTCACCGACAACGCCGACGCCCTCGCCCGGCTGGTGACCCGCGAGGTCGGCAAGCCCGTAGCCGAGGCCCGCGGCGAAGTTCAGGAGATCATCGACACCTGCGAGTTCTTCCGCGGGGAGGGCCGGCGGCTCTACGGGCAGACCGTGCCGTCGGAGATGCCGGACCGCCAGCTGTTCACCTTCCGTGAACCCCTCGGGGTGATGATGGTGATCACCGCCGGGAACTTCCCGGTGGCGGTGCCCTCCTGGTACCTGGTGCCGGCGCTGCTCGCAGGGAACACGGTGGTGTGGAAGCCGGCCGAGTACGCCGCGGCCTGTGCCCAGGCGATGGTCGAGCTGCTCGCCGCCGCCGGGGTGCCCGCGGGCGCGGTGAACCTCGTCCCCGCCGACGGCCGGGCGACGGCGGCGGGCCTGGAACGGGCGCTGGCCGCCGGGGCGGTGGACAAGGTCGGCTTCACCGGGTCCACCGAGGTCGGCCGGTCCATCGGCGCCCTGTGCGGGCGGCACCTGCAGACGCCGTGCCTGGAACTCGGCGGCAAGAACCCGATGGTGGTCACGCCCGGCGCCGACCTCGACGCCGCCGTCGAGGCCGCCGTGTTCGCCGGATTCGGCACCGCCGGGCAGCGCTGCACCTCGCTCGGCACGGCGATCGTGCACGAGTCGGTGCACGCCGCGTTCGTCCGCCGCTTCGACGCCGCCGTGTCCGCCGCAGTCATCGGCGACCCCACCGGTGACGTACTCTACGGGCCACTGCTCGACGCCCGGTTCGCCGCCGGCTTCGAACGCCACCTCACCCTCCTGCGCGGCCACCACCGCCTGTCCGGATCCACCGCACTCGGCCGCATCACCGGAACCGGCGGCGCCGCGGGACCGGGTGCCGCGGGACCGTGTGCCGCGGGGACGGAGGGCGCGGGGACGGAGGGTGCGGCCGGGTTCGGCGGCCTGCCCCGCAACGGCCCGCGGCGGGGCTTCGTCGGCGACCCGGACCGCGGGCTCTACTACCATCCACTGATCGTCGACGGGGTCCGCCCCGACGACGAGCTGTTCCGCGAGGAGACGTTCGGTCCGATCGTCGGCGTCACCACCTACCGCGACCTCGACGAGGCGATCGAGCTGGCGAACCTGCCCGGCTACGGCCTGTCGTCGTCGATCTACACCGCGGACGCGGCGAGTGCGCTGCGGTTCCGCCGCGGGGTGCGCGCCGGGATGGTCAGCGTCAACGGGTCGACGACCGGCGCCGAGGCGCACCTGCCCTTCGGCGGCAACGGCCGTTCCGGCAACGGCAGCCGCCAGTCCGGGATCTGGATGCTCGACCAGGTCACCCGCTGGCAGTCGCTGAGCTGGGACTACTCCGGCCGCCTGCAGCGCGCCCAGCTCGACACCGCGGTGCCCGCCGCCGACCTGAGCTTCCGCCTGCCCGGCTGACCCGTTGCGGGCTTCCTCGGGCGCTCGGCGGGGGGTCCGAGGCGCCCGAGGCGTCGGATGTGTCGGATGTGTCGGATGTGGACCGTCCTGTCACCTGGTGTTCGAACGCGCGTCGACTGCGGGCCGGCCGGTTTCCGTACGGTTGGCCGGGCCGGTTGCCCCTGCCCTGCGGATCCGCCCCGGTGGCCGGTGGCCGTCGGGTGGGAACGGTGCCGTCGGGTGGGAACAGCCGCCCGGTGCAGCCTCGTTGTCCGTGCGGGAGGGAATTCAGCGTGACCCATGTCGAACGGGTGATCCCCAAGGGTGCCGACGGCCGGGCGGAGCCCCTGGTGCGCGGCATCGCCGACGGTATCGGCGGGTGGCTTGGCGCGGCCGGCCTCGCCGAGCGGGTCGGGGTCCACGCGGAGAACCTCGCCGGCCTGCGGGTCCTCGACGAGGACGACGACGAGGCTACGCTGCTGCGGCCCGACGGCACCCCCGTCGACACCTGGCGGGAGAACTACCCGTACGACACCCGCCTGGCCCGCGCCGACTACGAGCGCGACAAGCGGCTGCTGCAGATCGAGCTGCTGAAAATGCAGTACTGGGCCAAGGAGACCGGCCAGCGCATCGTGCTCGTCTTCGAGGGCCGCGACGCCGCCGGCAAAGGCGGGACGATCAAGCGGTTCACCGAGCACCTGAACCCCCGCGGCGCCCGCGTCGTCGCCCTGGAGAAGCCGTCGCCGCGCGAGCAGCAGTCCTGGTACTTCCAGCGCTACATCGCGCATCTGCCCGCCGCCGGGGAGATCGTGATGTTCGACCGGTCCTGGTACAACCGGGCCGGCGTCGAGCGGGTCATGGGCTTCTGCTCCCCGGACCAGTACCGCGAGTTCCTCCGCCAGGCCCCCGAGCTGGAGCGGATGTGGACCCGCAGCGGGATCAGGGTGATCAAGCTGTGGTTCTCGGTCTCCCGGCGCGAGCAGCAGACCCGGTTCATCGTCCGCCAGATCGACCCGGTCCGGCAGTGGAAGCTCAGCCCGATCGACCTCGCCGCCCTCGACCGTTGGGACGACTACACCGACGCCAAGGAGGCGATGTTCTTCTACACCGACACGGCCGAGGCGCCGTGGACGGTGGTGAAGAGCAACGACAAGAAGCGGGCCCGGCTGGAGACCATGCGCCACGTCCTGCACGAGCTGCCATACACCGGCAAGGACTCCGACGTCGTCGGCACCCCGGATCCGCTGATCGTCGGCCGCGCGGTGAACCTGCTGGAGACCGGCGAGAAGGCCGACCGCACCTTCCCCTCGCTGCACTGATCGCCGGCCCCTCCGCGGCAGTGATCGCCGGCGCCGATGGCCGCGGGTCGTGAGCGGTCCGGGGCGGGATCAGGCCGGGCCGAGATCCCATCGCCAGGTCATGGCGTCCCAGGTGCCGGCGAGCACGATGGTCCGCCCGGCATGGCGGCGGACCGTCAGCGTCTCCACGGCGGACGTCGGGCCGGCCAGCGGGGCGCCGTCCTGCCGGCCCGTGACGAGGTCCCACAACCGGATGGCGCCGTCGTCGCCGCCGGACAGCGCGACGGTCCGGCCGCGCAGGCTGCCGATCGCGACCGCCTTGACGGCCGAGGGCAGCGGTGGACCCAGCGCCCGCCCGATCGGATCACGCAGGCTCAGGTCCCAGATCCGGGCGACGCCGTCGTCGCCGCCGGACAGCGCGACAGTCCGGCCGGCCGCGACGCCCAACGCCACCCCCCAGATCGTCGCGTCGTGGGAGCCGAGCGGCCTGCCGGCGGGTTCGTCGGCGCCGAGGTCCCACAGCCGCAGCAGGTGGTCGTCCCCGCCGGAGAGCGCGACCGGCCGGCCGTTCATCTCGCCGACGGCGACCGTCTTGACGGCGGTGTCGAGCCGGGCGCCGAGCGGGCGCCCGGTGGGCGGCGTGCCGGCCAGGTCCCACTGGCGCACCGCCCCGTCGTCGCCGCCGGAGATCGCCACAGGCCGGCCCGCGACGGTGCCGGTCGCGACGCTGGTCATCGCGCCGTTGCCCGCGGCGCCGCCGAGGACTCGCCCCGCGACCGGCCCGGCGGCGCCGGCTCCATCGAGATCCCACAGCCGGATGGTCCCGTCGACGCTGCCGGACACCGCGACCGTCCGCCCGGCCAGGGCGCTCACGGCCACGGCATAGACGGGCCGGGTGTGCCCGGTCAGCGCCGCCCCGCGCGGTGCACCGGTGTCGAGGTCGCGGACCTGCAGCGTGCCGTCCTGGAACCCGGCGACGGCGATCGCCGCGCCCGCCACGATGCCGGTCGCCACCGTCCATACCGGGCCGTGCCGCTCGGTGAGTGGGCCGCCGAACAGCGACCCGGCCCGGTTCGCCGCAGGTTCCGACGTGGCCGCGCGCCGTCCGCCGGCCTCCCCGGCCCTGGCACCACCCGCGGAGGTCCGGGCGCGCAGCACCACCGGCGTGGCGATCCCGACACCCGCGGCGATCAGCCCGACGGACAGGGACGCGAGCAGCCTGCGCCGGTCGAGCCCGGCCGCACCGGGCGGGACGGGCTGCGCCGCCGGGTCGGGCGGACTCGGTGCGGCCTCCGGCTCCGGGACCCTGACCGGCGGCTCGGCCACGCCGGGCGGCGGCCCATCGATGACCGATGACGGGACCGCTGTGGGCCCGCCGTCCGCAGCCATCCACAGGCGCCGGAACTCCTCGACGTCGCCGCCCAGCGCTTCCACGACGAGTTCGAGGTTGCCCCACCGCGGCAGCCGCGCGCAGCGGATGAGCGAGTGCGCGGTGGTCTGGCTCATCGCGCCGGTCCGCTCGGCCAGCTTCCGGTAGCTCGGCCGGCCGCTGTGGCGATACAGCTCCTGCAACCGGGTGCGCAGCCGGACCAGCCCGTCGTCCTCGTCGTGGAACTCCGGCCCGCTCGCCGATGATGTCACGGCACCCCCCGTGCCTCACAGCATCACGATCTTCAGCTGTGTGGATCATAGCGAAGGGCCGTCGGGCCCAACGGCCGCTTGTGTATTCCGGCGGCCGTCCCTGCATGCGCCGGCGTCGGGCACGGATCGGGCCGCTCCGCGGGGCGTGGCGCCCGCCCGACGTCCGGGACAGGCGGCGGCGTCAAGTTTCGTAACGAATCGTCAACTGCCTGATCGGCGGCCCCAGAGTGAATTCAGCGCGTCGCTCTGACGCCTTCGTTCCAGGGGGAATCCATGATCACAAGAAGGCTCCTGTGGAGCCTGGGAGTCGTCTCGGGGGTGCTGGGCCTGGCCGCGCTGGTCGCGGCGGCCGTCCTGCCGGCGCCCGCCGCACTGGCCGCGGGGTACGCCCCGGACACCTGCCGGACCGGATACGTCTGGCGGGAGGCCACGCCGGCCGACCACGTGTGCGTGACGCCGGTGACCCGCAGTTGGACGGCCGCCGACAACCGTTGGTCCGTGCAGGCGCTGCGTGCCGCGCCCGGCGGATGCGCGAGCGGCTACGTCCGCCGGCGGGCCAATGCCGGCGACCACGCCTGCGTGACGCCTGCGACCCGCAGCGGAGTCGTCGCTGACAACGCCGCGGAACTTCGGCGGCTGGCCTGGGCGATACCGTCCGTGCACACCGTCGAGCCCGAGGGCTGCGGCCCCGGCTGCACCACCAGCGAGGGGCCGTCGTACACGTTCAGTGTCCAGGGCTACTACCACAACACCGGAGCCCGAGCGCGTGTGATCATCCAGCGGGTCGGCGCCGGCCGGGCCCTGTTCGACCGGACGGTGCCGATCACTGTCGTGCGCAACCGCCCCGGTGGTTATCTGTACATCAACACGGGCCTGCGGCTGTGCGGACCGAGCAGCTCGGCGCAGCGGCCCAACGCCTGGCTCGTGGTCACCGAACCGGGGGTGGGCTCGACACGACAAGTGCCCGTCTATCTCCCCGTCCGTTGCCCCGCGCAGCTCTGAGGCGCGCGGCATGCGGCCACTTCGTGGCTGGAGCCGGCTGGTCGTCGCCCTCGCCGCGGTCCTGGCGCTGGGGCTTGCCTTCAGCGGTTGCGAGTCCGGCTGGGGC
>NZ_JANEZT010000332.1 GCF_025403405.1 Frankia tisae
GATCGGGGGTGGCGGGGCGGTGGGTCCTGCTCATCCGGCGGCCACCACTCCTCACCGGTGACCTTGGACTTGGCGACTTCGTCCAGGAGCGACTTCGCACCGTTGGTCATGATCAGAGGGGTGAAGCCGACGGTCTTGACCAGGGTGCTGAGCTTGCCCACGTTCGTGGTCAGTGCGGTGGCCAGCGGCTGGGTTCCGTCGACGGTGTTCTTGAGGTGACCGCGGTCCGCAGGTTCTCGTCGCGTGTCTGCGCCGGCGCGGCCTGGCCGGTGACCGTCAACGCCGTGCGGATGCCGTTGCCGACCATCCCGCTTCGCCAGCGTCCACCCGTTCTTCCGAAAGGCCATCGTCGTACCCACCCGACTCCTGTTGATGATCTACTCCCGCGACGGCGGCGAGGCCTGCGTCTACGAACTCGCCGAACCCCTCGGCCTCGCCGCACTCGGGACCCTTGTCAGCCTCCGGCCGGCCGCTGGCGACGCGCGGCCCGAGGACCGCGTGCACTGCTGAACCAATACATCCTCATCACATCAGGTGTCCCTACCGTGGAGCCGTGCAATGGAGAGTCGACGAGATCGCCGGATCGCGGTGGAGATTTCTTGGCATATTGATGATCATCGGTCTGGCTGTGGCGCTGCTGTCCGGGGCGGCCGATCACTGTCAATTCCTCAAAAATCTCACGTTGTGGACATCGTGATGCTTTCCGGCACCCGGCCGAGGGTGGCAGGTGGGGGGGAACCGCAATGCGGTTCGTGCCGCGGCCGGTGCGGTCGGAGCCGGCGGCGTGTTGCGTGCGGGAACCTGGGCGGCTGGAGAAGGTGACGGACCCACGGCCGGCCCAGGGCCGGGTCTATCCGCTGACCGGTGGTTTCCGGGTCCCGGGCGAGGCGACGGCCCGCCGGCTGCTGGGCCGCGAAACGCGCAGACGGTTCGAGGGTGCACCTGCTCGGCGCGGCGACCCACGGGGCCTGCTCGCCGGCCTGCTCGCCGGCCAGGTCGAGCCCGCCCCCGGCTGGCCGGGCTCGACCTTCACGGCGCAGTCGTGACCTCCTTCGGCGCGATGCGCACCGTGCGGGCCAGCCTCGACTGGCGGGTCTCGGTGGAGACGGCCCACTACCTGGCTGTGGCGAAGGCCGACCAGCCGTATCCGTACGCCCGGCTCAAGGCCCTGCCCTGGGCCGACGTCTCGGCCCGTCCGGCCTCGATCTCCACGGGACGCCCGCAACCGCCCGACCCCAACCAAAGATCAAAAAGGCACCTGACCAGTGACGAGTTTCCTAGGTTTGAGGCAGCCAGACATCCCGTGCTGGCACGGATACTCCGGAGACGTTGATGATCGAAGTGCGCGGTTTGACGAAACGTTACGGCGACAGGGTCGCCGTACGCGACCTGACCTTCACGGTGCGACCGGGAAGCGTGACCGGATTCCTCGGGCCGAACGGCGCTGGCAAGTCGACGACGATGCGGATGATCGCGGGCTTGGACGCGCCGACCGCCGGGACGGTTTCGATCAACGGTGCTCACTACCGCGGTGCGCGCGCGCCCATGGCCGAGCTGGGAATCCTGCTGGAAGCCAAGGCCGTGCACACCAGCCGCTCGGCGTTCAACCACCTGCTCGCGTTGGCACAGACCAACGGCGTCCCTCGTCGCCGGGTCGATGAGGTGATTGACCTGGTCGGACTGCGTGAGGTCGCGAAGAAGCGGGTGGGCGGTTTCTCCCTGGGTATGGGTCAGCGCCTCGGCGTCGCCTCGGCGCTGCTGGGCGATCCGCAAACCGTTGTTCTGGACGAGCCGGTGAACGGTCTCGATCCCGAGGGCATTCTGTGGGTCCGCAATCTACTCAAGGGGCTGGCGGCCGAGGGCAGGACCGTGTTCGTGTCCTCGCACCTGATGAGCGAGATGGCGCTCACGGCCGACCATCTGATCGTCGTCGGGCGTGGACGGCTGATGGCCGATACCACGGTGGCGGATTTCGTCGCCCAGGCGTCCGGCACGGTTGTACTGGTGCGCTCACCGCACGCGACCGAGCTACGCGACCTGCTGGTCGGTCCGGACGTGACGGTAACCAGTGCCGCCGCCGGCCAGCTCGAGGTACACGGGCTGAGCGCCGAGCAGATCGGCGACGTGGCCTGGGAACACCGGCTGCGAATACATGAACTGGCCACCCAGCGCGCCTCGCTGGAAGAGGCGTTCATGGAGATGACCCGGGACGCGGTCGAGTACCACGCCCACACCGCGACCGAGACCGAGGCCGAGACGCTTCGGCGGCCCGTCACATCAGGAGATCCCCGATGACTACGACCATGACCGGGCCCAGCACGGTGGTGCCCCGGTTCCCCGGCATGCGCGTCACCCAGGGGCGGGTGATCCAGTCGGAGTGGACCAAGTTCCGCTCGCTGCGCTCAACCAGGATCACCTTGCTGGTGTCCGTCATCCTGACCATCGGAATCGCCGCCCTGTTCACCGCCGTCACCGCGAACCGGTGGTCGCACCTGAGTGCCGACGACCGGGCGAGCTTCAACCCGGTGGTCGCCAGTCTGAACGGTGTACGGATCTCCCAGCTCGCGGTCGGGGTACTGGGAGTGCTGCTGATAAGCGGTGAGTACGCGACCGGCATGATCCGCGCGTCCATGACCGTGGTGCCCAGGCGGTTGCCGGTGCTCTGGGGCAAGTTCGCCGTTTTCATCGGGGTCGTCGGCGTCGCGTCGCTGGTCTCGACGTTCGTGGCGTTCTTCCTCGGGCAGTCGTTGCTGTCCAGTAAGCATCTGAACGTCGCGATCTCCAGTCCGGGCGCATTGCGGATGGTGATCGGGGCCGGCGTCTACCTGCTGTTGGTCGGGATCACCGGGATGGCGCTGGGCGGCCTGCTCCGCAACACCGCGGCCGGTATCTCCACGCTGGTCGGGCTGTACTTCGTCATCCCGCCGATCACGGAACTCCTGCCGTCGAGCTGGTCGAATGACATCAGCCCGTACCTGCCGTCAAACGCGGGCGAGGCGTTCTGGGGACGTCCGGACATCCACCACCTCTCGCCGTGGGCGGGGCTCGCCGTACTGTGCGCATGGACAGCCGTGGCCGTGGTGCTGGCGGCGGTGCGGCTGGTTCGCGCCGACGCCTGAGCGAGATGCCGGTGCTGCTTACCGCCGCGCGTACTCATTTCTGCCACTGGTCGGGTGTCTTGATCTTGTGGTGTTGTTGCAGGTCAGGCCGTTGGGGTGCTCGCGGTGGGTGACGGTTCGTCCGCGCCGCGGACGCGGTGCGCGAGCTGTTCGGTACCGGGCTGTCCCCGGCTACGGTCGCGCCGCCGCCCGGCGGCGGATCGATGCGGCCCTGGCCGCTGAGGCGAGAGGTTCCCCCAGCCACGGCCGGCCACCTACGCCCTGCTCGCTCTCAGCGAGGACGAACGGTGCGGGTGAGTGGGGCCGGACGCCGGTCCACATCAGCGGTGGCGTCCGCGGGAATGTGGCGGAAGCTGACCGTGTCGTCGTCGGAGATCTGCCGGACCAGGTCGGTCTCCCAGGCGAGGTAGTGGCGGTACCAGGCCAGTTGGCCGGCCTTCGAGCCACCCGCATGGGCGGGAATGTCCGTCGCCGGGGTGGCCAGCCGGGTCGGGACGTCCTCCAGCGGGAGGCCGGCGTCCCGCCAGGCCGCCGTGCCGCCGTCGAGCACCAGGATCTCCCGTTCGGTCAACTCACGGGCCTCGGCTGCGGCGAATCCGGCCAGGACGCCGTTCTCCGAGGTGAGGACGACGGTTGCGGTCCCGGCGTCGAGCGCGGCGTCGAGCGTGGCGAAGGCCTCGGCGAGGCGGGAACGCACCGCGAACCAGGCGCCGGGGATGTGGCCCGCGGCGTAGAGGGGGCTGAATTCGAGGTCGAGCACGGTGACCCCGGCGGCGGATCCCTCGCCCGCGAGATGACGGGCGAGGGTCGCCGGGTCGATCAGTGCACCCGGTTCCGGCGCCGCGACGACGGGCGAGCCGGGTGGCAGGGCGGACGGCGGGCCGAAGACGGCAAACGCGGCGGCGGGCCCGGATTCGACCACGACCTCCGGGCCGTCGAACGTCTCGCCGAGGAGGTAGATCTCCGACCAGTCGACCTGCTCCAGCCAGGACGCGGCGACGATGGCCCGGATCAGATCCGGCCCATCGACCAGGACGACCCGGGCCCGCCGCGTCGCGGTGAACCGGAACAGCCACGGCACCAGGTCCGGCGCGGGCACCGAGCGGCTTTCCGGCAGATGCCCCCGCGCGTAGTCGGCGGCGGCGCGCACGTCGAAGACGAACAGCGTCCGCTCGTCGGCCTCGGCGCGGAAACGGTCCAGCGTCGCCCGGTCGATCCGCCGCACCCCGAACCGGGCACCGATGCGCTGCGCCGCGTCCGCCGCCCACGCGAGGGCGGCGGGGCCCGGGTCGGGGGCGACGCGCTCGGCGCCGTGTTCGAGTTCCAGCCCGGCCACCAGCCAGCCCATGGTCCCGTTCGACAGGGCGGCGACCGGATTGGGCAGGCCCGCGTTGATGAGGGACTGGGCCCCGAGGATGCTGCGGGTGCGGCCCATGCAGTTGACGACAACCAGCGTCTGCGGGTCGGGAACGACCTCGGCGGCCCGGTAGACAAGTTCGGCGCCCGGGCAGTTGATCGAGGTCGGGATGTTCTGCGCGTGGTATTCGGTGAACGGCCGGCTGTCGAGGACCACGATGTCAGCCCCGGCGCTGATCCGGTCGGCGACCTCCTCGGCCGTCAGGGACGGCGTCCCGTAGGCATGCTCGACCCATTCGCCGAACGCCTGCCCTGCGACCTGGGTGCCCTGGTAGGTGTTGTGGCCGGCGGCCGACCAGGCGGCCACGCCGCCGGCGAGCACGGCCACGTCGTGGTAGCCGAGCGCGGCGAGCCGCGCGGCGGCCCGGCGGGCCAGGTCAGCCCCGTCGGCGTCGAGAACGACGATCCGGGTTCCCCGCCGCGGGACGAAGCTCGCGATCCGCAGCTCCAGCCAGCTCAGTGGCAGGACGACGGCGAGCAGGAGGGTGCCGTCGCGGTCGGCGTCGCCATGGTCACGGACGTCGAGCACGGCGATCTCACCGCCGTCGGTGAGCGCGTGGTGCAGGTCGGGGACGGATATTTCAGGCAAGGCCATCGGATGCTCCGGGGATCGGTCCGGTGTGGTCGTCGATGAGGCTGAGCCGGCGCGGCGCCGGGGTGTCCAGTTCGTGCCGGCCGATGGCCTGCACCTTCCAGCGCACCGGGTCGTGCAGGGTGTGGGTGCGCGCGTTGCGCCAGTGCCGGTGCAGATTGATCTCGTCCAGAGTGCCGCGGGCGCCCGAGAGCTCGAACACGGCGCTGCCGACGCTGATCGACGCCCGCTCGGCGGCGACCTTGGCGAGCGCGACCGCGTGGGACGCGCGCGCCACCGCGGCGGCGGTCGGCGGGGGGTCGACGCTGTCGAGGGTGCGGCCGGCCTGGGCGAGCAGCGCCTCGGCGGTGCGCACCTCCAGCGCGATTTCGCCGAGGCGCTGGACGAGCAGCGGATCGTCGGCGGCGCTCCCGCCGAGCCCCGCCTCCGGCCGCGGGCGGGTCCTGGTCCGGACGAACTCGACGGCGTCGTTGAGGGCGCCACGAGCGATCCCCACGTCGATCGCCCCGTGGATGAGCTGGGCGAACGGTTCGAGGATGGTCGGGACGGCGCCGAGGCGGTGCAGCGGCAGCAGCCACGCGCCGTCGACCTCGACCGCCTCGGCAATCACCGTCCCGCTGGCCGTGGTGCGCTGGCCCATACCCGCCCAGTCGTCGAGCACCCGTAGGCCCTGGGTTTCCCGGCGCAGCAGCGCGGCGAAGATCTTCGGCGGGTCCGCCGGGCCGTCGGCGGCCGTCGCCGCGGGCGCCGAGTCGACCAGGGCCAGGACGGCGATCCAGTGCGCGAACAGGGTTCCGGTGGCGTAGTGCTTGGTGGCGTCGAGGACGAACCGGCCGGTACCCTCCGGATCATCGGTGCCCTTGGGGCGCAGCCGGGCCCGGATGTCACGGACGTGCGCCGAGGCCGCCTCCGCCTGGGCGTTCGCGACGCGCCGCCCGGCGAGTACGTCCGCGAAGATCTGCCGCTGCAGCCCGGCGTCGCCCAGCAGCCGGATCATCTGCAGGTAGACCAGATGCCCCTGCGGAACCTGGGCGATGTTCGGGTCAGCCGCAGCCAGCGTCCAGACGACCTCGGCGAGCGTCGCCGTGGACACGTCCGCGCCGCCGTGGGAACGCGGGACGGTGATGGCCATCAGCCCACTGGCGGAAAGCTCCTCGACCTCGGTGAACGGCAGCAGCCGGGCGGCGTCCCGGCGGGCCGCCCCGGGCCGGAAGCGGTCGGCCAGCCCCTGCGCGACGGCGATGGCCTGGGCGTCGGACGTGATGATCGCAGCGGTCGGCGTTGCCTCGGCAAGAGCCGGGCCAGGCCCCGCTTCCAGATTTTCGATCATAGTATTGGCACTCCGGGGACACGCCGACATACCGGCAGTGATGGAATGAAATTCCGCGGAACGGAAGAGGGAGGGCGGCGGGCGTCACGGTAAGCCCTCGCCGCGACGTCGGTCAAACCTCCGCGTCCACGGATCATGCCGCCGTACCCGGCGGAAGACCCCGGCGCGCCCCGGGCGCCACGAACGGATGGAGTGAGACCGTGACGTTGAGCGAGGCGCAGAACCGCACCGGCGAGGTTGTCCAGTCGGTGTCCCGGGCGGTCCGGCTGCTGCGATGTTTCGCCGAGAGCGAGGTCGAGTCGATGACCCTCACCGAGCTCGCCCACCGCACCGGCCTGCACCTGACCACCGCCCACCGCCTGCTGCGGACGCTGTGCGCCGAGAGCGTCCTGGCCTATTCGCAGGCCAGCGAGCGTTACTCCCTCGGGCCGATGACGCTGCGCCTGGGCCGGTCGGCCGCGGAGTTCTCCGGGCTGGACCACGTCGCCCCGCTGCTGCGTCGGCTGGTCGACGACACGGGCGAGACCGCCGGGTTCAGCACCCGCGAGGGCGCCATGGTCCGCACCATGGTCACCGTGGAGTCCGAGCAGCCACTTCGCTTCGACGGCAGGTCACAGACCCGCACCCCGATGCACATCAGCGCGGCGGGCAAGGCGTTGCTGGCCTTCGGCCCGCAACCGCTGGCCGAGGCGGTCGCCGCCCTCGGCCGGCTCCCCGCCTCCACCGACCGCACCCTGACGACCTTCCGGGCCCTCGAAGCGGACCTCGCCGTCTCCCGCGCCCGCGGCTACACCGTCTGCGACGAGGAGCAGTTCGTCGGGGTGCGGGCCTACGGCGCCCCGCTGCTGGACGAACACGGCATCGCCCGGGCGGCGATCGCCGTGATCGGCCCGACTGCCCGGCTGACCGACGCCCGCGTTCCGGACGTGGTGGCGAGCGTGCAGGCCGCGGCGGCGGCGCTGACCCGGGTGTTGCACCTGGAACGCCTGGGCTGACCGCCGCCGCGAGCGGCCCGGCCCCACCC
>NZ_JANEZT010000333.1 GCF_025403405.1 Frankia tisae
CCCGCCCGGTGCGGCGACTGGCACCATTGCCCCACGGCGATGCGTGGGACCGGCCACAGCGGGCGGCTGCGCCCGCCCGCCGCGCCGAAAGGTCCTGGCCACGCTCCTGACGCCGGCGGCGTGAAGGACGTCCCACCGCGGCGGTCCACGGGCCGGACGTATCCAGGATGTCTGTCCGCGCGGCGAGGGAAATCGGCTTACGCGTTTCGTGTCGACGACGGCAACGTGCGCGCCGCGCCCCGGTGACCCACGCTGCCGGCCCGGCGATCGATTCCTCCCGCGCGGTTCGCGGCACCAGGAGATAAGGCGAACCGATGAGCAAGAAGATGTTCTCCGACCAGGAGATCAGTGACTTCGTCGACGAGTTCCGGGCCAACGGCGGCCGGCCCGCCGGCAAGTACGCGGGATACACGCTGCTGCTGCTGACCAGCGGTGTGGAGGCCGACGGGACGCCGCACGTGAGCCCGCTGAACTTCTACGCCGACGCCGACCGGTACTTCGTCTACGCCGTCAATCCAGGCGTTGACGAGCACCCGCGCTGGCTGCACGACCTGCGCGCCGACCCGCAGGCCACCATCGAGGTCGAGGGCCGGACGTTGCAGGTCACGGCCGAGGAGATCCACGGAGCGAAACGCGACGAGATGTACGCCCGCCAGGCCGCCCGCTACCCACAGTTCACGGAGCATCAGGCGACCGCGACCCGCCTCATCCCCGTCGTCGAGCTCGTGCCCAACGCCAACCGCTGATCATCCCGGCATTTCCCCACCCGCGCGCCGGGGCCTGTCCCCGGCCGCGGCCAGATGCGCTCGCCGCCGGTCCGCTGCCACCGGACCCCGGCCCCTACCGACCTGCCGGGGTTTCGGCCGTTCCGGTGAGGGTGGCTCGGGCGAGGATGTGCGGGGCGATGGTGAAGCCGAGGAATGCCGGCGTGTTGTCAGCCTGAACGCCGATGTCCTCGACGTCGAGTGCGTGAACGGTAATGAGGTAGCGGTCCGGGCCGTGTCCGGCAGGCGGGGCGCCTCCGATGAACCGGGCGGCGCGGGCGTCGTTGGGCAGCTGTATGGCCGGGGCGGGAAGTCCCGAGCCGCCGTCATCGCCGGCTCCTTCCGGCAGCGAGTTCCCTCCGGGCCAGGCGTTGAAGCCGCAGAAGCTGGCCGAGGAGCGGGCGCTGAGCCGCCGGGGAGAGGATGGGGGCAGTCCTGTGGCAGGTCACGCTCGCGACCTTCTACACCTTCTACACCTTCAGTCCGCGATCGGTGACGACGCGTTCGCCGCAGCGGGGACATACGGGCAACTGCGCTGATCACAACCAGATACGCGTCCTGGAGCACGCCTGTGGACTTGTCAGTCCGACGTGGTCCGTGCAGGCTCGGCCGGGGGCGCTCCCGCCGCGATGGAGTTCCGGCCGGGTCGCGGGTCTGTTCTGGTGTCGTAGGACCGTCGTACGGCACCGCCCGGTACGAGATCACGGAGGACGCCATGACGACCACGCCGGATGATCCGACCACCGCGCCGCCCGGCCGCCCGCCCGTGGTCGACCTGGCCACCTGGCAGGCTGCCCGGGACGGGCTTCTGGTCCGCGAGAAGGCCCACACCCGCGCCGGCGACGCCCTCGCCGCGGCGCGACGCCGGCTGCCGATGGTGGAGTTCGACGGGACGGTGCAGGTCGTCGGGCCCGACGGCCGGGTGGCGTTCCTGGACCTGTTCTCCGGTCGCGACGAGCTCGTGGTCTACAAGCACATGTGGTACGACGGCGCGCCGCACCAGGGTCAGTGCGAGGGCTGCACCACCACGGCCTGGCACCTGACCGACGCCGTCTACCTCAACGCCCGCGGCGTCTCGTTCGCCATCCTGACCACGGGCCGGTGGGACGAGGTGGCCCCCTACGTCGCGTTCATGGGCTACACCCAGCCCTGGTACTCGGTGCGCGACGTGGCGGCACCCGTCGGCGGCAGCATGGGTTCGATCACCTGCTTCCTGCGCGACGGCGACCGAGCGTTCCTCACCTACTCCACGACCGGCCGCGGCAACGAGCCGGTCAACGCCTCCCTCGCCCTGCTCGACAGGACGCCCTACGGCCGCCGCGAAGCCTGGGAGGACAACCCCGAGGGCTGGCCCGCGGCCCCCGCGGCCGACTCGCCGGTCGGTGGGCAGGGCGCGCCGATCAGCTGCTCCTGGCGCACGGACGCGGACGGGACCGCCACCTGGGGCCCGACCAGCCGCCCCGTGCCGCAGTGGACCCGCCCCGGCGCGACCCCCGTGCAGGCCCTCGGCCGGCACGGCCACCACCACTGACGCGCCTTCCTCGACGGCGTCGGCACAGGTGTCAGAGACGCGTCGCGAGCAGGACGGCGCCGGCGACGAACACGGCCAGCGACAGTGCGTAGCGGGCGACGAACTGCCAGCTGCGGGCGGTGTGCCCCGACGCGGCGGTGATCGAGCGCAGCTCGACATACGGCCCGGGCGCGCGCAGGAACCAGCCCGTGACCAGCACCTCCTCGTCCACGAAGGCGTCGGCCCCGGTCAGGCCGAAGAAGGTCCGCGCGCCGGGGAACGGCTGGAGGTAGACGATCGGGATGATGCCACTGTCGTCGGCGAGGACGAGGTCCGGGGAGGCGACGTAGCCGCCCCGCCCGACGATCCGGCCCCGCAGACTGACGGGCAGGGCGCCGACCGGTCCGGCGTCGAGGCGTTCGAGCAGGCTCGCGGCCTCGTCCACCGGCTCGGGCGCGCCCAGCGGGCTGCGCAGCGCCGCGCGGACGACCAGCAGCAGCCCGCCGGTGGCGACCAGCGCCGCGACCGTCCGCGGGCCGCCGAGGTCCGGGTCGTGGCGGACCGCCGTGACGGCCGCGAGCAGGCACGCCCAGCCACCGAGGTAGATCGGGAGCTCCACCAGGAAACGGCCCCACGCCGCGGGCCGCTCCCCCGGGCGCGGCGCCGCGGCGGCACGCAGCTCCGCCCAGTGCGTCGGGGCGCCCGGCAGGCCGCTGCGTTCGAGGGCGGCGATGCGGTGCACGACGAGCGGATGGGTGGCGAACAGTTCCTGCCAGCGGGCCCACGGGCTGGTGTTCTCCCAGCGCATCGCCGCGGCCACCCGCTCGGGCGGCAGTCCCGGGCCGAGCAGGCCCGCGGCGGGCAGTCCGCCCGGTCCGGCGATCCCCAGCGCGCCGGTCGAACGCATCCGCCCGGTCCGGCGGGCGAGGCGGCGGGCTTCGCGATTCTCGTCGTCGGCGCGCAACGCGGCGATCCGCGCGGCCCGCTCGCGGCCCACCTCGTCGACGCCGTAGGCGATGCGGACCAGCGCGGAGCACAGCGCGTCGCCGTCTCCGGTGACGCGGCAGGAGGCGTGGTCGGCGCCGCGTTCCCGCGCGCGGGCGAAGCCGAGCAGCGCCAGCTGCGAGACGAGGTAGGCGGCGAAGGCCAGCAGCCGGTTGACGTCGTTGTCACCCGACCGGTCGGCGCCGCGCCCGCCGGCCGTCGCGTAGTAGAAGACCATCGGGATCAGGCTGGCCGCGGTCATCACGGCCACGTCCCGGTGCGCGACATGGCCGAGCTCGTGCGCCACCACCGCCTCGACCTCGCGCTCGTCGAGACGGTCCAGCAGCCCGCGGGAGACCCACACCCGGCTGTCGCGGCGGGTGCGGCCGAAGGTGAACGCGTTCGGTTCGCCGTCGTCGACGATGCCGAGGCGGACCAGGGGTAGGCCGGCGGCCTGGCACTGCCGCGCGACGATCGCGGCCACCGGCTCGTCGCTGCGGTACCCGTCGGCGGTGCGGGCAAGCTCCGTCGCCGGCACGAGCCAGGCGATGACCCATGGCGCGACCAGGTACTGGACGGCGACGATGGCCACCCCGCCCGCCATCGCCCAGGTGAAGGGCACCGGCGAGAGCGCGGTCACCAACCAGCAGGCAAGGACCAGGACGCCACCCAGAACGCACAGCACGGCCAGCAACCGACGCCGAACATACCCCTGCACGAGAATTCCCCGCCCCCCGAGATCGACCGGACAGCCGAAACTGCCCCCAATACTAGGGGTATCGGGAAGAAAAGGGCGTCGTTCACACACGCTCCTCACATGCGCAGCGTGATGTCCTGCGGGGGCCGTGCACCCGTTCCCTTCCCGGAAAGAGCCCTCGATGCGGTCGAAGTCCCACCGGCGGATCCGTGGCCGTGAGCCCGTCGCCGCCAAGGTCCCCGAGATCACGGCCCTGTTCTGGGTCATCAAAGTTCTCACCACCGGGATGGGGGAGGCCACCGCGGACTTTCTCGCCGGGGTGAACCTGGTGCTCGCGGCGGCCATCGGCGTGTTCGGCTTTGCCGGCGCACTCTGGCTGCAGTTCCGAACCCAGCGTTACCAGGCGCCCGTCTACTGGTTCGCCGTGGTGATGCTCGCCGTCTTCGGCACGATGGCCGCGGACGGGCCGCCGATCGGCCACCTCGGCTCGGCGATCTTCTACGCCCTTGTCCTCGCCGTCGTGCTCCACCGGTGGCACCGCAGCGAGGGCACGCTGTCGATCCACAGCATCGTCACCCGTCGCCGGGAGACGTACTACTGGGCCACCGTGCTCGCGACCTTCGCCCTCGGAACCGCCCTCGGGGACGTGACGGCGAGCACGCTGCACCTGGGCTTCCTGCCGTCTGGTCTGATGTTCGCGGCGATCATTGCCGTGCCGGCGATCGCCCGGTGGCGGTTCGGGCTGGGTGAGGTCGCCGCGTTCTGGCTGGCCTACATCGTCACCCGCCCGCTCGGCGCCTCGTTCGCCGACTGGCTCGGCAAGCCGCACGACCGCAGCGGGGTCGGCCTCGGCGACGGGGTCGTCAGCGCCGCCGCCACCGTCGCGATCGTGGTGCTCGTCGGTTACGTCGCGATCACTCGCCGGGACATCCAACGCGGCGAGCTCCCGCCCGCGGTCATCACGCAGCCCACCCAACGGGACGCCCCGCAGGACCGCACGCTGCGGTAGCACGGCCCCGCCCGCACCGGCCGGCCGGGACGCGACGCTCACACCGCCTTCACATCGTCGTCCCGGCAAGGTGGGTGACGGTGGATCACCGCCCGGAGAAGAGGGATCTGTCGTGTCCAGCGATGTCGCGCTGAATATTCTCGATCCGTCGTCGATCGTGTCCTCCGTCGGCCTGCTCGGCCTGATGGTCGTCATCTTCGCGGAGACGGGGCTGTTCGTCGGATTCTTCCTGCCGGGCGATTCGCTGCTGTTCCTCGCCGGAGCCTTCTGCGCGGGCGACGCGGCGGCGGCCGGGCCCCATCTGCACCTGCCCACCGTGCTGCTCGGTGCCTGCGCCGCGGCGGTCGCGGGCGCGCAGACCGGGTATCTCATCGGCCGACGGGCCGGGCCGCGGCTGTTCGACCGGCCGAACTCCCGGCTCTTCCGGCAGGAATACGTCGAGCGGGCCCGCGGGGTCCTCGACAGGTACGGGTTCGGGAAGGCCGTCGTGCTCGCCCGGTTCGTACCGGTCGTCCGGACGTTCCTGAACCCGCTGGCCGGCGTCGTGCGGATGCCGGTGCGGGTGTTCACGGCCTTCAACCTGATCGGTGGTCTGTTGTGGGCCGCCGGGGTGATACTGCTCGGCTACGCGCTGGGGCGGACCATCCCCATCGAGCACTACATGATCCCGGTCTCCCTGGCGATCGTGCTGCTCTCGGCCATACCGGTGCTGCGCGAATACCTCGCCCACCGCCGGGCGCGCACCGGGCGGGCGCCGGGGGAGGCCACCTCGTCCTCGCCGGAGCGGTGATCTAACATGCTGCCGGTCAGGCTCGGCCCCCACGCGGCAGCGAGCGACGCAGCCGGGTCGGGAACGCTCGCCGTCCCACCCGGCCTCCCACCGTGCGGGCGTGCCGCCGCACCCGGACCACCAAGGACATCCATCACGTGAGCGCGATCAGCGTCGGGCAGGCCGTCGTCCTCGGCATCGTCGAGGGACTGACCGAGTTCCTCCCGATCTCCTCCACCGGCCACCTCAAGATCACCGAGGGGCTGATGAACATCGAGGTGGACGACAAGGCCGTCGTCGGCTTCACCGCCGTCATCCAGGTCGGCGCAATCGCGGCGGTCCTCGTCTACTTCTTCGCCGACATCCGCCGCTTCGTCACCGCCTGGGGCCGCGGCCTGGTCAACCCGGCGGCGCGCCAGAACCACGACTACACCTTCACCTGGTGGGTCATCTACGCGACGATCCCCGTCGTTCTTGTCGGACTGGCCGCCAAACCGCTCATCGACGGGCCGCTCGGCTCGCTGTGGGTCGTCGCCGCGTCCCTGCTCGCCGGCAGTGCGCTGATGTGGTACGCCGACCAGCACGGCCGGCACAAACGCGGCGAGGACGACATCTCCCTGCCCGACGCCATGATCGTCGGGACGTCGCAGATCCTCGCCCTGCTCTTCCCCGGCTTCTCCCGCTCCGGCGCGACGATCTCCACGGGACTGCTGCGCGACCTCGACCGGGTCGGTGCCACCCGGCTGTCGTTCTTCCTGTCCATCCCGGCACTGACCGGTGCCGGACTGTACGAGCTGAAGGACGCCGTCGGCGGCGGTGTCTCCGCCCTGCCCCTCGTGGTGGGCACCGTGGTCTCCTTCGCCGTCGCGTACGCCTCCATCGCGTGGCTGCTCAAGTACGTCGCCCGGCACAACTTCAACGCCTTCATCCTCTATCGCATCGGCCTCGCCGGCGTCCTCGCCGGGCTGCTCGTCAGCGGGGCGATCAACGCCTGACCCCGGCTGGAATGATTTCCGGCCGGTATGCCGGGTAGGACGACGAAGGAGACCCCGTCTCCACCCACAAGGTTTTCCGCGGCCGGCATACGGAAAATGTTCCAGCGTGCCCCCGTCCGGTAAGCCGGTTGAATTCGCGGTCATGGACGTCACCCGTTACCGGGACGGGCTGATGTTCGAGCACTGATCCCTCGCCGACGCGCTGACGCTGCTGCAACAGACCGGCGCGCTCGGCTACTGATCTTTAGTTCACCGGGTCAAACTGGAGTGGATTCCGCCCGGTTCCAGTTCCGCGGCATCCGAGTGGTCGTGGTGGCGGCGTGTGGTGGCGGCTTGTGGTGGCGGTTGGCGGATGTTCGGGGTGGATGCGTGGGTGAGCGCCGATGTGGTCCTTCTGGCGGGTTCGGCGCCTGGTTTGTCCATACCCAAGGACCACGGGACGCCGGCTCCCCTGCACACCCCCGCTCCCACTCCCCTCACCCGTCACCACAGGTAACCAGACGGCCGGGCCTCGACCCGGGTCCCGGGAGAACCACCGCGCAGACGTGAGGACCGTGGCGCGTGCTCCGCGGAACACCATGATCGCTGGGATGGTGGGTCGGCGGCGTGGCGTGTGTTCCACGGAACATCATGATCGTCGAAGTCGAGTCCGGGCGCATCGCGGTACGACACGCCCGGTTCGCGAGCCGAAAACCGTGTGGAACGCACCGCAATCGGCCGTGGCCGTGGTCCGGCACCGCGGAACACC
>NZ_JANEZT010000334.1 GCF_025403405.1 Frankia tisae
CGCTTCCCCTGCGACCCCGCCAACCCCGCCGGATGCCGGGTCGGCGGGGCCCGGCGCGTCCGGCTCGCCCGCGACGGGCTGCGCCGGAGCGACACCGGCGGCAACCGGTTCGACCGGGGGCACGTCGACCGGTTCAGGTCGGGAGGAGGCCGCCGCGCTCGCCGCCATCGTCAGATCCTGATCAGCGCGCGGCGCAGGACCGTCGCGGTCGTGAAGATCCGGATGCCCAGCACCACGACGACCGCCGTCGACAGCGCACCACCGAAGCCGATCAGATCGCCGAGCAGGACGAGCAGGACGGCGATCACCACGTTGGAGACGAACGAGACGATGAACTCCCGGTCGTCGAACGTCCCCTCGACGCGCGAACGCGCGGCGCCGAGGGCGGCGTCGACCGCCGCGACGACCGCGACCGGCAGGTAGGGGTCCAGCCAGTCCGGGGCGGTCGGACCCAGCAGCAGTCCGGCCACCACACCCAGCACGAGGGCCAGCAGGGGAATCATGATCCGCTCCGTCGGGCATGACGCAGCACCGGTGGCGGCGCCGCGGGCAGGGTCAGGGTCTCGGCGGCGGACGCCGTCAGGGAGGTCACGGGGGAACCTGGGCGGTGGCGCAGCCGGTCGACCACCGCCGACTGCTCCACCCGCCGCACCAGTCGCCGCGGGTCACCGACGGCCTCGACGTCGTACGGCGCCAGCACCGGGATGAAGTTGATCAGAACGAGGTCCCCCGCGGCCCGGATCGCGCTGAGCGTCGTCAGCCGCACCCCGTTGATCGCGACCGCTTCGGCCCCGGAGATCCACAGCACGTTCACCAGGTCGGCAAGATCGTGATCCTGAATTCGTCCCGGGCCGGCCGCCTCTGGGACGGCCGTCGGGGCGGACTGGTGCGGACGGGGAGTGCCGGACGCCGAGACGCGGGGGTCGGCGGAGCCGGAGCCGCCGGCCAGCCGATCGGTGACCTTGATCCGTACGCCGGGACCAGTCACCGCGGCTGAACCCACCATGGGACCGAGCGACGCGACGTCCGCCGCGGCGCGCGCATGGTCGCGGTCGGCACGGCGACGCTGATCCCTCGTCGCCTCGACCACTGACCGCAGCTGCCCGACCCGGTCCTCGTCGCCGGCCAGGGCGGCGGAACGCTCGCCGACCTGCACACGCAGGGTTGCGGCGAGCCGCGCTCGGTCGTCAGCGGTGACGGCCCCGCGCCGCGCTCCGAGCGCAATCACACCGCCGAGCAGGGCCAGTACCAGGGCCATTACCACCGGTCGCAGCCGTCCTCGCCCCTCCGGCCCCACCCGGCCCACGGACGGGCCCAACTCGGCGGACGGGCCCAACTCGGCGGGCGAGGAGGATTCGGCGGGCGAGGGGGATCGCCGCGGTGGGTCGTCGAGGAGCATGGCGAGCTCCGCCGGCAGGGGCTCCGAGGCTCTGGGGAGCACGGTGGCCCCGAGCAGCTCGCAGCGGCCGGAGGGGCATTTAGCCTCTGGCCATCGCCATCCGGTCCGATCCCGCACATTCGGCATTCTGACCGACCAGCGGCCCGCCACCGCCGACCGCCGCGGTCCCGCGCGTGCCGTGACCGGCCGGGAGACCAGTCGACCACTGGCGCGGAAGCTGCGGTGAGTCGCCAGACGCAGCGAGGCTGCGGGGCCGCGGCTCGGCAGCGGGGCCGTGGCGGTGGCCTCCCTGTCCGCGAGTCCCATTCCGGCCAGATTGCGGCCAGGTCCCGCCCGACCCCAAGCACGGTTTTGAGGCCACAATTTCCTACATCTAACCCTCAAACCTAAACTTCTTCCCGTACCAACCCACCAACCCAGCGGCCCGGCGGCCCGCAATTGCAGGAGGCTGTTCGCCGTTCGCCCACCCGAAACCGCCCTCAACCTCCTGCGATTTCCGACGCAACCGCTTGGGGCCTACCGGACATCAAGATTGCTGGAGCTGGAGCTGGAGCTGGAGTGCTTGGTGCGGGTCGGCGGGACATCATCGGTTCCGAAACCGTGTCTTAAGGGCCAGTTTTCAGGAGGCCTCGACGACCTCGGCCCAGCGGCGCAGCAAACGGTGGGCCTGGCTCAGATCGGCGCCCTCGGCCCACAGGTGGGTGACGGCCTCGCTGGGATCGGGCAGCACGAGCACCCAGGAGCCGTCGGAGCCCACGATGCGCACCCCGTCGGTGGTGTCGATGGTCTGGCCGGCCTCCGGATCGACGGATTCCACGATGCGGCGCATGACCATGCCCTTGGCCGCCCACGGGGTGGGCACCGAGCGGCGCAGGATCGCGATGGACGGGATGCGGGCGTCGATGGCGGACAGCGTCAGCCGGGTCCGCGCGACGAGGGTCAGCAGCTTCACGAAGGCGGCAAGCCCGTCGATGGCGGGGGCGAACTCGCCGACGACGAAGCCGCCCCGGCCGTCGGCGGCGAAGGCGACGCCCTCCTCCCGGGCGACCCGGGTCAGCGCCGCGGCCGACAGGGAGGTCCGCCGCACGGTCAGCCCGTGGAAGTGGGTCACCTGGTCGGCCACCCGGGTGGTGGTGACCGGCAGGGCGACCTCGGCGCCCCGGCTCTCGGCGGCCACGAGGTCGAGGAAGACCAGCAGGGCCCGATCGTCGTCGATGAGGTCGCCCCGCTCGTCGACGATGGCGATGCGCTCGCCGACGTGGTCGAAGCGCACCCCGAAGGCCGCACCGGAGCTGGCGACCAGGGCGCCGAGCCGGTTGGTCGCGAGCAGGTCGTCGGCGGCGCTGTGAGCCGGGATGATCTCGTCGACCCGTCCGTTGACGGTCAGCACGTCGACCCCGAGCCGGCCGAGCAGAGTGGGGAGCACGAGCGAGGCGGAGCCGCCGGACGGATCGACGACGATCTTCAGATCCGCCTCGGCGAGGCCGGTGGTGTCGACCCGGTCCAGCAGGTCCTGGATGTAGAGGTCCAGGGTCCGGGCGGGGAAGCGCAGGTCACCGATCTCGCCGGGGAAGGCGCGGCGGAAGTCCTGGCGGGAGAAGACCCGGTCGAGCTTGCGCTGGGCGGCCGGGGACAGGTCGTCGCCGTCGGCGTCGAGGAAGAGGATGTCGATGCGTTCCGGGTCGCCGGGGGCGGTCCGCACCATGATCCCGCCGGCGGCGTTGGAGGAGCGGACGTCGAACCGGGTGACCGGCATCGGCGACACCTCGAGGTCGCGGATGTTGATGGCCCCGGCGGTCAGCGCGCTGATGACGGCCCGCTTGAGGGCGCGGGCGGCCCGGGACCCGTCGCGCGCCGTGGTGACGGTGGCGCCCTTCTTCAGGGTCGTGGCGTAGGCGCCGGCGATGCGGACGACGAGCTCCGGGGTGATCTCGGCGTTGATCAGGCCGGACACGCCGCGCGGGCCGAACAGGGAGCGCTGCCCGCGGGACTCCCAGATGACCGAGGTGTTGACGACCGCCCCGGCCTCGATCGTCTTGAACGGGTAGACCTTCACGTCGTGGGAGACGAACGCCTCCTCGCGCACGACGCACTCGTCGCCGATGACGGCACCCTCCTCGATCCGGGCCGCCCGCAGCACGTCGGTGCTCTTGCCGATGACGCAGCCGCGCAGGTTGGTCTGCGGACCGATCAGCGCGTTGTCCTGGACGATCGCCCGGTGCAGGAAGGCGCCGCTCTTGACCAGGACGTTGCTGCCGAGCACGGTGAACTCCCGCAGCTCGGCGCCGGCCTCGACCTTGCTGTAGTCGCCGACGACGAGCGGGCCCTTGAGGATGGCCTCGGGGTGCACCTCGGCGTCCTCGCCGACCCACACCCCGGGCGAGACCTCGAAGCCGTCGATCTCGACGTCGACCTGCCGGTTGAGCACGTCGGCCTGGGCACGCAGGAAGCTCGCGATGGTGCCGACGTCCTCCCAGTAGCCGGCCGCGACGTAACCGAACACCGGCGCGCCGGCCTCGACGAGGCGGGGGAAGACGTCACCGGACCAGTCGACGGCCTCGCCGGGTGGCACGTGCGCGAGGACCTCGGGTTCCATCACGTAGATCCCGGTGTTGACCGTGTCGGAGAAGACCTGCCCCCAGGTCGGCTTCTCCAGGAAGCGCTGGATGCGCCCGTCCTCGCCGGTGATGACGATGCCGAACTCCAGCGGGTCGGGCACCGACTTGAGCGCGACGGTGACCAGGGCGCCCTGGCGGCGGTGGAACGCGACAAGGTCGGTGAGGTCGATGTCGGTCAGCGCATCCCCGCTGATGACGAGGAATGCCTCGTCACGCAGGGCGTCCTCGGCGTTCTTCACGCTGCCGGCGGTGCCCAGCGGGGTCGTCTCGGTGGCATACGACAGGTGCATGCCGAGCTCGTCGCCGGAGCCGAAGTAGGTACGGATCATCGACGCCAGGAACTGGACGGTCACGACCGTCTCGTCGAAGCCATGCCGCTTGAGCAGCCGCAGCACGTGCTCCATGATCGGCCGGTTGACGACGGGTAGCAGCGGCTTGGGCAGGTTCGCGGTCAGCGGGCGTAGCCGGGTGCCCTCGCCACCCGCCATGACGACGGCTCTCACCGCTTACCTCCCGCTCTCGCCGGTCCGGGCCCGGTAGCGCCGGGCGAGCTGGCCGGCCTGAACGAAGTACAGCAGTCCGGACCACCAGTACAGGGCAGTACCCCAGATCGCGAACGCCCATCCAAGCGGGCGGGCCGCGGTCGCCAGCCACGAGTCCCCGGCGGCGAGCAGCAGCAGCGGGAAGGCGTAGAGCAGGTTGAACGTGGCCGCCTTGCCCAGGTAGTGCACGGGCAGGGCGACGCCCACGCCGATGCGGCGCAGCAGCGGCGGCAGCGCCAGCAGTGCCACGTCGCGGGCCAGCAACAGGACGGCGAACCAGACCGGCACGATGTCGCGCACGGTCAGCGCGATGATCGTGGAAAGGATGTAGAGCCGGTCGGCGAGCGGGTCCAGCAGCACCCCGAGGCGACTGGTCTGGTTGAGCGCGCGGGCGAGCTTGCCGTCGAGGTAGTCGCTGATCCCGGCGAACGCGAGGATCCCCAGCGCCGCACCGTCCGCCTCCGGCCCGAGTACCAGCCAGAGGAACACCGGCACGCCGAGTAGTCGCAGGGTCGACAGCGCATTGGGGATCGTCCACACCCGGTCCGGCGGCGCCGGCTCGGGCGCCGCGGGCTGCGGGGTGGGCGCGGTCATGCGACGTCCCTCCTCCACCGGCGCTTCGACCGGCGCTTCGACCGGCTCGGCGGCAGGTTGCCGTGTGGTGGGCGGCCGCCCACCACACCCGGCGTGCCCGCGGGTCCCGCCGCAGGCACGGCGCCCCCGGGGAGGCCCGATATGCGCGCGGGCACCCGGTCGGCAGGCCGGACAGGGCAGACGCTAGCGGATGGTCGCCGCCGCCGGGCCGCTGGTCCGCCGGACCGGCGGCATCAACCGGCGGCCCGCCCCGGCCCTGGTCGACCGGGGCTGGCCGCCGCCGGCCCGGCCCGCCGGGCGCCCAGCGCCTCCCAGCGCCGCCCAGCGCCGCCCAGCGCCGTCAGTGGATGCGGCCGACCTTGTAGGTGGAGCTGTAGATGGGACGCAGCGAGACGACGCCACCGGTCTGCGGCGCGGCCCACATGTAGCCGTTCCCGGCGTAGATGCCGACGTGGTAGATGTTGCCCGGGGTGCCGTAGAAAATCAGGTCGCCGGGCTGCTTGCCGGACTGCGGCACCTTGGTGGAAACGTTGTACTGCCCCTGCGCGGTGCGCGGCAGGGACCGGCCGAGCTGCTTGAACACGTACTGGACCAGGCCCGAGCAGTCGAAGGAGTAGGGTCCCTCGGCGCCCCAGACGTACGGCTTGCCCTTGTTCAGCGACGCCAGGTAGACGGCCTTCTCGCCGATGGAACTGCCCGGGATGACCGTGGGGATGGCCTGGTCGATGACCGACCCGGCACCGCCGCCGCCGAACCCGGCGCGCGTCGGGCTGGTGATCGTCACGGTGGCGGCGCCGGCGAGGGAGGGCCGCAGCGCGTTCGACCCGTCGAAGACCGCGGTGATGGTCGTCGTGGACAGCAGCCGGGCGGTGATCTGGGCAGTCCCGCCGGCATCGGTGTGCAGGCGCGTCGAGGTCTGCCACTGCGGCCCGTTCACGACCACGATGCGGACGTCCGCGCCCGACAGCGGGGCGCCGCTGTCGGCCTCGGTGGCGCGCACGGTCAGCACGACGGGGGTGTTCGGTGCGACGGTCGACTTGTCCGCGGTGATGGAGACGTTGGTGAAGACCGGGTCATGGCCGGCGATCGCGGTGGCCAGCGGGGCGAGGGCGCGCGTGCCGGTCAGGTCGCCGACGGCACCGTGGCCGTGGCCCACCGCGAGCGAGGCCTCGTGGATCGGCGAGCCCGCGTCCAGGGAGGCGGCGCCGTCGGCCCCGCCGGGCACCGTCGCGGCGAAGGCGGCCGTCGAGGCGGCGAGAGTCCCGGTCGTGAACGCGGCGATGGTGGCGGCCCGGCGGGGCGGAGCCGTGGTACGGCGGCGGGGCGCAGCGGAGCCTGAGGTGGTGCGGGGCGCCGGCGGGCGCTGGCGACTCCGGACGAACTGTTCCCAGTCCTCCGGCAGCCAGGCCATACCACGACGGGGCAAGGCGTGTCCTTCCCGTGCGCCTACGAGGTGAGCGGCCGGATGCGGGCCAGGGAGCCCGGCGCTGGCCGCGCGGACCGTCTGCTCCACTTCTGGTGACGTCCCGGTTACGGCCGGCCGCCTCCAGGACCATGGGTCCCCCGCGCCTGCCCCGACATACTCGGAGGGGTCGCCGAACCGGGGGCAGGACTAGGCGCATCGGTCCGACGGGTATGACTGTTCGATGCCACGTAACCAGCACTTCAGATTTCGGACACCAGTGGAACGGTCAGAACAGAAGTGCTGTCGATGACCATAATGGACATACCAGCAGGGTCGGCAACCACCCCGAACCCAACGCTCGGACACGCCCCCGGAAAACGCCCGCGCCTCAGCAAAACGTGTACTTGAGCTCACGTTGCGTGATAACATGGGAACGACGACTAGTCGCTACCCGCCTCCCGTGACAGTTCCCGCGCCTGGATCTGACCCGCCGTGTACCACTCCGCGTCTCAGATGACGCTGCGCAGGTGATCCAGCGAGCCACCCCGGGGCGGCCGGAACGGGGTCCCCGCCCGTTCATCGGACCCGGGCAATGGCGTCGTTCCGGGGCCGGACGGCGGTACCCGCCCCCATGTCAGAGGCCGGGCGCACAACACCGCGAGAACATCCCCGCACCCCGACCGGCGGGTCGCCGGAAATGCGGAACGGTCAGCCGACGGATCGACCCGGGGGAATTCCCTGACCCGCGCCGGCGCCCGCCGCGGGGATGGCCGGCGCCGCCGGGACCGCACCGTGGGGGGCCGGCGGGGCGAGCACGCCCGCCACCGGCGGCACGGCACCCACACCCCCGCCCGACGGCACCAAGGTGCCGGTATGCAGCACCGATGGGGGGACCGTCGCTACGGGGGTGGGCAG
>NZ_JANEZT010000335.1 GCF_025403405.1 Frankia tisae
GCATCACCCCCACCGCCATCCACACCCACGACGGCGGCCGCCTCAGCCTCGACGACTCCCTCCACGCCCTCCTCAACCCGGAGCATCCCGACCGCGGCCGCGGCGGGAGCTAGGCGACGCGGGGATCGGCTGCGGCCGACAGCAGGGTCTCGGTGAGGGAGGTGTCGTGCTCGGCGGCGCGGAAGCGCGGGTGGTCAAGCGCCTCGGCGAGGAACCCGGCGGTCGTCGCCACGCCGGCGCCGACGACACGGGTCTCGGCGAGTGCGCGGCGCATCCGGGCGATCGCGCCGTCGCGGTCCGGGGCCCAGACGACGACCTTGGCCAGCAGCGAGTCGTACAGCGGCGGGATCCGGTAGCCGGCGGTCAGGTGGGTGTCGACGCGGACGAACGGGCCGCCGGGCAGGTCCAGCTCGGTGATGAGCCCCGGGGTGGGGCGGAAGTCCCGGGCGGGATCCTCGGCGTTCACTCGGCACTCGATCGCCACGCCGCGGGCAGTGATGTCCGCCTGCCCGTAGCCGAGCTTCTCGCCCGCCGCGATCCGCAGCTGCTCGGCGACCAGGTCGAGGCCGGTGACCATCTCGGTGACCGGATGCTCGACCTGCAGCCGGCAGTTGACCTCCATGAAGTAGTAGCTGCCCCGCGCCGGGTCGTAGAGGAACTCCACGGTTCCGGCGCCGACGTAGCCGACGGCGAGCACGGCGCGCACCGCCGCCTCGCCGAGCTGCGCCACGCCGTCAGGGTCCACCCCGGGTGCCGGCGACTCCTCGACGAGCTTCTGATGGCGCCGCTGCAGCGAGCAGTCCCGGGCGCCCAGATGGATGCCGTTGCCGTGACCGTCGCAGAGCACCTGGATCTCGACGTGACGGGCGGATGCGAGGTAGCGCTCCAGGTACAGCCGGCCGTCGCCGAACACGGCGAGGGCGGCCGCCCGGGTCTCGGCGTAGGCGGCGGGGAGATCCGCGTGGTTGTGGACGACGCGCATCCCACGGCCACCGCCGCCGGCGACAGCCTTGAGGATCAGCGGGTAGCCGACGTCGCCGGCGAGCGCGAGGGCGGCGTCCGGGCCGTCGAGGGCGTCGCGGCTGCCGGGCAGCAGCGGCAGGCCGGCGTCGCGCATGATCCCGCGGGCGACGGCCTTGTCCCCCAGCCGGGCCATGACGGCGGCCGGCGGGCCGATGAAGACGATCCCCTCCTCCTCGCAGACCTCGGCGAACTCCGGGTTCTCCGACAGGAAGCCGTAGCCGGGATGGATCGCCTCGGCGCCGCGGGTACGAGCGGCCTCGATCACCGCCGGGATGTTCAGGTAGCTGCGCTTCGCCGGCCCCGGGCCGACCTGCACCGACTCGTCGGCGAACCGGACGGCGGCGGAGTCCCGGTCGGCGGCCGAATGCGCGACGATCGTGCGGATGCCGAGCTCGCGGCAGGTGCGGACCACCCGCAGCGCGATCTCACCCCGGTTGGCCACCAGGACGCTGCCGAACATCAACGGCTCCCGTTCGGGGACTGCTCCAGCGGGGCGAGCAGGAACAGCGGTTGGCCGTGCTCGATGGCGGTGGCGTCCTCGACGAGGATCCGCACGACCCGCCCGGGACGCTCCGCCTCGATCGGGATCATCAGCTTCATCGCCTCGACGATCGCGACCTGCTGCCCGGCCCGCACCGTGTCGCCCTCGGCGACGAACGGCGCCTTCCCGGGCTCGGACGCCCGGTAAAACATGCCCACTGACGGAGAGACCAGCGGGAACGTCCCGGCTTCCTCGGGCGCCGCCAGCTCACTGGGCTGCGCAGCCGCGGCGGCCCAGCGAGCTCGGGCGGACGCGGCCGGTGCGTCCGCAAAGCTTTGGCCGGTGCTCGGCCAGCCCATCTCGACGCTGACGTCGCCGGCCGACACACGCACGTGGCTGGGCGCGACCCGGGCCCGCACGGACAGCTCGAGCACGTGCGCGCCGAGCACCGCGACCACGGCGTCCACGGCCGGTGCGGGCACGCGGCTGTCGCCGCCGTCCGGGTCGACGCCCCCGGTCGTTCCCGTCACCTGGTCGATTGCCGTCGAGTCGGTCGTCATCGGTTCGCCTCCACATTCCGGTCGGTCTGGGACTCCTGCGCGTCGCCGCTCGGGGCCGGCGTCGCCGCGGCGACGCCGAACTGCCGGAACCGCGTCCGCCGGCGGGTCACCAGGTTCATCTGGTCCAGCGGCAGCAGCTCGGCGAGCGCGCCGCGCAGCGCCTCGCGCAGGCGGTCGGCGGTGCCCTCCGGGTCGGCGTCGGCTCCCCCGTCGGGTTCACCGATGACGCCGTCGACGACGCCGAGCCGCAGCAGTTCGCGGGAGTCGACCCGCAGGGCCGCGGCGGCGGTCGGCGCGGCCGCCGGGTTCTTCCACAGGATCGCCGCGCAGCCCTCAGCGCTGATCACCGAGTAGACGGCGTTCGCGCACATCAGGACGCGGTCGGCGAACGCCAGCGCGAGCGCGCCGCCGCTGCCGCCCTCGCCCGTGACGACGGCGACCACCGGCACGGGAAGCCCGGCCATCAGCCGCAGGTTCTCGGCGATCGCGACGGCCTGTGCCTGTTCCTCGGCCTCGACGCCAGGGTAGGCGCCGGCGGTGTCGATCAGGGTGATCACCGGCAGGCCGAGTTTGGCGGCCAGGCGCATCACCCGGGCGGACTTGCGGTAGCCGGCCGGGGTCGGCATCCCGAAGTTGCGGTACCGCAGCTCGTCGGCGGTGTGACCCTTCTGGGTGCCGAGGACGGCAACGGGAACACCGTCGAGGCGGCCAAGGCCGGCGACGAGCGCCGGGCAGTCGGACGACATCCGGTCGCCGCGCAGCTCGGTGAAGTCCTCCAGCAGCATGCCGATGTAGTCGAGCGTCGACGGCCGGCCCAGCCGGCGGGCGGCGCGGACGCACTCCCAGGCGTCACGGCGGGGCAGCAGCTCCGGGTCGGTGACGACCGCGTGCTGCGGGCGCCCCGCCTGGCGGGGGATGCCGTCGGGGCGCCGACTCGACACCGACAGCAGCCGCGCCAGGTTCGCCCGCAGCTCGTGGCGGGGGCTGATGAGGTCGACGACGCCGTGGGTGAGCAGGAACTCGGCGGTCTGGAAGTCCGCGGGCAGGGACTGGCGGATGGTCTGCTCGATCACCCGCCGTCCGGCGAACCCGAGCCGGGCCCCCGGCTCGGCGATGATCACGTCGGCCAGGGTCGCGAAGGACGCCGCGACGCCGCCGAACGTCGGGTCGGTGATCAGGGAGACGGTGAGGATGCCGGCCTCGTCGAGCTGGCCCAGGGCCTGGCTGGTCTTGGCCATCTGCATCAGGGCGATCGCGCCCTCCTGCATCCGGGCGCCGCCGGAGGCGGTGACGGTCAGCAGCGGCGTGCGTTCCCGCAGGGCGAGTTCGGCGCCCCGGGTGAAAACCTCCCCGACGGTGGAGCCGAGGCTGCCACCGAGGAAGCGGAAGTCCATCACCACGACCACCACCGGGTTGCCCTCGATGGTGCCGCGCGCGCACACCGCCGCCTCGTCGAGGCCGGTGCTGGCGCGGGCGTCGCGCAACCGGTCGCGGTAGGGGCGGGTGTCGGTGAACTCCAGCGGATCGCTGTCCATCGCCGGGACGTCGACTCCCCGCGCCGAGCCGGGGTCGAGCAGCAGGTCGAGGCGCTGGTGGGCGGTCATCGGGGCGTGCCAGGAGCAGTCGGGGCAGACGCGGGCGGCGCGGGCGAAGCGCCGCTCGTGGAGCATCGCGCCGCAACCGCCGCACAGCAGCCAGGACGATCCCGTCCCGGCTCCGCTGGGCCTGGTCGTGATGGCCTCGGTCGTCATGATCGGTTACCTTTCCTCAACGGGCGGGGTGGGCAGGTATCCCGCGACGGAGGCGGGCAGGCGCAGCCCGGCCGCCCGCAGCGCGGTGACCCGGTCGGCGTAGGCCGCCCCGCGCATCAGGTGGGTGGCCAGGTCGACGACCCGGCGATTGCCCACCTGTGCCAGGTAGGTGCCGGCGACCCAGCCGTTGAACGCCCCCATCGCCGGGCCGCACCACACCTGGTAGTCGGGGGCGCGCTGCGCATCCCCGACGATGCTCCAACCCGACGAGCGGCCCAGGTACCACCGGAACACCAGGGCCATCCGGCGGCGCGGGTCGTCCGCGGCCCGGGTGATCTGGTCGGGGTCACGTTCGGAGAAGAACTGGATGCAGTCCTGCCAGACGTCGTCCAGGGAACGGCGGAACACCCTGGTCTCCAGCGCGGACCGGACGTCGGCGGGCAGCTCGTCGACGCCGCCATAGGTCCGGTAGAGCTCGTGGAGCTGGCGCGCCCGCCCCGGGAACAGGGTGCCGCGGCGCAGCACCTGCACCTCCACGCCGAGTTCGAACATGTCCGCCGACGGGGCCATCACCGTGTCGGCGACGCCGGTCGCGGCCAGCAGCCGCTTCGTCGTGTCGGACTGGTCGGCCTCGACGGAACTCTGGTTGATCGAGCCGGTGACGACATAGGCGGCGCCGAGGGCGAACGCCGCCGCGGCCGCCGCCGGGGTGCCGATGCCGCCGGCCGCGCCGACGCGCACCGCGGTGGCGTACCCCTGCTCGCGGCGGACCCGTTCGGCGAGCGCCAGCAGTTCGGGCAGCAGCACCAGCAGCGGGCGGCGGTCGGTGTGCCCGCCGGAGTCCGCCTCGGCGGTGAGGTCGTCGGCGAGCGGCACCGAGCGGGCCAGTTCGGCCTGCTCGGCGGTGACCGCGCCCGCCTCGAGCAGCTGGCGGACCAGCTCCGGCGGCGCCGGGCGCAGGAAGCGTTCGGCGACCTCCGCCCGCGACACCTTGCCGATCACCCGGTGGCGGGCCACGACCCGACCCGACGCGTCGCGCCCGAGGCCGGCGAGGCGGTAGCGGACGAGCTGCGCGGTGGGTTCGACGAAGGCCGACGCCTCGACGCAGCCAACGCGGTGGCGCAGGCAGGCGTCGACGATGGCGGCTTCCAACGCCGGTTCGCTCGGGCTGTGGATGAGGTTGCAGGCGAACGCGTTTCCGCCGGCGTCCCGGCCAATCTGGGCAAGTGCGGCGTCGATGCGCGCCGGCAGCACCCCGGCGGCGCCGAACGAGGCCAGGTAACCCTCGCGGGCGAGGGCGGCGACCAGCTGGGCCGAGGCGATGCCGTTGGCCATCGCGCCCGCCATGTAGGCGTGGCGGACGCCGTGGGCGCGACGGAACTCCGGGTCGCCGAGCGCGTGGGCGGGCCGCGGGCCGGCGGCGGCGAGGACCTGGCCGCCGCCGGCGACGATCTGCGCCACCTGCGCGGCGTCGGAGCTCGTCCGCACGCCGTTGCCGTCGCGCAGCACGTAACAGGGCTGGTCGAGGGCGAGCAGGTCACGCTGCACCTGCGCCAGGCCAGCCGGCGCCGCGGCGGGCTGCACGGGCGCGACGGCCGCAGAGATGGTCGTCAACACGACGGAGCTCCGTTCTCGCGCAGTTCGACGGCGATGTCGCGGAGTTCGTAGATCCGCAGGCCCGGCTTCCAGACGCTGGCGTCGGCGGTGACGCGGACCCGTCCAGGCGCGCGGCGCACCTCCTTGAGGTGCACCTCCAGCCGGGTCTCGCCGTCCGTCGGGAGGAACTGCCCGCGGTACTTCCAGGTGAACGGCGCGTCCACCGGCAGGATGAAGGCCGGGTCGACGAGGCCGTCGGCGTGCGGGGAGTCGAGCAACCACTCCTGCATCGCCTGGATGACGGTCTCCACGCCGAGCGAGCCGGGGATCACCGGGTCGAGGTGGAAGTGGCGGGCGAAGAACCAGTCGTCCGGGTCGATCGCCCGCACGGCGTGCAGGTAGCCCTGGTCGTACCGGCCGCCGCCGTCGACGACGTCGACGGTGTCCAGCAGCGCCAGATGGTCGCGGGCGCACAGCCGCGCGGCCGGGTCGGCGCGGCGGGCGGCGACGTCGATGGTGCGCGTCGCCGGCCGCGGCGACGCCGACTCAAGCGACGCCGACTCCAGCCAGGTCGGCGCCGACCGGCCGGCGTCCAGGCCGGTCTGGTTGGCCAGCGCCGCGTCGCTGAAGTAGCCGAACATCGTCTCGCCCTCGTAGAACGGCTCGCCGTCGACCGACAGGGTGTACTCGAAGCTCTGCAGCGACGAGCCGGGCATGTCCGTCGTCGACAGCAGCTTCGAGTGCTGGCGGATGGTGGCGCCACGCAGGTCGACCTCGCGCAGCACGCGGGCGGTCCCGCCTAGGTTGCGCAGGCTCACCGACGCCGCCGGGTCGCCGAGCGTGGCGCCCATGTAGTAGCCGACCATGAGCGCTGCCTGCAGCGACGTCTCCATGTAGACGCAGTTCGGCATCGACGCGTTCGCCGTGTCCGCGAAGTACCAGGAGTCGGCGGGCGCGTCGTACTCGGTGATGTGCGACGCCCCGCCGTCGAGCGACTTCGGGTCTCCGCGGGTGCCCTCGACGGCCAGCACCCGGTCGACGAGCAGCAGCCCGCCGGACGGCAGCCGCGTCGCCTTGCGGCCGGTGTAGCCGGCGAACTCGGGGCCCAGCGCGATCGCCTGGTCGCCGCGGCAGAAGTGGGCCATGTGGAACTCGCTGAGCATCGCCCGGTCACCGGCCGCGTTGCGGCGGCCCAGCCAGACCGGGGTCGTCCCGCCGGGCCCGGG
This sequence comes from Frankia tisae, assembly GCF_025403405.1. Classification (GTDB taxonomy): domain Bacteria; phylum Actinomycetota; class Actinomycetes; order Frankiales; family Frankiaceae; genus Frankia; species Frankia tisai. Next base: position 6,638 of record NZ_JANEZT010000335.1, read on the forward strand.
GCCGACCGGGCGGCCCTCGCCCGCGCGCACGCCGATGGCGATGTCGGTGATCCGGGCGAGCACCTTACCCTCACCGACCCGGTCCCCGCCGACCCGGCGGATCTCGGCGTCGGCGCGCAGCGCGGGCCACGGCACCAGGTCGAGGTCGACGACCTCGAGGACCAGTTCCAGTTCCCCGGCACCGGCCAGGTCGGCGCCGGCGAGTTCGAGCCTGGCACCGGGTGCGGCACCGGGTGCGTTGCCGTCGACGAAGTGCGCGTCGAGCAGGCACAGGTGAAGGCCGACGTACACCGCGAACAGCCGGGCGGCCTGGGCGGCAGCCTCGGCCAACCCGGCGCCCTGCGGCGCGGGGTTGGCCAGCCGGGCGCGGACCAGGCCCCGGCCGGCCCGTCCGCCGCGCAGCTCGACGGTGTCGACGGAGGCCAGCAGCAGCTCGCCGGCGGCGATGCGCACCGCGCGGTCGTGGCCCTCCTGGTCGTAGGCCGGGCCGAGAACGTCGGCGATGGCGCCCCGGGCCAGCCGGCCGAGGTCCGCGGCGCCCAGCGCGCCGACGGCGCTGCGGGCCAGCGGCTTGAACGATGCCTCGCTGCTCACCCGCGGGCGCGCCGGCGCCGGGGGCAGGCCGACGAGCGCCGCGGGTGCCGGCAGTGGGGGCAGTGCCGCCAGCGGGGGCAGTGCCGCCAGGGGGGCGAGCAGGCGCCGTTGCAGGGCCGACTGGGCACGCAGGGCACTGGCATGCGCCGCAGCAGTCGTCACCCGCAGCTGACGGATCAGCTCCAGGG
>NZ_JANEZT010000336.1 GCF_025403405.1 Frankia tisae
GAGCCGGGCCGGGTGGAGCGCGAGGGCCGGGTGGAGCGCTCAGGGACGTCCACGGGTGCGGCATCCGCGCCTGCGGGTTCCGCGGTGGCGACGACCGGTGCGGGTTCCCCGGCGGAGATGCCCGGGTCGGCCGGTGCGGAGGGCTCGTTCGTCTGGAAGAGCCCCGCCGGTTGGGAGGGCTCGGCGGGCCCGGAGCCGGCGAATCCGCCCCGGACGGCGACCCCGGCGGCAGAGCCTCACCCAGCCGATGCGCCGGGCGGGCCCGCCGCGGCCGCGGTGGACGCAGGTTCCGCGGTGCGGGCCGCGACGTCCGGGGGAGGGGGAACGCCGGCCGGTGAGCCGGTGTCGACCGGTTCCGTGGCCGGCGGGGCCGCAGGGTCCGGGCCCGACGCGCGGCCGGTGCGGCAGGACGAGCAGTGGGCCGTGCCGTCGCAGGAGTGGGTCGCCTCACGGGTCGGGCCGCGAGTGGCGAACGACGGTCAGACCGGGCCTGGCCCGGTCGAGCCGGCCCCCGCGGGGGGGCCGGACGACGCCGGTAGGTCGCGCGGCCGGGCCGGCCATGCGGCCCGGTACCCGAGGCGGACGGCGGCCCTGGCCGCGCTGGCCGCGGCGGTTGCCGGTCTGGCCGCGCTGGGAGCCGCCCACGCCGCGGACGAGCCCGATCACGCCCAGTCCCGGCAACCGGCGCCGCCGCACGTGCTCCGGGTCGTTCCCACCGGCGGCTCCGGTCCCGGGGTCGGGCTGGATCTGCGGCCGTCGTCCAGCGCCGGCCGACCTGTCGGCGCGCCCGGCGGGCCGCCGTCCCCGGCTGCGCCCTCCTCGGCTGCGCCGTCACCGGTCGTCACCGCCCTGACGAAAGTGCAGATGGTGCCCATGTCGGCGGTTCCCGCGTTCCGCGGGGCGATCGGGCAGCTCGCGCAGAGCCGGCAGTTCGGCGAGTTCGTCACCGTCCACAACACCGCGGTCATCTTCCTGGAGGTCCTGGCGCCAGGGCAGGGCAACGAGCGGGCCTTCTTCCCCGGCCCGGACCTCGGGGGCGACCCGCTGCCGAACTTCACCCTGTTCGCGTCGTGCGACGCGCCGGGCCCTGGCCAGACGCCGGGCTTCGGTCCCGGTCAGGGCTGCACAGGCACCACCTACCGGCTGACCGGGCTGACCGGCGGCGGAGCCAGTTTCGACTTCGCGCAGGGCTTCTACCGGCTACACGGATACTTCCTCGTCGATGTGGTTCCCGGGATGCAGCAGGGCCGGCTGACGGTCAATCTGCACGCGGTCGACACCCGAATTCTGCCGCGCTGACCACATTTCTGGCCCAGCTACCCGGTAACCCGGATCGGTAATCTCAATTACCCACCGGGGTCGGACGGGTTTGTGTTCGGACGGTGACGGAGAAAACTAGGGCAGGCTTCTCCGTTGGGGGTGTGCGGTGTTTCAAATAATCTGGATCATTATTGCCGGTCTGGTGATCGGCCTGCTGGCTCGGCTGATCCTCCAGGGTAAGCAGGATATTCCGCTCTGGCTGACGGCCGTCCTCGGCATCGTGGGCGCGCTGGTCGGCAACGTGATCGCCAGTGCGATCGGGGTGCGCCACACCGGCGGCATCGACTGGATCCGGCACGTTCTGCAGGTCGGTGTCGCGATCGCGCTGGTCGCCGCCGTCGCGCCGCTGTGGGCGACGCGGCACACCCGGGGCGATCACCACAACCGCCACGACCGGCACACGGCTGGGCGGCTGTGACCGCTTCACGGCGCTGCGGGCGGCCCTGCGCCGCCCGTCAGCGGCCCCGCTGGACCCAGTCGTCGTAGTCGACGCCCTCCTCGCCGATGGTCGTGTCGTCGCCGTGCCCGGTGTGCACGACGGTGTTCGCCGGCAGGGTGAGCAGCTTCGCGCGGATCGAGGCGAGGATCGTCGGGAAGTCCGAGTAGGACCGCCCAGTGGCCCCCGGTCCGCCGCGGAACAGGGTGTCGCCGCTGAACAGCACGGGTTCTGCGTTCACCTCGCCGAACAGGCAGATTCCGCCGGGGGAGTGCCCCGGGGTGTGCAGCACCCGCAGCGACCCGCCGCCGGGCAGCCCGACGAGCTGCCCGTCGGCGAGGGATCGGTCGGGCGCGCGGTGGGGGTAGACCGTCCGCCACAGCATCACGTCGGCCGGGTGCAGCGCGATCGGCGCCCGCACCAGGTCGGCGAGCTCCGTCGCCGCATTGATGTGGTCGTTGTGCCCGTGGGTGGCGATGATCGAGGTCACGACGCGGGCACCGACCGCCGCCGCGATCACCGACGGGTCGTGTGCGGCATCGATGATCAGGACTTCCTGGTCGTTGCCGACCAGCCAGACGTTGTTGTCGACGGTGAACGTCTGGCCGTCCAGAGTGAAGTCACCGCGGGTGATCACGCGGTCCACTCGAAGCCCCGCACTGCCGGTCATCGCGCCCGCTCCTCTGGATCCGGAACTCCCGATCGGGTCGGAAACCCGGATGGTCCGCCCGCTGTGCGGGGGTGCGCCGCCGGCCCGGCGGCGGTCCCCGACGCGTCGACCGTATCGGGCGTCTCCGGAATTCGGGTCACCCCGCCGTCACCGTGACGCCGCCACAGACCGTGACTGCCGCCGCCACCCCCGACGAGGGTGGCGGCGGTCACCCTCCCGGGGCGCCCCGAGGGTCGCGGACGCGGAGCCGTCAGGGGACCCGGGCCCGTAGAGACGCGGGGCGGTCAGAGGACGACGACGCTGCGCAGCACGTCGCCGCGGCGCATCCGCGCGAACGCCTCCTCGACGTCGCCGATCCCGACGGTCTCGGTGACGAAGGCGTCGAGGTCGAGGCGGCCGCGGCGGTACAGGTCGATGAGGATCGGGAAGTCACGGCTCGGCAGGCAGTCGCCGTACCAGGACGACGACAGGTGGCCGCCGCGGCCGAAGACCTCCGCGAGCGGCAGCTCCACGGTCATCGCCGGGTCCGGCACCCCCACCAGGACCAGCCGCCCGGCCAGGTCGCGGGCGTCGAACGCCTGCCGGTACGTCTCGGGGCGGCCCACCGCCTCGATGACGACGTCGGCGCCGAAGCCGTCGGTGAGGTCGCGGACCGCCTGCACGGGGTCGACCGTGCGGGCGTCCACGGTGTCGGTGGCTCCGAAGTGGCGGGCCCAGGTCAGCTTGCGCTCGTCGACGTCCACCGCGATGATCTTGCGGGCGCCGGCGATGGCGGCGCCGGCGATCGCCGCGTTGCCGACGCCCCCGCAGCCGATGACCGCCACCGTCTCCCCGCGGGTGACCCGCCCGGTGTTCACCGCCGCGCCGAAGCCGGCCATCACCCCGCAGCCGATCAGGCCGGCCGCCTCCGGCCGCGCCGCCGGGTCCACGGGCACACACTGGCCCGCAGCGACCAGGGTGAGCGGCGTGAACGCCCCGATGCCCAGCGCCGGCGCGAGCGGCGTACCGTCCTCCAACGTCATCGGCTGGGCGGCGTTGCGGGAGTCGAAGCAGTACCAGGCCATCCCGCGCCGGCAGGCCCGGCAGGTGCCGCAGGGCGCCCGCCAGGCCAGCACCACGTAGTCCCCGGGGGCCAGGCCCGTCACGCCCTCGCCGACCGACTCGACCGTGCCGGCAGCCTCATGGCCCAGCAGGAACGGGTAGTCGTCGTTGATCGCGCCCTCACGGTAATGCAGATCGGTGTGACAGACGCCGCAGGCGTGCACCCGCACGCGGGCCTCGCCCGGCCCCGGGTCGGGGACGATGATCCGCTCCAGGCCGACCGGCGCGCCCTTGTGCCGGGCCACCACCGCTTCCACTGTCTGTGCGCCCATAGGAGGGCTCCCTTCGCTTGGAAAAACGCCTCATCGCCGTCGACCCGCCGAGCACGCTCACGGCCGCATCCGGCGCGATGCAAGCCTGACCGAACCGCATCGGTGACCCCTGGTGCATGATTTCGTACCCCTGTGGGCGTGACCCGTCCAACGCGCACCGCCCCCGATGGCGCGACACGCCGCTTTACGGCCACCCAGCGCTGCCGGGAACGGGTGAGTGTCGGTACGCTCCTACCGGTCCGTTTCTGCTCTTTGTAGAAGGAGCAATCCCTCCGTGGTCCGATTTGCCGATGCTCCCTCCGTCGATTCTCCGATCCGCCGCGCCTACGGCGAGGTGACGGTCGGTGAACCCAAGTTGTCTGAAGACGGGCGGCTCGAAGCCGGCGGCGGGAGCGTCGACGAGGGGGTGGGCCAGCCCGGCCCCACCGGCCGGCCGCTGCCGTCGTTCCCCGTCCCCGTCTCGCTGACCGCTCACGGTCCCGCCTGGATCGTGGCCATGTGCAACCAGAAGGGCGGCGTCGGCAAGACCACCAGCACGATCAACCTCGGCGCCGCCCTCGCCGAGTACGGCCGCCGCGTCCTGCTGGTCGACTTCGACCCGCAGGGCGCGCTGTCGGTCGGCCTCGGCATCAACCCGATGCAGTTCGACCTGACCGTGCACGACCTGCTGCTCGGCGGGGACGCCGACGTCCGTGACGTCATCGTCGAGACCCAGGTCGACAATCTGGACCTGCTGCCGAGCAACATCGACCTGTCCGCCGCCGAGGTGCTGCTGGTCACCGAGGTCGGCCGCGAACACAGCCTCGCCCGCGCGCTCGCCCCCATCCTCGACGACTACGACGTCATCCTCGTCGACTGCCAGCCCTCGCTCGGCCTGCTGACCGTGAACGCGCTGACCGCGGCGGACGCCGTCATCGTCCCGCTGGAATGCGAGTACTTCGCGTTGCGCGGCGTCGCGCTGCTGCTGCAGACCATCGACAAGGTGCGCGAGCGGCTCAACTCGCGCCTCGAGCTCGCCGGCATCCTGGCCACCATGTACGACGCCCGCACGCTGCACGCCCGCGAGGTGCTGGCCCGCGTCGTCGAGCGGTTCCCCGCCGAGGTGTTCCACACGGTGATCAACCGCACGGTCCGCTTCCCGGAGACGACCGTGGCCGGTGAGCCGATCACGACGTACGCGCCGACCTCGGTGGGCGCCGCCGGCTACCGGCGGCTGGCCCGCGAGGTGATGGTTCGGCACAACACGCCCCCGCTCGTCGGCTGAATCCCGGTTTTTCGGTGATCAGCGCGAAAAGGTAGCGACGTGCTTTTCCATCTTGCCGAGCCGGCGGCGCTGCTCGGGATCGTCGTCGCGTTCCTGATCGGGGTGTTCGCGCATGACGCCGCCCAGGTCCTCACCGCGCGCGTGGTCCGCGACCCCACCCCGCTGCGCAGCGGCCGGCTGACCACCGGGGTCAAGGACAGGCTCAGCCCCTTCAGCGGGCTCGCCGTGTTCATCGTCGGCCACGGCTGGGCCGAGTCGGTGCCGATGAACGACGTGTGGCGGCGGCGGCGCTTCCACGTCGCCGTCGCGGTGCTCGCGGGCCCGCTGGCCTACCTGCTGCTCGCCCTCGGTTCGCTCGCGCTGTTCCAGGTGGTCGGCGACCCGGCGCGGGTCTTCCTCGGCGACCGGGTGACCGAGGTGACCGTGCCGGACAGCTTCGCCGCCGAGCTCACCCTGTGGCTGGCGATCACCTTCGGCTCGATGTTCATCGTCAGCCTCATCCCGGTCCCGCCGACGGACGCCGGGCGGCTGGTGTTCCTGCTCGGCGGGACCTCCCAGGGCTGGCGCAGCCTCCACCACCGGCTCACCGACGGCAACATCGGCCTCGTCATCCTGCTGGCCCTGCTGCTGCTGCCGGTGCTGTTCGTCGGGTTCCCGTCGGTCGTCGGCCAGCTCATCGGCCCGCTGCTGCGCGGGCTCGCCGCCCTGATCGGCCTCAACCTGGCCTGACAGCGAGATCATGACCGGCGGAGCACTGGCCCGCAGCCCGGTAGCGTGGCGTTATGAGCGGGTCCAGAGCCGGTGCCGGTGCCGGTGCGGCCGGCGCCGAGCAGTCGGCGGCGCCGACCGCCCGCGGCGGGCGGCCCGAGCCCTTCGTCGTCGAGCTCGCCAACTTCACCGGCCCGTTCGACCTGCTGCTCTCGCTCATCGCCAAGCACCGCCTCGACGTGACCGAGGTCGCGCTGTCCCAGGTCACCGACGAGTTCGTCGCCCACATCCGGCGGCTGGGGGACCGGTTCGACCTCGGCCAGGCCACCGAGTTCCTGGTGATCGCGGCGACCCTGCTCGACCTCAAGGCCGCCCGGCTCCTGCCCGGCGCGCTGTCCGAGGACGAAGCCGAGGACCTTGCCCTGCTCGAGGCCCGCGACCTGCTGTTTGCCCGGTTGCTGCAGTACAAGGCGTACAAGGAGGCGTCGGCGTTGTTCGCCGGCCTGATGGCGCTGGAGGCCCGGCACGTGCCCCGGGCCGTGCCGCTGGAGCCCCGCTACGCCGCCGCCCTGCCCGAGGTGCAGATCGGCATCGGCCCCACGGAGCTCGCGGCGCTGGCCGCGCGGCTGCGCGAGCCGCCACTGCCGCCGCTGGTCGCCACCGACCATGTGCATCTGCCTCGGATCAGCGTCCGGGAGCACATGCTCGCCATCATCATGCTGCTGCGGGAGCTCGGCGCCGCGGACTTCCGCACGCTGTGCGCGGGCTGCCAGCAGACCATCGAGGTCGTCGCCCGGTTCCTGGCCCTGCTGGAGCTGTTCCGCGAAGGCCGGATCTCCTTCGACCAGGAGATCCCGCTCGGGGAGCTGACAGTGCGCTGGATCGCCGCCGACCCCGCCGCGGACGGCGACCTGCTCGCCATCGGCCGGGGACTGTACGAAGAGGATCCGGCCGACGACGACGAACCGCGGGAGGTGGCATCGTGACCGAACTGCCGGGCGCAGGTGCGGGTGCGGACGGCCCGCCAGCGGCCGCGGACCGGCCGCCGCTGGCGGCGCTGCTCGAGGCGGTGCTCATGGTCGCTGAGCGGCCGGCCGGCGTTGCGGAGCTCGCCACCGGGCTCGGCGCCTCGGCCCGCGAGATCGAACGGCTGCTCCCCGAGCTCGCCGAGGGATACGTCCGCGACGGCCGCGGCTTCCGGCTGCGCCACATCGGTACCGGCTGGCGGTTCTACACCGCCGACGAGTGTGCCCCCTGGGTGGAGGGCTTCGTGCTCGCCGGCCAGTCCGCCCGGCTGTCCCAGGCGGCGTTGGAGACACTCGCCGTGGTCGCCTACCAGCAACCGGTCAGCCGCGGGCGGATCGCCGCGGTGCGCGGCGTCTCCGCCGACGGCGTCATCCGCACCCTCACCGCCCGCCGGCTCGTCGAGGAGATCGGGCACGATCCCGAAACCGGTGCCATCCTGTATGGAACCACCGACTACTTCCTCGAACGGATGGGCCTGCGCGGGCTCGACGAGCTCCCGCCGCTGGCCCCCCTGCTGCCTGGACTCGACGATCTGGATGACATCGTTGCCTCATGAACGCTGCTGCTGACCGCCCCCGCGCGCCGCGCGACGCCCGCGCCCGGCGGGACGGCCGCCC
>NZ_JANEZT010000337.1 GCF_025403405.1 Frankia tisae
GCTGTGGCGCCCTCCGCTGGCACCGACCCGACCACGCCGCCGTCCCGCGGTCTGCCACTGGCCGGTCGGGCTCGCCCGCGCCCGCCGCGGACGGCCGCGGTTCGCCCTGGCCCGGCGCCGACGGGTGCTCAGCCATCGCTGCGGGGCGGGTCGGGCACGAGCGCCGCGTGTTGCTGGACGAAGTCCAGACTGCCTTTGAAGATTGTTTCCTTGTCGTTGTCGAGGGTTGCCACATGCCAGCTGTCCGCTAGCAGCCGTTCCTCGATCGGCGCGCGGACCCCGGCCAGCAGGATCGCGCCCGAGCTCGGCTCCACCACGTGGTCGACGACGCTGCGGTACGCGAGCACCGGACAGTCGATTCGCCCGAGGTCGCCGCGGGTGACCCCCCACAACTTGCGCAGCGACGCGAACGGCAGCAGCGGCACCCGGTCGTAGCCGACCTCGGGCACCCCGGAGGCCTTCACGTCGCCGGCGACGCCGCGCACCGCCGGGATGAACCGGCCGAGCAGCGGGGCGAGCGCGGCCTGCCGCCGCTCGGTGGACAGACTCGCGTTCACCGTGACCACGCCGGCGACGTCGGAGCCGTGCTCCTCGGCCAGCCGCAGCGTCAAGGTCCCACCCATCGACAGGCCCATGACGAACACCTGCTCGCAGTCCGCGCGCAGGCGCAGGAACGCGCCCTGCACGGTGGCGTACCAGTCGGGCCAGGTGGTCGGGACCATGTCCTGCCAGCGGGTGCCGTGGCCCGGGAGCAGCGGGCAGGAGACGGTGAGCCCGGCGGCGGCGAGAGCCTCGCCCCAGGGCCGCATGCTGCCCGGAGAGCCGGTGAACCCGTGGACCAGTAGGACGCCCACCGGCCCACCCGCGAACTGGAACGGCTCGGCGCCGGGTAGGACGGCTGTGCCGGTGGAGCCCGCCATCGTGTATCCGCCCTTCGTGCCCTGCGTCCGCCCGCGTGCCACGCCGCGGGGCGGCGCGGAAGGAAAGCGCCGGTAAACGTATGCTCGCACGGTCCGCGGGTTGAGGCCACGGTCGTGCGTATCTCGCGGTCTTGCATATGTCGTCGGAACGTCAAGGATTCGTCCGGACCGAGAACGCCCCCGCTGGGATGATATAGGCGTGGGGCTGCCGGCGCGCGCCTGGCGAGCTCGCACCGCCGGTGGCGGTGGGCCGGGTGCCGCGGGTCCCACAGTGGGCCGTGTCGGCGTTAGATGGGCACGGGAGAAGGCCGTTCCTCGGGCTCGAGGGCGGCTCGGCATCCGTCGGTGATCGTGGTCGGGCGGCATCCGCCGCGCGGCCCGCGTACCGTCGCAGTCCGCCGGTCGCGGAGCGCCGCCGTGCTCCACTCGGCGGGCGGTGAGATGCTCGGTCTGATGTGATCGTTCTCGGCGGATGGAGACGGGCGGCCCGGTCACGGCCGCCCTGGCGGGCGTCGTCTCACGGCGGTGACCAGGTGGGAGCTGTCTTGTTCTACTGGGTGCTCAAGGTGGTCCTGGCTCCAATCCTGCGAGTGTTCTGGCGCCCGTGGGTGGAGGGTGCCGAGAACATCCCCGCGCAGGGCCCCGCGATCCTCGCCGGAAATCATCTGTCGTTTCTGGACCACTTCTTCCTGCCGCTGGTGATCTCCCGGCGGGTGACCTTCCTGGCCAAGAGCGACTACTTCACCGAGGCCGGCGTCAAGGGGTGGTTCAAGCGCGTGTTCTTCAGCGGCGCCGGCCAGATCCCGATCGATCGCAGCGGCGGCAAGGCGAGCGAGGGCGCGCTGCGTTCCGGCGTGCGTGTCCTGCGCCAGGGCCGGCTGATCGGCATCTACCCGGAGGGCACCCGCTCGCCCGACGGCCGCCTCTACCGCGGCAAGATCGGCGTCGCCCGGATGGCCCTGGAGGCAGGCGTGCCGGTGATCCCGGTCGCGATGATCGGCACCTTCGAGGTGCAGCCGCCCGGCCAGCTGGTACCGAAGATCCGCCGGATCGGGATGCGGGTCGGCCAGCCCCTCGACTTCTCCCGCTACGCCGACATGGCGGACGACCGGTTTGTGCTGCGGTCGATCACCGACCAGATCATGTACGAGCTGATGGCCCTGTCCGGCCAGGAGTACGTGGACATGTACGCCAAGCGGGCCAAGGAGGAGATGGCCGCTGCCCGCAACGACGCAGGTGGCTCGGGCGCTGCGGACGGCGCCGCTGACACCTCGGTGCGGGACGGGCGGCCCGTGCCGGCGGCGGTAGCGGTGGCGGGGACTCCCGAAGGGTCGGCCGCGGCGGGCGGCGAACGCCCGTCCCGTCCCGTGGCCGCGCCGACCCAGCCGCGGGTCACGGACGACCACGCAGACCGGGCGGTCTGACCCGGCTGCCGGCAACACGGCAGGATGGTGGCGTGCGTGGCGATTTCGCTCCTCTGGCGGCGGTCGAACGGTTGGACGGCGCCTGCCGGTGGCGGTGGGCTCCCGGCCCGGGTGACCTGCGGGCCGAACCACGTGGTGGCGCCCGCCGGCCCGCCATGCTGCTGCTCGCGCTCGGTGTTCTCGTCGGTTGCCTCGTCGCGGCGGGCCCGGCCGCGCTCGCCGTGCCCGTTCCACCCGCCGCGGTCAGCGCGGCGGCACCGGGTTCCGTGGCCGGCGCCGTCCCCGCCGGCACGATCAGCCGTTCCGGGGCCTACCTGACCGACGGCGAGCGCCGCGTGGTCGTCATCCGCGGGATGACGGTGCCTGCCGGCGTCATCCCGACCACCCGTGACCTCGACACCTGGATCGGCTACGGCTTCAGCGGCGTGCGCCTCGCGGTGCCGGTGGCCGCGGGTGGCCATTTCCCGGTCACTGCCGGCTGGCCGGCGCCCGATGCCGCCGCGGGGGCCTCCGCGGATCCCGGGCTCGGCCAGGTCGCGAGCCTCGCCCGGACGTTCACCGGCCGCGGGATGCGGGTTGTGCTGCGGCTCGTCCCCGCCGCGCGGGGCCAGGCGCTGTCGAGTGCCACGCTCGCCGCCGGCCTCGGCCGGCTGGCGGCCCGGTTGCACGGCGAGCCGGGCCTGCTCGGCTACGAGGTCCCCGCCGCCGCGGGCTCCGGGGGAACGCTGGCTGACGCCGTCACTGCCCAGGACCCGGTCCACCTGCTCTGGGGAGACCGCCCAGCGCCGTTCGACGCCGCCGCCACCGTCGCCGTCAACGACCCGACCGGCTACCTGGTCGGGTGGAAGGACGGCTCGCCCGCGGCCCTGCGCGGCCTGGCGGCGGCCGCCGACGCCTTCGGGCTGAGCTGGTTCTACGACGTGCCCAGCGGTGCGGGCGGGACGGTCGGCACCGACCCGCCGCCTGCTCTGGGCGGCGGGTCGCTCCAGGCCGCCCCGGCGGAGATCGTCCGCCCGTACCCGGTGGCCGTCGCGGGGACTCCCGAGTCGCTGCGATTCGACGCGGCGCGAGTGCTCACCGTCACCTTCCGGACGGCCTCGCCTACCGGGAGTTCCCTGGCGGCCGGCGCGGCGACGGCCATCAGCCTGCCGGCATGGTCCTACCCACAGGGTTACCAGGTCCAGGTCACCGGCGCGCGGGTGACCTCGGCGCCGGGCGCGGGCCTGCTGTGCGTCGTGGCTGAGCCCGGGGCGGCCCGGGTCGAGGTCCGAGTCGCCCCGGCCACCGCCGGCCCCGGGGTCAGCGCGCCCGCGGCCGCCGGAGCGGATGGCTGCGCCCCCTCGCCGGGATCCGCGGCGGCGCTGTCGGGCGGTTCGGGCGCGCCCGCCGCCGCGTCTGCCGGCAGCGAGAACGACGAGGACTACTCCGGGCCGCTGCTGTGGGTGCTGCCACTGGTCGGGGCGGCCGCCGCGGCGGTGCTGCTCGCGCTCGTGCTGCGGCCGTGGCGGCGCCGGCCGGGCCGGTCGGCGCCGAACCTGGCGTCCGTGTCCGCCGATCCGGCCGGCGGGGGAGACTGAACCGGTGGGCACCCGATTCTTCTACGACACCGAGTTCATCGAGCGCCGCGAGGCCGATCATCTCTGGCTGGACCTGGTCAGCATCGGCATCGTCAGCGAGGACGGCGCCCAGCGCTACTACGCCGTGTCCACCGAGTTCGACCCGGCCTTCGCGGTGCCGTGGGTCCGCCGCAACGTCCTCGACCAGCTGCCGCCGCCGGCGGACCCGGCGTGGCGGTCCCGGGCGCGGATCCGCGAGGAGATCGCCGCGTTGCTGACCGCCGACGGCACGCCGGAGCTGTGGGCCTGGTACGGCGCCTATGACCACGTGGTGCTCTGCCAGCTTTTCGGAACGATGACCGACCTGCCCGCGCAGCTCCCGCGCTTCACCCGGGACCTGCGCCAGCTCTGGGAGGACGTCGGGCGCCCGGTGCTGCCGCCGCCGCCGGCCAATGCACACGATGCCCTCGCCGACGCCGTGCACAACCTGGCGCGCTGGGAGATCCTCGCTCCGCTGCGTGCCCGTATCGCCGCCGTCCCGCCCTCGCGCCGCTGATGTCGCGCGGGTGATGTCGCGCCGATGATGTCTTGCTGTGGTCGGGTCGCCACGCCTGGTTAGCGCGAACGCGTTCCTCTGCGCGGAGCGGCCGCTACGCTGCCGCCGGCGGGGGGCCGGCGCGCTCGACAGGAGTATTCGCGATGAGGATCGGCGTACTGACCGGTGGCGGCGACTGCCCCGGGCTCAACGCGGTGATCAGGGCCGTCGTCCGCAAGGGCGAGGGCGTCTACGGGCACAGCTTCGTGGGATTCCGGGACGGCTGGCGTGGGCCGCTGACCGGTGACATGGTGCCGCTCGACACCGCAGCGGTGCGCGGCATCCTGCCGCGCGGCGGAACCATTCTCGGGTCGAGCCGCACGAACCCCTACGCCGCCGTGGACGGGCCGTCGTTGGTCCGCGAGAACCTGGCCGCCGCCGAGATCGACGCGCTCATCGCGATCGGCGGGGAGGACACCCTCGGCGTGGCCGCCCAGCTGTACGCCGAGGGACTGCCCGTGGTTGGGGTTCCCAAGACCATCGACAACGACCTGTCCGCCACCGACTACACCTTCGGCTTCGACACCGCGGTCAACATCGCCACCGAGGCGATCGACCGCCTCCACACCACCGCGGAAAGTCACCACCGCGTGCTCATCCTCGAGGTGATGGGGCGTCACGCCGGGTGGATCGCCCTGCACAGCGGGATGGCAGGCGGTGCGAACGTCATCCTCATCCCGGAACGGCCGTTCGACTTCGACAAGGTCTGCGCCTTCGTCGAGGCTCGCTTTGCCACCCACTACTCCCCGATCATCGTCGCCGCGGAGGGCGCCACCCCGATCGCCGGCACCCTGGTCACGAAGGAGGGTGAGCTCGACGCCTTTGGCCACGTCCGCCTGCAGGGCATCGCGCAGGTCCTCGAGACCGAGATCCGCGGCCGCACCGGCCGGGACGCCCGCGCCACCGTGCTCGGCCATCTCCAGCGCGGCGGCACGCCGACCGCGTTCGATCGCTGGCTCGCGACGCGCTTCGGCCTGCACGCCGTCGACGCGGTGCACGAGGGCGACTTCGGGGTGATGGTCGCCCTGCGCGGGACCCGCATCGACCGTGTCCCGCTGGCAGAGGCGACCCGTGAGCTCAAGACGGTGCCCGAGGAGCTCTACGACGAGGCGGAGATCTTCTTCGGCTGATCGGCGCCTGCGGACCGTTGGCAGGCGCCGATCACACGCGGGGCCTCGACCGAAACATGTCGGCCGGTTGACCGGCTCGCATGGCGGCCGGGACCGTACCCTGTCTCTCGTGAGCGCATTGGATGTCTGGCGGACCCTCCCGGCCAAGCAGCAGCCGTCGTGGCCCGACCTCGAGGAACTGCAAGCCGCCTACAACCAGCTTGCGGCCCTTCCCCCGCTGGTCACGGCCCCGGAGGTGCGTTCGCTCACCGAGCGCCTCGCGATGGTCGCCCGGGGCGAGGCATTCCTGCTCCAGGGCGGTGACTGCGCCGAGACCTTCGCGGCGAACACCGCCAACAAGATCCGCGACAAGGTCAAGACGCTGCTGCAGATGGCGGTCGTGCTCACCTACGGCGCGAGCACGCCGGTGGTGAAGGTCGCCCGCATCGCCGGCCAGTACGCCAAGCCGCGCTCGGCCGACATCGAGTCGAGCACCGGCCTGCCGTCCTACCGCGGCGACGCCGTCAACGACATCGCGGCCACGGCCGCTTCCCGCCGGCCGGACCCGATGCGCATGGTCGCCTCCTACCACCAGAGCGCAATAACGCTGAACCTCGTCCGGGCGTTCGCCACCGGCGGGTTCGCGGACCTGTCGAAGGTCCACGAGTGGAACAAGGCCTTCGTGCGCGACTCGGCGGCCGGCCGGCGCTACGAGGTGATGGCGACGAACATCGAGCGCGCCCTCGCCTTCATGGCCGCCTGTGGCATCGACCTCGGCAGCGCGGCGCTGACCGGAGTGGAGCTGTTCACCAGCCATGAGGGTCTCCTGCTGGAGTACGAGCGCGCCCTCACCCGGGTGGAGGACGCCACCGGCAACCCGTACGACCTGTCCGCGCACATGATCTGGATCGGGGAGCGGACCCGGGACCTCGACGGTGCCCACGTCGACCTGCTGTCCCGGGTGGGCAACCCGATCGGTTGCAAGATCGGCCCGAAGGTCAGCCCCGACGAGGTCCTCGAACTCGCCGAGCGGCTCAACCCGCAGCACATCCCCGGCCGGCTGACCCTGATCACCCGGATGGGCGCAGGCAAGATCCGCGATGCCCTCCCGCCGATCATCGAGAAGGTCAACGCCGCCGGGCCGCCGGTCGTCTGGTCCTGCGACCCGATGCACGGCAACACCCGCGACGTCGGCGGCGTCAAGACCCGCCACTTCGACGACGTGCTCGACGAGGTCTTCGGCTTCTTCGAGGTGCACAAGGCCCTGGGCACCCACCCGGGCGGGCTGCACATCGAGCTGACCGGCGAGAACGTCACCGAGTGCCTCGGCGGCGCCGAGCTGATCGGCGAGGAGGATCTCGGCGGCCGTTACGAGACCGCCTGCGACCCGCGCCTGAACACCGGGCAGGCACTCGAGCTGGCCTTCCTCGTCGCCGAGATGCTCCAGCATGCGCGCGGCGAGCGTGCCGCCGCGATGCAGGAGCACCCCATCACCTAACCCGCCCCGGCCCCACCGGCCCGGCCGTGTGATATCCGGCCACATCACGGTCAGATCGTGCCGAGGCCTCAGCGCGATTGTTCGGACGCTCAGTCCGGGATCACCTGTCTCGGGGCGGTGCCCGGCGCCTGCGTGCCGGCCTTCGGAGTGCTGCCGTTCGCGGTGCTGCCGGTGCTGCCGGTGCTGCCGCCCGCCGTGCCTGCCCCGCCAGCCGTGCCTGCCTTGTCGATCGTGCCTGCCTGGACAGCTTGGCTTGTGGTGCCTGCCTGGCCGGCCATGTCCACGGGGGCACTCGTGGGGCCTGGCGG
>NZ_JANEZT010000338.1 GCF_025403405.1 Frankia tisae
GGCGCGGGCGGCCCGTCGGGGCGTGGCTGCCCGATCCGGTCGTGGTGCTACGCGACGGGGAGTGGGTGGTCCGCCCCGTCACCGGTGCGGCGACGGCGAAGGTCTACCGGTGCCCCGGGTGTGACCACGAGATCAACCCGGGCACCGCCCACCTGGTCGTCTGGCCGCCGGAGCGCGTCGAGGACCGCCGGCACTGGCATCGGCCGTGCTGGGATCGACGCTGCCGGGCGGCCCGCCCGCGCTCGGACGCCGGCTGAGGGCGCGCCTGCGCGGCTGCGTAGCGGGGATTCAGGCGTTGCGGACGCCGGCGGACGCGGGCAGCACGACTGTCTCCGCGCCGATCGCCTTGCGCTCCTCGATCGGCGCCGCCTCGATCGAGGCGATCGAGGCGCTGGCCGCGGTGAGCTTGTCGCGCAGGGCGCCGAGCTGGGTCGTCACCTGCTCGCGCAGGGCGGCGAGCTGGGTGGTGACCTGCTCGCGCTGACGCTCCAGATCGGCCAGCCGGCGCTTCGACTCGTCCTCGGCCGCCGCCGCGGTGGACCGGGCGGTCTCGACGATCCGCTCGGCTTCCGCACGCGCCGTCGAGACGATCGAGGCGGCCTGCCCGTCGGCTTCCCGCAGGGTCTTCTCGCGGGCGGCCTCGGCCTCGGTGACGATCCGGCGGGCCTCCTCGAGCTGCGCGTCGGCCTCGCGGGTCCGCTCGGCGCGGACGGTGGCCGCCTCCTCCTCGGCGAGCTGGAGGATCTGGGTGACCCGGCCGCCGAACTCCTCCCAGGCGGGACGGTTCGCGGCCAGATCGTCGCGCACGCGGGCCGCCTCGGTGGCGGCCTCGGACGCGGCGGCCTCGGCCGCGGCCCGGTGCGCCTCGGCCTCGCGGAGCTGCTCGACGAGCCAGTTCACGTGGTGGGTGACCTGGTTGGGGTCGTAGCCACGGCGGACCAGATCGAAGGCTGGGGGCCCGTCGGTCTCGCCGGCCATCGGGATGAGATCCGTGTGTTCGGTCATAGGACCTCAGCATCTCAGACTGTCAAGGTGAACGTGACGCCAGCCGGGCATCGGGCCCGTCGCGATTTCCCTGGCTACACGCCACGGAACCGGTTGATTGCGGTCTGGTGGCGGGCGCGGAGCTCGGAGTCGCGAACACCCAGCCCTTCGGCCGGCGCCAGGCAGAGCACGCCGACCTTGCCCTGATGGGTGTTGCGGTGCACATCGTAGGCGGCCTGCCCCGTCTCGGTAAGCGGGTACACCCGGGAGAGGGTGGGATGGATCATCCCGCGGGCGATGAGCCGATTGGCTTCCCAGGCTTCCCGGTAGTTGGCGAAGTGGGAGCCGACGATGTGTTTCAGGTTCATCCACAGGTACCGGTTGTCGTACTCGTGCACGAATCCACTGGTGGAGGCGCAGGTCGCGATGGTGCCGCCCCGGCGGGTCACGTAGACGGAGGCACCGAAGGTCTCTCGCCCCGGATGCTCGAGCACGATATCCGGATCGTCCCCGCCGGTGAGTTCGCGGATGCGCCGGCCGAACCGCTGCCATTCCCGCGGGTTCTGGGTGTGTTCATCGCTCCAGAACCGGTAGTCCTCCGCGGCGCGGTCGATGATGAGCTCGGCGCCGAGGGAACGGCAGATCTCCGCCTTCTCCGGCGACGACACGACGCAGACCGGGATCGCTCCGCCGTGTAGCGCGAGCTGGGTGGCATAGGACCCCAGCCCGCCGGAGGCTCCCCAGACCAGGACGACGTCGCCCTGCTTCATCCGGGCGCCGTTGGCGGAGACGAGCTGCCGGTAGGCGGTGGAGTTGACCAACCCCGGCACGGCCGCCTCCTCCCAGGTGAGATGGCCTGGTTTGGGCATAAGCTGGTTCGCCTTGACGAGGGCGAGCTCGGCCAGCCCGCCGAAGTTCGTCTCGAAACCCCAGATTCGTTGCTCGGGGTCCAGCATCGTGTCGTTGTGACCGTCGGCGCGCTCCAGCTCGACCGACAGGCAGTGGGCCACGACCTCGTCCCCCGGGGACCAGACGTGTACACCGGCTCCTGTCCTCAGCACGACTCCGGCCAGATCGGAACCCACGACGTGGTAAGGCTGGTCATGGCGGGAAGCAAGGGGAGACGTCCGGCCGTAACGTTCGAGGAAGCCGAAGGTGGACATCGGTTCGAAGATCGACGTCCACACCGTGTTGTAGTTCACCGAGGAGGCCATGACCGCGACGAGAGCCTCGCCGGGGCCGACCTCGGGCGTGGGCACCTCGTCGACGTGCAGGGAGCGGCGCGGGTCCTTCTCCTGGGACGGGACGCCGTCGAACATCCCGGTCTCCTCGCGGCGCACGACGACGCCGCGGTAGAACTCCGGGACCGTGAACGCGGCGAACTCCGCTCGCCGGTCGGGGGACGGCGGGCTCTGGGCGATGATCGCCTCGAGGATGTCCTTCACGATCGGCCTCCGGCGGTGCGTGGTCGAGGGCGGATGGCGGGCGGCACGGGCAGTTGACAGGGCGGTACTGACAGTCGACAGGGCGGCAGAGGTAGCTGATGGGTAAGGAGACGGGGTCGCGGGATGTGGGGGCTGTCTGTTTCGTGCGCGACGCGATAGAACTTTCGGGACAACTTCGAGTGCTCGGTCGGCGTCCAACGTGGTGTGACCGCGCCCATGACAGTCGTGGAGGGGTGGCGGCCCGTGCCTGCGCGGAGCGACGCTGCCCGTAGCGACGTAGCGCGGGACGCCGACGCCGCCCTGACCGCGTTGTATTCCGAGCACTACCGGTCATTGGTGCGCCTTGCCGCGTTGCTGCTGGATGACGTGGGTCTGTGTGAAGAGGTGGTCCAGGACGCCTACATCCGGGTCCACGGGGCCTGGGGACGTCTACAGGACCGGGACAAGGCCCTGGCCTACCTTCGGCAGACCGTCGTCAATCTCGCACGTTCCACGCTGCGTCGTCGACTCGTCGCTCTCAAGCATGCCCCCAAGCCCATGCCCGATGCCGCCAGCGCCGAGGAAGGGGCCTACTCTCTCGTCGAGCGAGCCGCCGTCATCCAGGCACTTCGAGAGCTGCCGCGGCGCCAGCGGGAGGCGGTCGTCCTGCGCTACTACGCCGACATGTCCGAGGCGGACGCGGCGGCGGTGATGGGCTGCAGCGTCGGCTCCGTCAAGGCCTACACCTCCCGAGGGCTGTCCGCCCTCAGCGGCAAGCTGGAGGGCTTGCGGTGAGCGCGTTGGAACCGGACGAGCTCACCCGGCTGCTGACCGAGGCGGTTGAGCCCATCCGACCCTCCCCGGAGGCCTACCGGCAGATCCGGGCCGGCATCGCCCGTCGGCGCCGCTGGCGCATCCCCGCGTTCACCCTCGGCGGGATGGTGATGGCGGCGCTCATCGGGCTGGCGGTGGTGGCCATCCGGCCGAGCCCGTCGAGCCAGGTCGTCGAGC
The DNA here is from genome assembly GCF_025403405.1 of Frankia tisae. GTDB lineage: Bacteria > Actinomycetota > Actinomycetes > Frankiales > Frankiaceae > Frankia > Frankia tisai. Next base: position 3,420 of record NZ_JANEZT010000338.1, read on the forward strand.
CGGCCGCGCCGCCGGTCATGCCGACCACGTTCAGCGAGCCGAGCCGGGCGGCGACCGTGCCGTCGCTGGGCGGCGGCTCGGGGCACCCCAGCTCCGGCGGCGGCGGGTCGGCCCCGGGATCGACCACCCGCGTGCCGACGAGCCCGCTACCGACCCGGCCGACGGCGTCCGCGTCCTCGCAGTCGGTGGCCCCCACCAGCCCGCAGTCGTCCGCGCCGTCGAACTCGACCGGGCCGGGCAGCCCGCAGCTGCCCACGCCGGTGGCGAAACCGGCGGCCGCGAACGACATCGACGGCGACGGCCAGCCCGACACGGTCGCGCCGGACGGGACGAACCTGCGCGTGCGGTTCTCCCGGGACGGCCAGGTCGCCCGGGTTGCCCTCGGCAGCATCATCACCCCGCTCAACAGCGCGGTCATCGACATCGACGGCGACGGTTTCGGCGAGCTGCTGGTGCAGACCCAGGCGGCCGGCGGGACGAAGAGTTACGCCCTGCTGCGCTACGCCAGCCTCGACGAGCTGGCCGTGCTGACGCTGCCCAGCGACCTGGCTCTCGGCGCCGGCGTCCGCGGCAACTCCGCCCTCGGGTTTCGTTGCGCCGACAAGACCCTGCAGATCAGCACCGGGACGTCGAGCGACGGAACCCAGTTCAACGTCGCCACCACGACGCTGGGGTTCACCCCGGACGGCCTGGCCGTCCAGGACACCGCCTCCAGCACGGTGCGGCTGCCGGCGGACTCCTCCCCCTTCGTGGTGTCCTGCGGCGCGCTGTCCTGATCGGGGCCGGGCGGTGGTTCTCTCCCCCGCCCGGCCGGTCACGGGGGCGGGCACCAGAATCAAGATCACGTTATCGTGGTGTTGAAGGTGCCCGTGGGGTGAGCATCCCGAGAATCTCCCCAAGAGTGATGAGGAGGCAGCCATGCCTGGTTCCGTGATCGTGGCCGGCGCGCGGACACCGATCGGGAAGCTGTCCGGGGTGCTGAAGAGCTTCACCGCGACGGATCTGGGCGGCATCGCGATCAGGAGTGCGCTGGAGCGGGCCGGGCTGGCCGGCGACGCGATCCAGTACGTCATCATGGGGCACGTGATCCAGGCCGGCACCGGTCCGATCACCGCCCGGCAGGCGGCCGTCGCCGCCGGCATCCCGATGACGGTGCCCGCGGTCACGATCAACAAGGTGTGCCTGTCCGGCCTCGACGCGATCGCCCTCGCCGACACCTACATCGCCAGCGGCGAGTACGACCTCGTCGTCGCCGGTGGGATGGAGTCCATGACCGGGGCGCCGCACCTGCTGCGGTCGATGCGCGCCGGGGTGAAGTACGGCGCGGCCGAGGCGCTCGACGCCATCGACCAGGACGCCCTGTTCTGTGCCTTCGACCAGATCTCCATGGGTGCGAGCACCGAGCGTTACAACGGCGCGCTGAACATCTCCCGTGCCGAGCAGGACGAGTTCGCCGCCCGGTCGCACCAGCGGGCCGCCGCCGCCGCCAAGAACGGCCTGTTCGACAACGAGATCGTCCCCGTCTCCGTGCCGCAGCGCCGCGGCGAGCCGATCGTCGTCAGCCAGGACGAGGGTGTCCGCGCCGACACCTCCGCCGAGGTGCTCGGCAGGCTGCGCCCGGCGTTCGGCAAGGACGGCACGATCACCGCCGGGTCCGCGTCGCAGATCTCCGACGGCGCGGCCGCGGTCATCGTGGCGAGCCGGGCCAAGGCCGAGGAGCTCGGCCTGCCGATCCTCGCGGAGATCGGCCACCACGGCTTCGTCGCCGGCCCCGACACCTCGCTGCAGTCCCAGCCGTCCAACGCCATCCTCGCCGCGCTGGCCAAGGAGCGGCTCACCCCCGCTGACCTCGACCTCGTCGAGATCAACGAGGCGTTCGCCGCGGTCTCCATCCAGTCCATGCGCGACCTCGGGATCAGCTCCGACATCGTCAACGTCAACGGCGGGGCGATCGCCATCGGCCACCCGCTCGGCGCCTCCGGCGCCCGCATCGCCCTGACCCTGCTCAACGAGCTGGCCCGGCGCGGCGGCGGGATCGGCGCGGCCGGCCTGTGCGGCGGCGGCGGCCAGGGCGACGCCCTGATCCTGCGCGTCCCGACGGCGTGACCGCCGGCTCCGCCGCGGATGCCGACCGCGAGCGGGGCCCGGCCCCGGCGGAGCTGGCCCCGGCGGAGCTGCTCGCGGCGGCCGTCGGCGGTGATCGGCGGGCGCTCGCCCGGCTGCTCTCGGCCGTGGAGAACACCCCCGGGCTCTGGTGGGAGATCGGCCCGGCGCTCGCCGGGCACGCCGGCGGCGCGCAGACCGTCGGGCTCACCGGCGCGCCCGGGGTGGGCAAGTCCACGACCGTCTCGGCCCTGGTACGCGCCTACCGCGGCGCCGGGCGGCGGGTCGCCGTGCTCGCGGTCGACCCGTCCTCGCCGTTCACCGGCGGCGCGCTGCTCGGTGACCGGGTGCGGATGAGCGAGCATGCCGGCGACCCCGGGGTGTTCATCCGCTCGCTGGCCAGCCGGGGGCGCCTCGGCGGGCTGGCAGCCGCGACCGCGCAGGCGCTCCGGGTGCTCGAGGCGGCCGGGTTCGACGTCGTCGTCGTCGAGACGGTCGGTGTCGGCCAGGCGGAGATCGACATCGCCGCGCTCGCCGACACGACCTGCGTCCTGCTCGCGCCCGGCGCGGGCGACGATGTGCAGGCGGTCAAGGCCGGCCTGCTCGAGGTCGCGGACGTCCTCGTCGTCAACAAGGCGGACCGGCCAGGGGCCGCCCGCACCGTCGCCGACCTGACCGCGATGACCCGGATGCGCGCCGGCGGCCGGCAGCCGGCGGTGGTTCGCGTCGCCGCCACCCTGGGCGAGGGCATCGACGAGCTTGTCGAGCGGATCGCCGCGCATCGGCGAGACCTCGTCGCCACCGGCGAGCTCGACCGCCGTAGGCTGGCTCGCGCCGCCGACGAGATCCGCGGGCTGGCCCTGACCGTGTTGCGCGACCGCCTGGCCGCCCCGCCGCACGACGCGCGCCTGGCGGAGCTCGCCCACCTGGTGACCGCCGGTGCCGCCGATCCCTGGTCGGCCGCCGAGTGGCTGCTCGCGGGCGTCCTGACAGCACAGCCGTCCTGACAGCACAGCCGGTTCCGACTTCCTGACCGGGCGGGCCGGGCCGACCCCCGATGTCCCGCGCCCCTGGGAGGAATCATGTCGTTGAGCCGCCTCGATGATCCGGCGACGTCCGCCGACGAGCTGATCGGCGGCCTCGGCCTCGAACCCAATCCGGAGGGCGGCTGGTACCGCCGGACCTGGGCCAGCCCCGAGCTCGTCGAGGCGCACGGCGGGCAGCGGCCCGTGATGACGTCCATCCTGTACCTGCTGCGTCCGGGCGAGGTGTCCCGGTGGCATCGGGTGGCCTCGGCCGAGATCTGGCTCTGGCAGGGCGGTGGCGCCCTGGAACTGACCCTCGGCGGCCTGGCCCGCCGGCCTTCGCCCGGCCCGAGCGGGCTGCTCGGGCCGGATGCGGCGGCCGGCGAGGTGCCGCAGCTCGCCGTGCCGGCGGGGGAGTGGCAGACCGCCGTGCCCCGCGGCGACCGGCACGTCCTCGTCGGCTGCGTCGTCGCCCCCGGCTTCGACTACGCCGACTTCGAACTCCTCGCCGACTAGATGAGCAGATCCGAATCCTTCATCGACCCCAGATAGCCCTCGGCTGACCCCGTAGCCGTAGCCGTAGCCGCCCGCTTGCTTGGCTTCCGGCCGGATCGCGGCCAGATCATGCCGAGGCCTACGCACGGTTTTTCTGCCCAGAACCGTGACGGGGCCTCGGCATGCTTCCGTGCTCGACTGATAGCGGAAACGTGGGAAGGCCGGCCGGCGCCGGTCCTGGCCGTACGGCGGTCAGCAGATGCAGGAGGTTGATGACGGTTCGCGGGCCCCGCCACCGTCACCAACCTCCAGCAATTGCCGGCGGGTTGGCGG
>NZ_JANEZT010000339.1 GCF_025403405.1 Frankia tisae
GCGCCGACGATCGTCTGCGTCGGCCGGCTCGTGCCGCACAAGCGGCTGCACCTGCTCCTCGACGCGCTGCCGGCGCTGGTCGCCGCTCATCCGGGTCTCACCGTCCATGTCGTCGGCGACGGCCCCGACCGGGAGCGGCTGGTCGCCCGCGCGGTCGCGCTCGGCCTCACGAGTGCCCCCGCGGACGGCGCCCTCGGGGAAGGCCACGCCCGCAACGGCGACTCCCCCGGCGGCGACTCCCGCGGCGGCGACGTGGTTCGGTGGCATGGTTACACCGACGCGGCCACCCGCGACCGGTTGCTCGCCTCGGCCTGGCTGACGGTGAACCCCTCGCACGGGGAGGGCTGGGGGTTGTCGGTACTGGAGGCGGCCGCCCTCGGGGTGCCGGCGGTGGCGTTCCGGGTGCCGGGACTGCGCGACGCGATCCGGGACGGGACGACAGGCTGGCTCGTCGACGAGGGCGTGCCGCTGGCGGGAACGATCGGCGCGGCGCTGCGGGCGCTGGCCGATCCGCCCGCCGCGGCCCGGCTGCGCGCGGCCGCACGTGCCTGGGCCGCCAGCTTCACCTGGGACGCCGGCGCCGAGCTGCTCGCCCGGGTGGTCACCGCCGAGATCGACCGGCTGGCGCAGGCGCAGGCGCGTGGCTCGGGTCGCGGGGAGAGAGCGGCGCGCGATCGCCGCCGGGTCGACGACGAGCTCACCCACGCCGCGTTCACGCTGCCGGCCGGCGCGCCCCGCCCCGCCCTGCGCCGCACCGACCTGGTCTATCGGCCGGATCCCGACGGGGCCGAGGCGGTCGCCGTCCTCTACGGCGCCGGCGAGGCCGCCGCGCAGGCGGCGTTGGCCCGGGCTGGGGTGTCCGCCGAGGCCCGGCTGCGCCCCGGCACCGGGGAGGACCTGCTGGTTGCCACGAGCCGCGAGCTGGCGTCGGGGGCCGACGCACCGCCGCCCGCCGGATCCCGGCGGGCGGCCACCGGGGTGCCCGCCGGCCGCGGGTGAACGTCCCGGCCGGGCGGCGCGTCCGGCCCACCGGCCCGCCGCCCGGCCTGTCGTCAGCGCGACGGGACGGCCCCGCCGCGGCGGGTGGTCACCGCCGGGGCCGCCGCGCGGTCCGGCCGCGATGCCCTGGCCACGGCGGGCGTCGGCGCGGTCGCCGGCGTCGGCAAGGTGGCGTCGGTGTCGCCCAGCTCGACGAAGGCGGCCCGGTAGAGATCCGCGAAGGCTGGCACCGAGCCGGGGCCGAGGAGGTGGCGGTGGTAACCGAACGTCACGTACAGGCTGTCGCCCATCCCGAGAACGCCGATGAACAACCCCTGCGGCATCCCGGCCGTCCCGGTGAAGTACACGGCGCTGATCGGCAGCCCGGCGGCCCCGGCGAGGTCGTCGAAGCGACCGAGGTTGCTCACCGCGGCGGTCGGGGCGAGCACTGGGCGCCCCGCGGCGACCCCGCAGCGCAGCAGCGTGCTGCGCCACGGGCCGGGCACGAACCGCGCCACGGCGACCCCGAGCGCGCCGGAGAGCCCCGGCACGACCGGCGGGACGGCCTGCTTGGCCGGGCCGGTCTGCTCCACCACGCGGACGGCGAGCTGCAGCGCGTCCACCCGGTCCGCAACCTCACTCGAGATGATCTTCAGGCCGGTCCGGTTGCCTCTGATCTCGCCCGGCGTGGGGAATGACGGCGTCGCGGCCGACGACGGCGGGGACGCCAGGTCGATCGGCATCCGGATCCGCAGCCGGCTGGACCCCCCGCCCCGGCGGGAGTTCCACCGGTCGATCGCCAGATGCGCCGCGCCGATCAGCAGGTCGTTGATGGTCATCCGCCGACCGTCCGGCAGCATCCGCCGGCCGGCGGGCACCGCCAGGATCAGCGGGTGGAAGCCGTAGCCGTCGCCCCCCACCGCCAGCGGCGTGATGTAACGCCCGGACCGGCGGACGAGCGTGGCCCAGCCGGGCGCGCCGGTGTGGGCCAGCGGCTGCACGCCCGCCGGCACGCCGCGGTGTCCCTCGTCCGGGGCGACGGCGCCGTCGCGGTCGGCGTCGTAGGCCGCCTCCCGGTAGTGGTCGAGGATCTCGGCGACGAGCGCGGCGAGCCGCAGTCCGTCAAAGGCAAGGTGATGAGCCACCACGCTGAGCTGGTCGCCGTCGGGCCGACGCACCAGCGCCACCCGGACCGGCGGGTAGCGGCGCAGATCGAACGGCGCCGAGGACAGGATCTCGTGGATACGCCACCCGTCGGTTCCGTCGTCGACGAAGCCGACCGGATCGGCCGTCGGTTCGGCGGCGAACCGCCAGGCGTGCTGGCGGGATCCGTACAGCACGGCGCGGGCCATCGGATGACGACGGATCACCGCCCACGCTGCGGCCCGTAGCCGCGCCGGGTCCAGCCGCCCAGTCGTCTGGACGAACAGTCCGCAGGTCAGCGGCGCACTTGCCCGGTCCGAGGCGGCGAGAATTTGCTCACCCGGAGTCAACACCCGATCGGGTATCGGCGGTGCCGAAGCGCCGCCGTCCTGCGCCAATCCCATTGTCGTAGGCCGGCCTTTCTGCAGGGGATCTCGCGGTTTCACGGCGATGGCGCACGTCGCCGTCGAGGAGCTAGTCAAGCGTAACCAGGCGAAATCGCCCACCCTGGGCATGGGGCACCCGCTGCGGCCCCACCCGGACCCCTCCTCACGGGGCCGCCACGAACCGCGACATCACCAGGCAGAGGCCCCTAAACAGGCCCGGTAGGAGGGGTGGATCCCGCCCACGGGCCAGCCCAATGCTCACGCCGGGTAGTCGACGCGGAGGCGTAACGAATCCCAAAGGTCTACCTGTGCCCCGCACCCTCGTACTACCCCCAGCCCCGAAACGGGCACCCTGTCACCGGCTGTTACCCACTGGTCATCATCGTCGGGACCTGAAAGGATTTCGGCCTTGCCCGCCCGCGGTCCGCGGCTCGCAGCCGGCTGCGACCTGTGCCCGCTCGGAAAGGAGCGCGATGACCGGCGACGACAGGGGCCCGTCGGACCGGATCGAACTCGCGGATCTCGTCTGCCTCATGGGTGGACCGTTGACGCACTACGCCGATCAGGCGATTCCCCACGACCGCGACCTCGCCATCGTCGAGCTGTTGAACAAGGCGCGGCACGGCAGCGGTCTCGAGCAGCTCCTGGCGCTGATCCGCCCGGAGGTGGAGGCGGAGACCCTGCGGGCCTTCGGGCTGCGGATGGCCTCACTCGCGGTTCGCCGCGCCGACCCCGGCCTGCTGCGCCTGGGGCTGCTCGCCGTCGGGCTCGCCAGCCTGCGCAGCATGGATTACCGCGACGACTTACGCGCGCTCGCCCCGCTCTGGCGGACGGCGAGCCTGCTGCACCTCGACCCATCCCACGAGTTCACCGCCGCGGCGGCGGAGTTCCCCACCGCCGGCGCGTTCCTGCTGGGCTGGGTGGACCGCACCCCCGACTCCCAGGATCTGGTCGAGATGGGCTATCGCGAATCGACGGACGAGGACGGCTTCCGCTATGCCGAGGACATGACCGTCCACCGCCTCATCCTCGAGGAGGATTTCGCCCGCCGGCCCCGCATCATTCGGCTCCTGCTCGCCCGCCGGCGGCGCCGGTGGCTGCGGGAGAACGGCTTCGACTGATGCCCTCGGCTCAGCCTGCGTCAGCGGCCGGCCGGCGCAGAACCCGCAGCCGCGCCTGCGCGAGCACGGCCGGCATGTTGCGGATGACGTCGCGGTGGCGCTAGTCGAGTCTCCTGTTTCCGGCCCGCACATCGCCATCCCGAGTCCGCCTCCCGACACGTGATCCCCGGCCACCGGCGTCATACGGACCGCCACGAGGGCCGCCAGACGGGCCGCCGTAGGGGCCTCGGCCGTACGGGCCGCCGTCGCCGAAGGGACGGTCGCCGTCGGGGCCGCGGGAGCCTGGGTCGTCGCCGTCCGTTGCGAAGTCCGCGGGTCCGGGGCGGTCCGGGCCCGCGGGCCGTTCCCAGCCCCAGACGGCCAGGGAGGCGAGCACCGCGGCGAGCGCCAGGGAGCCGAACACCTGCACGGGCACGCCGAACGCCCCGTGACCCGATCCGGGCTGGCTGTTCGGCTGCGCCGCGACTCCAATGCCCGAGGCGAGCATCGCGAGCGCGGCGAACCACGCCAGCGCCCACGGCCGGGACCGCCCGAACCAGACCAGCACCGGCACCGCCAGGGCGACCGGGCCGGCCACCAGCGCAAGCGCCACCATCGCCAGCCCGGTCCACACCGCCCGGGCGACCGCCCCGGAAGGCCGCGCCCCCGACGACCGCGCCCCCGACGACCGCGCGACGCCGGCCGCACGGGCCGCCCGCGGCACGGGCGGGAAGGCCGGGTACCCGTTCTCGTCGGAGCGCCGCCGCAGCCGGAAGCGGGCCGGCAGCATGGCGAGCACGACGAGCAGGACCACCAGCAGCAACCCGACGATCAGGTTGCGCCGGTATTCCGTGCCGGGAACGTTGTCGATGAGGATGGTGCCGCCGGCGCCGGCCGGCACGATCCAACCCTGCTGCCAGCCGTCGAGACGCACGGGCGTGAGGGTGGTGCCGCCGAGCTTCGCCGTCCATGAGGTGTTCGCGTTCTCCCGCACGGCGAGGAACGCCCGGGTGCCCGCCCCGATCTGGATGGTCCGGTGCTCCGCGCCCCACTGGCGCACCGCCGTCGCGCGCGCCGCCTGCCCGGCCGGCTGGTGCCCGGCACCCACCAGCCCCAGCGAGTCGACGAGGATCGAGGTCAGGCCCTCGTCGACGCGAAGCTGGTGGGTCCCGGCCGGCAACGTGAGGCGGCTTCCGTCGGTGCACAGCGACACCTTCACCGGCAGCACCGAGGTGACGTCGCTGTTGCGCCCGGTGATCCGCAGCGGGTAGCGCTTGCCGTCGACGACCAGGGCGGGACCGCTGCCGCAGTCGACGACCAACGGCTTGTCGTCGGCGGCGGGGGTGCCCCGGGGGGGCGGCAGGAAGCTCGCCGTACCGTTGACGGTGAAGGTCATCTCCCGGGGCGCGTCGAAGCGGCGGGACAGCGCCAGCTCCTCCGACCCGCCGAACGGCTGCGCCGGGTCGACCCGCTGCCGGGCCAGCGAGAAGGCGACGTCCCCCTGGTCGGCCCCGGCAAACAGCCGGCCGACGTCGTCGGGGAGCTGCGCGTAGTGGTCGAACGTGACGCCCGGGACGGTGATCTCCCGGATGCCGGCGCCGAGGGTGTCGTCGTTCTCCCGGTCGACCCGCTCGAACCCGATCCGGTACCAACGGCTCGCCCCCGGCGGGACGGCGAGGCGCTGGATGTCCTCCACCGGGGACACATCGGTCACGACGGCACCGGCCTCGCTGGTCACCCGCATCGCCCGCACAGCCGGTCGCCACGGGCCCTCCGACAGCAGCCGGATGTCGATGTAGGGCACGGTCATCTGGCGGCCGACGTCGAGCTGGATCCACTGGCCGGCGGAGGTGGTGCCCGGCTTGCGCATCGCCGTCCAAGCCGTCGCGGTGAACCCGTCGACGGCGGCCGGGGGCGCGAGGTCCGGCGCGGCGAGCAGGTCGTAGCCGTAGGAGGAGGCGGTGACCGACACGCCGCCGACAAAGCCGGCGACGGTCTGGTGACCGGCCACGTCGTCCTCGGCCCACTGGTGGGGCTCCCCGGCCTTGCCCACGGCGTTGCCGGTCGGCCCGAGCAGGTACGAGTTGGCGTCGTGGACGATGCCGAAGGTGCTGTCCCGGCGGGTGAAGGTGTCCGTGTCGACCCAGGCGGTCGACGGCCCGATCACCTCCCGCGGCGCGACCTTGATCGCGTTCGGGCTCGTCGACGCCGCCGCCGAGGCCGACGGGTCGGCGAGGTCGGCGGCGAGCACGACGGGCCGGTCCGCGCCGAGCAGGCCCTGCGCGGCGAGCTGCACCGTCGCCTCGGGCCCGCCTGAGACGACGACGGCTCCGTCGGCGGCGTAGGCCTGGACGAGCTTCGCGCCCGTCGGCACCGTCCAGATCTCCAGCGCCGGCACCTTCTGCCCGGGGTTGCGCAGCGCCGGGACGAGCCGCTCCTTCGCCGAGGCACGCGCGGGCACCTGCGGGCCGAAGGAGGCGGCCGGCGTCAGCCCGGAGGATCGCAGCGCCCGATGCAGCTCGTCGGTGGACGGGGGAATGTCCCAGTCCTTCTGCTCCAGGTCGTTGCGCAGCACGATCTGGCCGATGCCGGCCCGGGCCAGCGCGTCGCTGAGCCCCGGCGCGGAGCCCGCTGCCAGCTCGCGTTCGATGCCGTCCATCAGCCGGGTCACCCCGGTGCCGCCGAGCGGGATGAGGCTACGAACCCCCCAGGGCGTCTTCGCCAGCCACTGCAACGGCTCGTCGAGCGGACGGCCCCAGTCGTACTCGGCGAATGGCGAACCGGGCAGGATCAGCGTCCGGCCGCCCTGCGGGTTCCCGCTGAGCCAGTCGGCTGCCTGCACCCAGTAGTCGGGCACCGCGGTGAACGGGCGGGGCTGCAACGCGCGGCCGGACAGCGCGGGAGTCATGCCGCAGACGAGCGCGGCCACCGTCACCGCGGCGGCGGCCGTCGTCACGCCGGCCCGAGGACGCGCCCAGTTCCACCGGCCCCGGGCTCGGCGGACCCGGGCCGGCAGGGCGGTCAGCGCGTGCCCGACGCCCAGCGCGATCGGCAGCCGCACCACCGGCTGGAACTTGTAGACGTTGCGCAGGAAGCCGAGCTGGTTGCCGAGCAGATCGCGCACCGCACCCGACAAGGGGCTGCCCGGGTCGCCCGGGTAGGCGGCGGCGACGGAGACGGTGCCGACGGCGAGCGTCACCAGCAGGAACCGGCGGGCAGGCAGATCGGGCCGGGACAGCCCCCACAGCCCGATCGCGGCAACGGCCGCCGAACCGACGATCGGCACCGGCCGGGAGACGTACTCGGTCGCGGCGGGCAGCCAGGGGCGCGGCAGCTGGAGGTAGGCCATCCAGTCCGCCGCGCCGCGCAGCGCCTCGGCGACCGGCGTGGTCGCCGTCGTCGTCTGGACGGTCTCGGTGTAGGGGAGGAAGTTCAGCCCGTACCGGCCCTGCACCACCAGCGCCAGCATCCACCAGGCCGAGGCGAGGATGACCGCCACCACCCACCAGGCCCGCAGCGCCCACGCCCGGCGGGTCCCGCCCGCGAACACCAGCACCACCGCCGGGCAGAGCAGCACGCAGAGCGTGACGGTGGCGTTGATGCCGCCGGTTCCCAGGACGGCGAGGCCCGACAGCGCGGCGGCGCGGCGGGGGGACAGCCGCCGCGCCGGGTCGGCCGCGGGATCGTTCCCGCCGGCGTCCCCGCGCCCGAAGCCGGGGGGCGGGCCGGGGCGCGCGGCCGTGCCGGTGTC
>NZ_JANEZT010000033.1 GCF_025403405.1 Frankia tisae
CTGAGCGCTAGTCTCGTGGGCTCGGAGATGTGTATAAGAGAACAGGGTCTGGTTCCGCCAGGTGTCGGTGTGGTGGCAGGCCACGGTCCAGTCGCCGGCGGGTCGGCCGGCGGCGTCCTGGGACGGCGGGGTCCGCGCGCAGACGTCGGTGGCGAAGCGGCACCGGTGGGCGAACACGCAGCCGTCCGCCTGCCGCGCGGTCGCGTCGTCGTCGGGACGCTGCGAGCGCAGCTGGGCCGCGGCGAGCCGGTCCCGGCCGTGGATGTCGGGTGCGGAGGCGATCAGCAGCGCGGTGTACGGGTGGCGCGGCCGGGTGAACACGTCCGCGATCGGCCCGGTCTCCACCACCCGGCCCCGGTAGAGCACGACCACCCGGTCCGCGATCCCGGCCAGGGAGCTCAGGTCGTGGGAGATCACGACGATCCCGACGGCCAGCCGGCGGCGCAGTTCATCGAGCAGCAGCAGGATGTGGTTGCGGTTGGAGGCGTCCAGCGCGCTGACCGGCTCGTCGCACAGCAGGAGTCGAGGGTCGGCGACGACCGCGCGGGCGATGGAGGCACGCTGCCGCTGGCCGCCGGAGAGCTGCGCCGGGAGTTGGTCGGCCACCGCCGGGTCGAGGCCGACCTGCCGCAGCGCATCAGCCACCCGCTCGGCCCGCTGCGCCCGGCTCCCGACGCCGGCGATCGCCAGTCCCTCCCCGACACTGGTCCCGACGGTGAGCTCCGGATCGAGCGAGCGCAGCGGGTCCTGGAAGACGAACTGGATCGCGCCGCCCCGCCGGAACCGCCGCCGGGCCCGGCCGCGCAGGCGGGCGATGTCCCGGTCGTCGAGCAGGACCCGACCGCCGTCCGGGGTGGTGAGGCCGGCGATCGCCCGAGCCAGCGTCGTCTTGCCGGAGCCGGTCTCGCCGACGACGCCGACGATCTCGCCGGGCCGGACGGTCAGCTCCACATCGTCGAGCACGCGGATCCGCCGGCCGCCCCCGGGCCGGGCGAAGGACACCCCGAGCTCCTCGACGTGCAGCAACGGAGCCGACGGGGTGGGCGGGGTCGCGGTGGAGGCCGCCCGCCCGGCGGCGTCGAGGTCGGTGTCGGTCATCGTGACGCTCCAGCTCCAGCTCCAGCTCCGGCGACTCCGGCTCCGCTCAGCGCGATCTCGTCGACGCGAACGCACCGGACGGCCCGGCCATCCGCCAGCTCGGTCAGCGGGATCGGCCGGGTGCGGCACTGCTCGGTGGCGAACGCGCACCGGTCGGCGAACCGGCAGCCCGGGAGCGCGGCGCCGACCGCGGGTGGCAGGCCGTCGATGACGGCGAGGTTGCGTCGCTCCCAGCTGCCGACCGAGGCGACCCGCAGCAGAGCCTCGGTATACGGATGCCGCGGCGCGCGCAGCACGGCGGCGGTCGGCCCGGCCTCGACGATTTCACCGGCGTAGAACACCAGCACCCGGTCGCAGAACTCGGCGATGACGGCGAGGTCGTGGGAGACCGCGATGACCGCCAGGCCGCGGTCGGCCCGCAGCCCGGCGAGCAGTTCGAGCACCTCGGCCTGGATGGTGACGTCGAGTGCGGTCGTCGCCTCGTCGGCGATGAGCAGCTGCGGATCTCCCGAGACGGCGATGGCGAGCACGACCCGCTGCAGCATGCCGCCGGACAGTTCATAGGGATACTGGCGGTAGACGCGGGCGGGTTCGTGCAGGCCCATGGCCGCGAGCAGCCGCACCGCGGCGTCGCGGGCGTCCCGGCGGGACCGGCCGAGCTTCACCCGTAGCTGCTCGGCCAGCTGGTGGCCCACTGGCACCGACGGGTTGAGGTAGGACGCCGGGTCCTGGAACACCGCGGCGATCCGCGTGCCACGCAGCTGGTCCCAGGCCCGCCGCGGGATCCCGACCAGCGAGGCACCGGCGAAGTCGATCGTTCCGTCGCTCACCGCGCAGCCGGGCGCGAGCACCCCGAGGACCGACCGGCAGACCAGCGTCTTGCCGCTGCCGGACTCACCGACGATGCCGACCGTCTCGCCGCGGCGGACCTCGAACGACACCCCGCGGACGGCCTCGGTCCGCCCGTCGGCGATGGTGACCCGCAGACCGTCGATCGTCAGCAGCACCTCGGCGGGGTGGGTGGTCGACTCAGGCATGGGACCTCTTCTCCTGCGCCGGGATGATCTTCTCCTGCGCCGGGATGGTGACGGCGGGCCGGCGGAAACGACTCCGGCCGAGCGGGATCGTCGCCACCCCCGTGGTGTCCCGGATGGCGTCGGCGATCGCGTTCAGCATCCCGGCGGACAGCATGATCGCCAGTGCCGGGAACAGTGGCGCCCATGGTTGCTGGGCCAGGAAGCCGAGATCGCTGGCGAGCATTCCGCCCCAGGTCGGGGCCGGCGGCTTCACCCCGATGCCGAGGAACGTCAGCGAGGACACGGACAACAGCACGATTGCGGACATCTGCGCGGTGGTGACCGCGACCGTCGGGAACACCTTGGACCAGACGTGGTGGCGGATGATCCACCAGCGGGACGCCCCGAGCAGCTCGGCGATCTCCACGTACTGCGCGCGGGTGAGGGTGAGGGCCGCCGCCCGGGTGACCCGGAAGAACAGCGGCGCGAGGAACACCCCGATGGCCAGCATCGCCTGCTTCTGCCCGTTGCCGATGATCCCGGTCACGGCGATCGCGAAGACGATGTAGGGCAGGGTCATCACCGCGTCGGTGATGCGCTGGGCCACCCATTCGAACAGTCGGCCGAAAAAGACCGAGCCCAGTCCCGCCGGCACCCCGAGCAGGAAGGCCACCGCCACCGCCTCGACCGCGCCGACGACCGAGCGGCCGGTGGCGTCCATCAACCGGCTGAGCACGTCGCGGCCGAGATAGTCGGTGCCGAGCCAGTGCGCCCCGCTGGGGCCGGCCAGGAGGTGGCCGGTGTCCTGGGCAAGCGGGTCGTGTGGGGCGAGCGCCCCGCCGGCGAACCCGAAGAAGGCGACCACGGCGAGGATCACCAGCGCGATCTTCGTGGACCGCAGCCGCAGGGCCCGCCGCAACGGGCCGCGCGCGTTCTCGGTCACGGCTGCTGCCTCCTCGCGTGCGGTGTCAGGCGCAGCAGGGCGGCGTTCACCAGGAGGTTGGAGACCACGACGAGCCCGATCATCGTGACCAGCACCCCCTGGATCACCGGGATGTCGCCCTTGCCCGCCGCGTCCAGGCTTAGCTTGCCGAGGCCCGGCAGGTTGAAGACCGCCTCGGCGACGACCATGGCCCCGATGATCTGCGGGATGGAGTAGCCCAGCACGGTGATCGCCGGCCCGGCGGCGTTGCGCAGCGCATGGCCGAACACCACCCGCAGCTTCGTCAGGCCGCGGACGTCGGCCCCGGTGACGTAGTTCTCCCGCAGCTCCCCGACGAGGGAGGTACGCAGCTGGCGGGCGATGGCCACGGCGCCCTCCACCGCGAGCGCGATCGCCGGGAGGATCGCGAAGCGCAACCACTGCCCCGGGTCCTCGGTGAACGACACATAGCCGCCGGAGGGCAGGATCGGGACCGTCACCGAGAACAGCACGATGAGCCCGATGCCGATGACGAACGGCGGCACGGTCGACGCCGCCGAACACAGCAGGGTGACCGCCCGGTCGAACCAGCCGCCGCCCGACAGGGCCGCCCCGATGCCAAGGGCGCCGCCGAGCAGGACGGCGATCAGCACGGCGAGGACCGTGATCGAGAGGTTCACCGGCAGTGCCTGGCTGATGCTGTCCGTCACCGGGAGGGTGGTGTAGTAGGACCGGCCGAGGTCCCCGGTGAGGGCGTGACCGAGCCAGCTGAGGTACTGGACGACCAGCGGCCGGTCGAGACCGAAGTAGTGGTTCATCCGGTCGATGTCCGCCGGCGTCGCGGTCTCGCCGAGCACCTGCGCCGCGGGGTTGGTGTCGGTGAGGGCACCCAGCCCGTAGGTGATGATCGTGGCGATCAGCACCACCGGGATGCCGACGAACAGCGTGCTGCGCAGCAGCCGCAGCACCGCCGTGCCCCACTGTGCGGCCCACCGGCTCAGCGGGACGCCTGCCCCCCGGCCGGTCAGCCCCGCCGGCGCATCGAACTCAACTGCCGTCATCGGCCGCCCTCCACCCGCTCATCAGACCGCCTGCTCATCGGACCAGCTCGTGGCCGGGCTCAGCTGACCCGGACGCCGTCAAAGCGCTGCACCGCCAGGTAGCTGCCGAGCGGCGAGACGTTCTTCTTGCGGGCGAGGACGCGCGGCTGGGTGTACAGGAAGATGTTCGGCATCCGCTCGACCGCGATCCTGGTGGCGGCCTTGAGCACTGTCGGGTACGACGGATCCTCCAGCGGCGTCTGGCGCACTTTCTGCAGGGCCGCGTTCAGTTCGGGCGGTGTCCTGCGGCCGGGATTCATCAGACCCTGCTCGCCGAAGAGCACCTGGAAGGCCTGCACGGCTGAGTCCCGCCCCGCGAAGCCGTCCACCGAGAAAGCCTTCGCGTGCTGGATGTACACGATCTGGGTGGCCTGGGACGCCGGGATCGTGTCGATGGTGACCTTCACACTGACCTTGGCCAGCTGCGCCTGCACCTGCTCGGCGAGAGCGGAGCTCGCGCCGGTGGCGGTGAGCGGCAGCTCCAGACCGTTCGCATAGCCGGCCTCGGCGAGCAGCTTCTTCGCCTTGTCCGGGTCGTAGGGGAACGCGTTGTCCAGGCTCGGGTCGTGGCCCACGTACCCGGGCGGGAACGGCTGGTAGTTGACCACGCCGAGGCCGAACGTCTGGGCCTTGGCGAGCGCCGCGCGGTCGAGGGCGTACTTGAACGCCTCGACGACCAACGGGTTATCGAACGGCTTCTTCGTGACGTTGACGTCGAGCACCGTCGTCACCAGGGAGGGGATGACCTGCACCTCGAGGCCGGCCGCCTTGGCCGCGGAGACCTGGCTGCCCGGGATCTGGGCGACGTCGAGCCGGCCGGACTGCAGCGACGCGATCGCCGTCGCCGCCTCGGGCAGCGGATACAGCTCGAAGTTCCCGATCTGGATGTTCGCCTTGTCCCAGTACCCGGGGAACCGGACGAGCTTCGCCGACTGGTTCGGCACGTACTCGGTGAGCCGGAACGGCCCGGCGCCGACCGGCCTGGTGGCCAGCCCCTTCGCGTCCTTCTCGAACGCCGCCGGACTGACGATCATCCCGGTTTTGCCGGCGAGCAGGCTCGGGACCTGGTAGTCGACGGACGAAAGCCCGAGGGTGACGGTCCGTGCGTCGTCATCCGCGGCGACGGCCTCGACGGTGGCGAGCTGGGCGGCGACGAGCGACCCGGGGAAGGTCAGACCCCGCTCGATGTTCTTGCGCACGGCGGTGGCGTTCACCGGCGTGCCGTCGCTGAACGTGAGACCGGGCCGCAGAACGAAGGTGACCTGGTCGCCCTTCGCGTTGTACTTCCACGACTCGGCCAGCGCCGGTACCGGGTTGCCCTTCTCGTCCAGTTTGGTGAGGCCGGCGTAGACCAGTGACAGGGCGTGCACGTCCCAGCCGGCGGACGAGGTCACCGGGTCCCAGGAGGTGACCGTGGACCAACCCCACCGCAGCGTTCCACCGTCCTTGCCGGCGGACGAGACCGAACCGCTGCCACCGCCGCAGGCGGCGAGCAACAGCGACGAGCCGGCGAGCGCGCCGAGACCGAGGAATCCTCGGCGACCTAACACCGTTGAATCGGCTCGCGATTGTGCGTTCACGGGGGGCGGTCTTCCTTTCTGAAGACGTGCATCTCTGAGGACGTGCATCATCGAGGGTCGCCGGCGAGGCGGTGAGCGTCCGCAGGCAGGGAAATCGGGCGCGCGGAAGGAGGCGGTTCCCGGACGCGAAACATACGCCGGCCGTGTTCACCGCCCGGCGACGTAACGCGTTCGAAACTCGCCCGATATCAGCTTTCAGATCTTCCGCGGGGGCCGCGAAAAGAGAGGCCAGTCAGCAGAAGTCAGGAGAAGTCAGCCGGTCAGCGACAGAGGGCGCTGGCCGTCCGCCGGTAGTCCACGTAGCGACGTGCCACGGAGAGGAATCTCGACCGCATGGGTGAACAATGCCCGACTCGCGACCTCGCCGTCAATACACGACCAGGCACGATGCGTGCCGATCATGGCATCACGCCCTATACGTCGGTTTTGCGCCATGTGGCAGCGTCGTCCGAGCGGGCCGAAGTTATTGTCAAGCCCCAGCGCGGAGCATCATGGGGTGAGCAGCTTCTCGATGATCTTATGGAGTCGGGCGGTCTCGCCTCGGTCGGACAGGGGTCGACACGACGCCCGGATGGAACAGGACGTACCTGATGAACGAGGATGTCCCTCATCCGCCGCCCGGCAGGGCGGACCGCGGCAGCGGATTTCCCAGGTAATCGGCGGCGATCGGGGGGATGCCGCTGATCACATACTTGCTGTCGGCTCCCTGGCCGGCGCGGAAGATGAAGAAGCCGACATCCGCAAGTGGATCCACCGTTGGAACAAGGATCCGAAGCCGTTCATCTGGACCAGGACCGCCGACCAGATCCTCGAAACCCTCGTCGCCTACTGCGAACGAATTAACGACTCGCCGAGGCCTATGTAGAACTCATGGAATAGAAATAGAGTGCCCGATACGAAGGAGGTCCTTCCGCGGATCCACTTCAGACAAGGCCCCGCGCGCGTGAGCATCCCGTACAACGGCAAGCTGCGGTTCACCGAACGCACCGTCCTGCGACTGGCCACCCTGCTGGTCGCGGAGCGTGAACGTCGCGGTACCCGGAAAGGAACCCGCGCGCTCACCCCGTGGGCACAGGCCGTCCTCGTCCTGCGCTGGTTCCGTGACGGTGTTCGGGTCAAGGACCTGTGCGCCGACAACGAGATCAGCTCCTCGGTGGGCTACCGGTACCTACACGAGGGCATCGCGGTCCTCGCCTGGCAGGCCCCCGACCCGACCCGCGCCACGCCCTGACCGCGGCGAGCATGGCCGGCTACGACCACGTCATCGTCGACGGCACGGTGATCGAAACCGACCGGGTCCGCACCCCCGGCCCGACCGGGGGTGCGGACCTGTGGTGGTCCAGAAAGATCCACAACGCGCTGCGCGCCGTCGGTGAACGCGCGAACGCCCTCCTGAAGTCCTTCAAGGCCCTACGCAACGCCAGCCTCGCCCCCTGGAAGATCGGCCTGGTAGTGAAAGCCGCCCTCGTCATCCTCCACACCGAGCATCAGCGCACCACCTGAAACCCACGGCCCACACACACCGTTGTGGCTACCCACCGCCACCGATGGTTACCGGGAAAGGCTCACTGTGCACCGCTCAGCCCTGCGCGCGGACCCGCTGTGCCACGAAGGTGACGACGACGCGCTCCTCAGCCGCCTGCTCGGCCATCGTCTCGAGCGTCTGGCCGTACGGTGCGATCACCTTGGCCATGAAGGTGCGCGCGGCGTCGTCGTCGGCGATCTCAACGGTGGCGCGCACCTCGAGGGTGTGGAACGGGTTGGTCGGCGAGATGACGAACAGTGTGGCCTGCGGGCGGGCCACGAGGTTTTCGTACTTCTTGCGATCTTTCGACAGCGAGGTGCGGAGAACACCGTCGTCGTCGAGCAGCACCCAGATGGCGGTGGTCTGGATCGAACCGTCGTCGTTGATCGTGCTCAGGGCGACGGTCGACGCGGTGATGAGGTCGTGGTGCGTGGCGGGGATGGTGAGGTCTGAGGTCATGCCGTCATTCTGACAAATCGGGCTGTGTGGGTGGCGACGCGTTGGCCGAGGTGGCGGGCGGTGGACAGGTCGGCGGTGGCTTCGGCTCCGCCACCCCGGTCCACCGCTCACCGTCTCGCGCCGGTCGCGTGCGCTCGAAGGTCGACTACCCGGCGCCAGGCCCTCGCTGACAGTGAGAACGGCGTCGAGCGTGGACGGCGCGACTGTGACCACGCCGGGACGCGGAGGGGACGGCGCCGCGCTGGTGCGCGGGGATCAGGCCGGGTCGGTTCTCCTGGATGAGAGGTGCGTCATCACTGTGGAGATGATCGCTCCTGCGTGGATGCACGAGCAGGTCACGGCGGAGCAGTACGAGTCCTGGTCCGTCGAGCAGTGCGCGCGCGTCCAAGCGGCACAACCGCCTGATCAAGATTCTCGCGGTCGCGTTGGAGGCCGCCGCCGGGCCGGACTGGAACGCGGACTTCGATGGTGACGTGCGGCTTCAGGGCGTGCCGCGGACGAGTCGGCGGCCGGACGTTGTTGTGTACCGCGCGGACACGATCGACATCATGCCGGCCCGTCCCGCGCACATCCTGCTCGTCGTCGAGGTCGTTTCGCCTGGTTCGGAGACGACTGACCGGATTGTCAAGGCCGAGCAGTACGCGAGGGCTGGGATCTCGTACTACTGGCGGGTCGAGCAGCCCCCCGGCGGTGTCCCGGTCGTCCATACCTACGTTCTCGACCCGGCGACCGGGGCCTACCGTGGCGGTGAGGTCTTCGCGGGCGTCGTCGATGCCGCCGCGCCCTTCCCGGTCAAAATCGATCTCACTCGACTGTAGCGACGTCTGCCGGGAGTTTTCCGGGTGGGACGGCCGACGGGATCCCGGCAGGTCATCGACGTGTTGGCCGCCGAGAAGCGGGATCTCGCCGCGGCCCGCCGGTTCTTTACCCGCGCCCTGTCCCACGGCCGGTGCAAGGCACGACTACGGCCGATGCGCGGCCTGAAACGCCTCCGCTCCGCACAGATCATCGGCTCCGGGCACGCGTTCGTGCAGAACATCCGCCGCGGCGACTACGAACTGGGCGTCGATGCCGCCCCCCGGAACCGGCTGACGGCTGCCTTCACCGAGCTCACCCTGGCCATCTGACCGCCCGCCCGAGACGGCTCCACCACGGATCAGTCCCCGAGGATGCGGGTGCGTCGGACCGTGGAATCCAATTCGGGGCTTGCGGGGGGTGCGCGCCAGGTCGACGCCGGCGCGGCGCAGGATCCGCCAGACCATGGAGACCCCGACCGGGTAGCCCAGCCCGACGAGTTCGCGGATCTCTCGGCGGACTGGTGGCCGACCGGGGGTCTTGCGCGGGTGGTCCATTGTCGCGAGAGGAGCTCACGGTGCCCGCGCAGCACGGTGGCCGGGGTGACGAAGAACGAACCCCAGCGGGCCCGGGGGAGTAGCCGGGACAGGGCTGCGAGGATCACCCGATCCGTCGGCTCCAGCGCCGGACGATTCACCTGCCGTTGCAGCACCGCCACCTGATGGCGAAGGACGAGGAGCGCTACGGGTCCGGTGCCGGAATCACAGGGCGGGGTCGAGGCCATCAGCGACGGCCGTGGCGGCGGTCCTTTCCGGTGTGGCTGGTACTGATTGGTGATCACCTGTGCGGCATAGGAGAATCGTGTTGCTTCAGTCGAGCTCCTCGACCAGCCCGATGATGATGCCCTCGAGGCCGCGGACGTAGCAGTACCGGTAGTAGTCCTCGTACTGCGCCACCTCACCCACGAGTTCGGCGCCGTGGGCGCGCAGGCGGGCGAGGACGTCGTCGACGGTGTCGACGACGAACGTCAGGCGAGGGATGCCCGGGGTGTTCAGCGGCGCCCTCGGCGCGGTGCTGGTGGCCACCGGCGAGTGGAACGTCGACAGCTCGACCCGGCCGTGGCCGTCCGGGGTCCGCACGACGGCGATGTCCGCTCGGACGCCTTCCAGCCCGAGGAGCTGGTCCACCCATGCACCCTCGACGGCTGTCTCGCCCTCCAGTTCCAGGCCCAGTTCGACGAAGAACGCGATGGCAGCCGCGAGATCGGTGACCACGAAGCCGGTGTGATCCATCCGGTGAATCGTCATGATTTCCTCCCGTGCCGCGCGGCCCTCGTGGCCACTGGTGTCCCTGGGACGGAGCCGGCGCCACGTTCTCGACACCCGTGGCCGTCATCACAGCCTCCTCGCCGCCCACTCACCCACGGTGATCACCGCCCGATATCGTGCAGACCTGACCGCCGACCCCACCCTCGAACGCATCCAAACCATCCCACCCGGCCTGGGCCGATGCCGGGGGCCGGGATGGCGCGGTGTGAACCGTTTGCCGTTGCGCGGCCAATAGGGGATGACGGTGCCCCTGTTGGTCCGTGTCTGCGCACAGACGCGGGAAAGGACGGCGAACGGTGAGGCAACGATGACCCTGGAGGGATGGTCGCCGGTGGCTCGTGCCCGGCAGTCCGCCCACGTACCGTCGTGGTGGATCGCGTCGACCGTGTGGCTCGAGCAGCGAGCCGACAGCTATGGGGAGGGACAGCCCTCGCCACCGACCGGGCCGACCGGGCCGACCGGGGAGTCTCGGACCGCGATGAACGCCGCGGCAGCGATGTCGGGCCGGGCGGCGGAACCGGGCACGGCGACCCCGCCGGCGCGGCCGGCGCCCTCGGCGCCGAATCAGTGGGTGCAGGACGCACCCGGCATGGCGGTGCCAGATGCCGATGCGCAGGTCATCGCGCGGTCGTGCGAGGACCCGGCCGTGTTCGGACTGATCTTCGATCGTCACCACGACGCGATCTACCGTTATGTGGCCCGGCGGGCCGGCCGGGATATCGCCGCCGACGTCGCCGCGGAGACCTTCACGACGGGGTTCTCCCGCCGCCGGGACTACGATCTTGCCTTTCCGGACGCATTGCCCTGGCTGTACGGAATTGCGCACAACCTGATGCGTTCCCGGCAGCGGGCGGAGAGCCGCATGCTG
Source organism: Frankia tisae (assembly GCF_025403405.1). GTDB lineage: Bacteria > Actinomycetota > Actinomycetes > Frankiales > Frankiaceae > Frankia > Frankia tisai. Next base: position 10,692 of record NZ_JANEZT010000033.1, read on the forward strand.
GCTGCCTACATGCGCCAGGGTGCCGACCCGGTTGCGGACTCCGACGCCGAGGACGCCTACGGCCGGGCCGAGCGTCGGCTGGACGCCGCCGCGGCCGCTCCCGCCATCGCCGCCGCGCTGGACGCGATGACGGCCGGCGACCGCGACGTGCTGCTGCTCCTGGCGTGGACCGAGATGAGTTACTCCGAGGTCGCCCGCGCGCTGGAGCTGCCGGTCGGGACCGTCCGCTCCCGGATGCACCGGGCTCGCGCGCAGCTGCGGCCCCGGCTCGCGGCACTGCGGGTGTCCGATGCCGAATCCCTCATGGAACCGAAGGACGAGCCGTGGACGAGATGACGTCAGTACGCGGGTTCCGGCCAGACGTCACCGGGCCGTCGGACGAGGAGCGCCGACGCGCGCGCGCCAGGTTGAACGAGGCGATCGCCGCCGAGGCCCGGGCGGCATCGGGGGAGGCGGCGTCAGCGGATCCGGCACTGGGAGAGGAGACGGTGCTCTCCGTCGTCACCGGCGGCGAGTGGCCGGCCGGCGATTCCCCGGGCCGTGGAACCCGGTCGGGTCGGCACGGGCCGCGGCGCGGATGGAGGAGCGCGGCCGTGGCCGCCGGTGTCGCCGTGCTGGTCGCCGTGCCGATCGCGGTGATCAGCAGGTCCGGCGGTGGCCATCAGATGGTGGCCGTCCGGGCGGCCAGGACGGGGCCGGCGGCCAGGACCTGCCCGACGGTCACCGTGCCGCCGGAGCCGCCGATCCCGACGGGGTCATGGAAGGATCGACCGGGTCCGTTCGGGTACCGCGAGATGGTCTATGCGCAGACCCCAGACGGCCACAGCGCGGGAAACCCGGTCATCCGCCGGGACTGGGCGGGTCCGTCGGCCTACGCCATCCTCGACTCTCAACCACAGGCCGGCATGCGCATCGAGGATGCAACCTACTTCGTCGGGACCACCCGGGTCACGCTGGCGGATCTGAGCCGGCTCCCGGCCGACCCCGCTACCCTGCGTCGGATGCTCACCGCCGGGGAGGAGGAGCCGGTGGAGGACCGTACCGTCCTCGCCGCGGTCGCCGGCCTCGCGTTGCTCCCGGTCGGACCGGACGTGCAGAGGGCGTTGTTCACCATCGTCGGCGGGCTCGGCAGCGCCCGGGTGAACGTGCATGACACGGACCTCATCGGCCGGCCGGCGGTCAGCGTCACGGTGCCGGACTCGCACAACCCCGGCAACCTGGATCGGCTGTTGTTCAGCCCAGGAGACCACCGGTACCTGGGCGAGGAGGCAGCCACGGAGCGCGACCCGTGCGGGCTCGGGTACAGGTCGGCGGTTCTCGCGACCGGATCGGTCCCCGAGATCGGACAGACGGTCAACCGCTGACGCGTGGTCGCGGTCCGTCCCCTCAGCGAGGTCGCCGAACATCACCGCTTGCGGGCGATGCCGCCGTAGATGCTGACCCGGGCGTCGGTCAGGTCGTCGGGCACGTTGCCGCCTTCCTCGCCGAGGGCGCCCTCCCCGGGCTGCGCCGTGCACCCATACCCGGCGAGGATTGCCAACGAGCGGGCCACCAGCGCGATCCTTCGTCCCGATGGGAACACAGAGCGTCCGGTGCGGTGTGCGGCTCCGCTGGTGGGGCCCGCACCCGGCGAGTGAGGGTCTCGCCGGGTGCGGTAAAGCGTGCTCCGCGTGCTGGGCGCGGCCGGCCGGGCAACCTCGTGGCGACGTGCGCCGCAGCCGGCGGCCGCTGGGCAGGAGGTTGCTTCGCGGTCCTGGTGAGGCGCTGCGCCCGTGCGTACAGCTCGTCCCGAACGAGCGGGGGCGCGGCGAACCCGTCCGCATGGGGAAGGAGGAACTGCTCTGCGGCCATCTTGCGGGCACCAGGTGAGCTGGCCTGCTGATACTCGCGGGTGGCCAGCAGCTCGACGGCCAGTTCGCCGAGACGTGCGGCGATCTGGGCATACTGCGCCTGGGCCAGTTCTTCGGCCCGGTCGACTGCGTCGCGGGCCGCCTCCAGGCGACCCACTTGTCGGTGCCTTCCGGAGCGGCGAACCTGGCGGACCGCTGCCTGGCTCTGCCCGGCTTCGCCGCCCGGAACCCCGGGTCGGCCAGGAGCTTGCCCACCAGCTCGGCGGAGAGTCGTGCCCGCTCCTTGTCGCCGAGCCGCTCGGTGTCCTCGTCGGCGTCGCACGACCCGGAAAACTGCGTCGAGAGGCCGCCTGCCAGTTCCTGCCATTCGAGGTACCAGGCTGCGGACTGCTCCCAAGCGCCCGGCGCGATGTTCACCTCGGGACCGAGGCCGCGTTCCGGCACCGCGGGAACCAGGACCATGGTGTTGCGCCCCGCGAACTCAGTCACGGACGCAGCCAGCTTGGCTGGGTTGTTCATGGCGTGACCGTAGCGACTGGGTGCGACAGTTTCCCCTCTGTGGGGGCCCGGGGTGACATTCCCCCGGGCTACCCGGCGGTGCGGACCGCGCGGTTGAATGTCGCCATGGCGCAGGCGATATAGGGGGCGGGGGAAGCCAAGTGAGTAGTCCGGGTGGTGCGGAGCGGCGGATGAGCGTGGGGGAAATCGCCGCGTTGATCTCGGCGATCGCCGCCGTGGTTGGTCTTCTGCTAGCGGTGTTCGGAGTGCCGCTCACCGGTGGTTCATCACTGAACCAGTCCCTCGCCTACGGTGCCGGTGCCCCCGCGACCTCGGGCGTTTCCGAGACGCCAGCCTCACCGGCCTCATCCACGCCGACCGGTCCGGAGGCGTCTCCTCCGCCCACGCTGCCAAGTGGCTGGCGCCGTCTCAGCGCACCCGGTCTCAGCGTCACCTTCGCCGTTCCGGACGGCTGGACTCAGGTGGTTGGCTACGACAGCGATCTCCAGAGCAACTGGCGCTCCCCGGGCAAAGACCACGACATGAGCGTCAAGCGGGACACCTCGCATGGATCGACGCCCGAGGCTGCCTCTGCCGGACAGCTCGCCTGGTACCGCACGGCCGAGTCCTCCATGGCCGACCTCACGGTCCTCACCCACCCGACCCGGCAGAGCGGCAAGGACGCCCTCTGGCTGGAGATCGACTATCACTGGGTCGGCCAGGTCAAACCCCGCAAGCGTGTCGAACTGTTCGTCGCGGGCAAAGCAGGTTATGTCTACCAGCTGCTCTTCGACACCGCTGCCACGCCCACGAAGCTGGCAGCCCAACAGCAACTGTTCGCTACCGCACGCGACCAGCTGCTGATCGACACGTGAGTACGGCAACGTGTTCTGGCCCCACGCCAGCAGGTTGATCTGGAACCTGCGGGGTGCCAGAACTCGGCCGTTTCGGCGACCTGCCCCATCGCCTCGGAATTGACCGACTGGGCGGCCGGCTGCAGGGCATTGGCCGCGCCGGAGAGGACCCTGCTGGTCACCTCGGCCGGACCGTCGCCCGGCTCGATCTCGTCGAGCAGCTGTCGCTCGGCCGGGATCGACTCGCGGGCCAGCGCCAGCTCTACCCGGTGGCGGCCGGAGCTGGTGGCCGGCCCGGCGCCGGTCGGCGTCCGGAGCCTCGGCGGGGGCGGTCGACGTCCGGGTCGACAGCCCGTTCGGGATCGCCGCGGCGCCGGACGGCGCGTTGTGAATCTCGCAGCCGCTGCGCCATCGGGTCAGTCGGCTCTGGCCCGAGCGGCTGGCCGAGCCGCGACGCACCCCTGCGCCCGGAGCGGCTCGGAGTCCGCCCCAGTTGTGGTGGCGGGGACCGGGAAGGCGGGCCGCCGGGGGGACGGTGGTCCGGCCCTGGCCGCCGAACTGGACAGCCCGGCCGGTATCGCCGTCGCCTCCGACGGGACGGTGCTCATCGCGGACTGTCTCAACGACCGGCTCCGGGCGGTCTCGCCGGACGGACGCATCGACACCGCGCACAACCAGGTGATCGCCTTCGGCGCGGGCGGCGCCGTGCGGGTGCTCGCCTCGGCGTCCGGGCCGGTGCCGGTGATGGACCCCCGCCAGGTGGCCGTCGGGCCGGACGGCGCCGTGTACGTGGCCCAGCCGAGCCGGCACCGGATCATGATCATCCCGCCGCCGTCCGCGCGGTAGCCGTCCGGCCCGGACCGTCGTGCGCCCGGGTCCGGTGTTCTTGTGGGCGTCAGCCGGCCGGTACCTGGCGGGCGGCCTGGATGATCCGGGTGAGTGCGCCGTGCAGCTCCTGCAGATCGGTGACCTCGACGCCCAGCCGATCGACGACGGCGTGGGGGATCTTCCATGCCTCCTGCCGCAACGCGCTGCCGGCCGGGGTGAGTTCGAGCGTCAGCAGGCGCTCGTCGGTGGCGGCCCGGCGCCGGGACACGTAGCCTGCCGACTCCAGCCGCTTGAGCAGCGGGGAGAGCGTGGCCGAGCCCAGGAGCAGGGCGGCGCCGAGGTCCTTCACCGAGCGCGGCGACCGTTCCCAGAGGGCCACCATCACCAGGTACTGAGGATGGGTGAGGCCGAGGGGCTCCAGCAGCGGCCGGTACACCCCGATCACCAGTCGGGACGCGACCGACAGGGCGAAGCACACCTGCCGGCCCAGCCGCTTCTACCGTTTCCTGTTGAGCTTCATGGGGCCACCGCAGCTCGGTTCGCTCGACGCGCCGCCGCGCCCGGTGCCCCCGCGGGTGGACATCTGCCGGAGCTGCGGGCAGCCCCGGGACGCCCACGAGCTCGAGCGGCTTGCCGACCACACCGCCTCGCGCTGCCCCGTGGAGCCCGCGCGGTCCTAGCACGGCTCCGTCTCCCGGGTGTCCTCTGGCATCTGCGGCATCCGCCCCAGGAGCTCACCAGAAAAGTCCAGTCGACGATGATCGCTACGTGTGCGGTGGTGCGACGGAGGATTCGCGGCCGATCCCGCTGGCCCTGTAGCCGCCGCAAGGTCCGTGCGGGCTGAGCCCGCCGGTGCCGCCGTTGAGGAACGCCATGCCTGCGGCGGATCTGGCCTCCGATGCGGTAGGCCCGCGTCGGGTCACCTGACCAGGCTCCGCCGCCGAGCCCGAAGCGGACTACCTGCCGACCGCTTTACCGAAAGCCTGATGTGAGGACCATGTGAAAAACCTCGGATAGCCAGTTCTTGGGCGACAGATGAGGAACAGCGGGAAATTCGGCGTATCGCGCGGGATTTCTTATCCCTGGGTTCTCCCGGGCGTCGACGATCGGCCATCCTGGCGGGCTAGCAATACGGAGCGCGCCGGTATGGTCCGGCCGTTCGAGGAGGCATTCGTGTTCCGTTCTTCCACCCGACGGGCAGTCGGGATGGCGGCGTCCGGGCTGGCCCTGTCCGGACTCGTGGCGGTTTCGGCCGCCACGCCCGCGGTGGCCGGGTCACCCGAGCACGCCCGGTCCCCGGCCCGGCACGTCCTGCTTCTGTCCGTGGACGGACTCCACCAGGCGGATCTCAGTGCGTACATCCATACGCATCCGGGTTCGGCGTTGGCCGGCCTGGTCGGCGCGGGTGTCTCGTACACCCACGCGTCGACCCCGGTGCCGTCCGACTCGTTCCCCGGGCTGATCGCTCAGGTGACGGGCGGCAATCCGGCGACCACGGGCGTCTACTACGACGACACCTTCAACCACAGCCTGCTGCCCGCCGGCACGACGTCCTGCGCCGGGGTGAAGCCGGGCGCCGAGGTCGCGTTCACCGAGGCAGCCGACCGCGACCAGAGCTCCCTCGACGCGGGGCAGGGCCTCGCCGGGCTGCCCGGCAGCATCCTGTCCATGACCGGGTCACCCCGGACGTTGCTCGACCCGAAGACGCTTCCGGTCGACCCGTTGACCTGCAAGCCGGTCTACCCGCACTCCTACCTCACGGCGAACACCGTCTTCGAAGTGGCACGCGCCCACGGGCTGGGTACCGCCTGGTCGGACAAGCACCCCGCCTACGAGATCCTCAACGGCCCGTCGGGCACCGGCGTCCAGGACCTGTTCACCCCTGAGATCAACAGCACCGCCCTCGGCTACCCCGGCGGCGACGACTGGACGAAGGACAACGCGGCCACCGAGCAGTACGACGCGTACAAGGTGACCGCGGTCCGCAATGAGATCGACGGGTACGACCACGGCCGCACCCACCGGGTCCCGACCCCGGCGATCTTCGGGCTGAACTTCCAGACAGTCTCCACCGCGCAGAAGCTGCCCAGCTCAGACGGGCTGACCGGCGGCTACCTGCCGGGCGGCACCGAGCCGGGGCCGCTGCTGACCCGCGCGCTCGACTTCGTCGACCACCAGGTCGGTGCTCTGGTCGCCGAGCTGAAGCAGACCGGTCAGGCGGACAGCACCGCGATCATCCTGTCGGCCAAGCACGGCCAGTCGCCGACAGACCCGAACGCGCTGACCCGCGTCGATGACGGCGCCGTCATCAAGGCGCTGAACGCGGCCTGGGCGAAGACGCACCCCGGCGCAGCCGACCTGGTCGCCTTCTCCACGGACGACGACATCCTGCAGCTGTGGCTGAGCGACCGGTCGCAGGCCGCCGCCGACTTCGCACGGGCCTTCCTGCTCTCCCACGAGGCCACCGGCAACACGATCAGCGGCGCCGGCCGCACGCTGCCCGCCTCCGGGCTCACAGCCGCTTACGCCGGCGTCGGCGCCGCCCGTTACTTCGGCGTTCCGGCGGGTGACGCCCGCCACCCCGACATCGTTGGCATCGTCGCGCACGGCGTGGTCTACACCGGCGGCACGAGCAAGATTGCCGAGCATGGCGGCGCCGACCCGCAGGACCGCAACGTCCCGCTCGTCGTCTCCGGGGCCGGCGCCCACTCGGGCCGGGTCGACCGGGCTCCGGTCGAGACCACCTCGATCGCTCCGACCATTCTCACGCTGCTCGGGCTCAACCCGAACGAGCTGAGCGCCGTCCGCACCGAGCACACCCGAACCCTGAACGTCGCACCGGCCACCCACTAGCCCCTCGCGGACACCGCGGACCCCAGACAAGCCACCCCGTCCCCGTGTGGGGGCGGGGTGGTGCTGCTGGGCGCCCTTGTCGCGGTGGAGATCGCCAGCGCGGACCCGCTCACGCCACCGGACCCGCTCACGCCACCGGACCCGCTCACGCCACCGGCGCTGTTCCGCAGCCGCATCCGGGTTGTCGCGAACCTGCTCCTGCTGCTGCTCGGCGGCATCATCTTCGCCATCTTCTTCTTCGTCACCCAGTTCTTCCAGAACATCCTGCACATGAACCCGTTCGACGCCGGGCTGGCCTTCGTTCCCTGGGGTTCGGGAATCTTCCTTTTCTCGCAGCTCGTCGCCCGGCTGACCCGGATCGGCGAGCACAGCAGCTACTGGGGCGCGATCTTCGGTCCGACGTCCCTGTTCGGAGCCGGCATCGGCCTGCAGTTCGCGCTGATCGCCCGGATCGCCCTCGCCGACGTCGATCCCTCCACCGCCGGCACGGCCTCCGGGCTGCTCAAGGTCTCCCAGCGCCTGGGCGGATCGGTCGGTCTCGCCCTCCTCCTCGCTGTCTTCGGCCTCAACCGGAAGGAACGGTAACGGCCGCGTGCCGCTGCGAGCGCCGCAGTCCGGACCGGGCGTCAGCCGAGCACCTCGTCAGTGGGATCGGCGGTGCGCCCGGGGCTGCTGCCGGGGCTGCCGCCGGCCGGATCGCCGCTCGAATCCGTCGTGATCCGGGACCGGCCGGCACCATGCTGCCCGGGTGCCGGCCAGTCCGGCAGCCAGTCCGGGTGCAGGTCACGCCAGAGCAACAGCTCCGCAGGGGACGGCGGCCGGTCGGAGCGCACCTGCTCGGGATGACCTGGTGGCGTCCCCGCCGCCGTCGTGCTCGGCCCGGTGGCGGCGGACCCCGATCGGGGCTCGGAATACGGTGACGCCGGCTCCACGGCCTCGGGGCCGTCCGCACGCAGCCACGGTCCGGCGACCTCCGGCGGGCCGCACCAGATCCCGCAGGCGAGGAACGCGGAGGTCGCGCCGATCGATCCCATCAGGCCGCAGGCACAGCGCCACCACCGTCGCCACCTCGCCCGGCCGGCTCCGCCCATCGCCGCATCTCGCCTTCCACTCGGTCGCCTCACCCGTGCCTCTGGCCGATGATGCGGGTCACCGCTAAAGCTGCGCTTGACCCGCCGCGACGGCCGGCCATCGGACCGGCCCCCACCCGCGGAGGTCCGCCCGGGCTGGGGTCTCCTTCGCGGGGCGGGCGCCGGTGTGGTCGCGGTGGTTCGGCTCCTGGTCGCCAGGAATCGTCTATTGAACGAATGAGTCCAATACCTTGGCCGGCACGGAAGGCGGATGCGGTAGGATTGAGGGGTGACCGCCACGACGACCTCGGCCGCACCCCCACGGGGCCGGATCGACAAACGCGCCGCGATCCTCGGCGCGGCGCTGCGCACGTTCGTTCAGGACGGTTATGGACTGGCGCGGGTGGAGCGGATTGCCGAGCTGGCCGGTGTGGCCAAGCCGACCGTCTACAACCATTTCGGGGACAAGGAGACGCTTTTTCGCGCCGTCATCCTCGACGGAGCTCAGCGCACCAGCGACCAGATCGTCGCCGCTCTTGAGACTCTGCCCGACGACGGTGCCGACCTCGCCGGAGCTCTCGCCCGTGTCGCCCAGAAGGTCATCGACTGCCAACTCGGCGAGGAGGGCTGGTCCCTCCAGCGGCTCATGTACGCCGAGGCGGCCCGCTTCCCTGACCTGTTCGACGACGCGCTGCGGCGCGGGGGCGTACGCGTCCACAACGCGCTGGCGGGACGGCTGGCCCGGCTGTCCAATCGCGGGCACCTTCACCTTGCCGATCCCGATGTCGCCGCCGGGCATCTGCTCGCTCTCGTCTCCGGCGACCTCCCGGTCCTGTCCGCGCTGGGCACCCGCAAGGTCGCCCCCGACGATCTGCGTCGGGCGATCGCCGCCGGCGTCGACACCTTCATGCGCGCTTTCGCTTCCGGACCGGGACCGTCCGCACAACCGGTTGCCGGACGCCGGACACGACCGGCAACCGGACCGCCCCGATAGACGCCGCACTGTTCGAGCCGGCGATGATCCGTCGTGGTGACGGCCGTGCCGCGAAGGCAGCGACTGTCACGGCGTGGTGTTCCGCCACCCAGTAGCGGACGTATCCGAGTTCTTCGACGTGCCGAGCGAGCGCGACGGCGTCCGGCGGAACCGCCCGGGGGCCGCGGGCGGCGCCGACCGGCCCCTGGTCCCGTGGGGCCACAGCCCACGAAGCCGCAGGATCGGGATCACATGATCGACGAAGACGGGTAGGCCATCGGCTATCACATCCGGCATGAGCGTGAAACCGTCGGCGGCGCCGGCCCGGCCCGTACCTTCGTAGGCTGTGTCAAGGTAACTGGGCGGTGTGCAAGTAACTGGACGGGTAGACGAGCCCGAGTTCGGGGAGGTTCGCGTGACCGACCAGGTGGAGCCGACCGACCGGGTGGAGCCGAAGGATCGGCCCATGCGGTCGCACGCCCGCCGCAACCGTGCACGGATTCTCGAGGTGGCCCGGGACTCCCTGGCCGGCCAGGTCGAGGACGTCTCCCTGAACGAGGTCGCTCGCCGAGCGGGAGTGGGCATCGGCACGCTGTTCCGGCATTTCCCGAGCCGGGAGGTGCTGCTTGATGCCCTGCTGCACGAGCAGATCACTGCGCTGTGCACCGAGGCGGACCGGCTCCGGGAATTCCCCGACGCGGGCGGGGCGCTGTTCGGCTGGCTGGAGGCCCTGGTGGCGCACGTGGCGACCTACCGCGGGGTGGCGGCACTGCTCCTCACCGGGAACCGGGGCGGGGACTCGGCGTTGCACGAGTCCTGTGCCGCCCTCGACCGCGCCACCGAGATGCTGCTGAACCGGGCCCAACTCGCCGGTGACGTCCGCCGGGACGTCCGTCTGGACGAGCTGATCTCCCTGGTCAGTGCCATCTCGTGGGTCAGGGAACAGGCCCCCGAACGCACTGCGCACACCACCTCCCTTCTGTCGATCATGGTGGACGGCCTGCGGTTTCCGGGTGGATCGAGGACCGTGAATCCGGCGGAGTCTTGCAAACCGGAGTGCCGCACCGGTACGGTGGCGTAGGAGGCTGATCAACCGGGGGGAGGTGGCGCTGTGGACGGTTCTGTTCCTGCTCGTCACCGCTTCCCGTTCGTCCTCGTCGGTGTGCACCGTGGTGGCCGGTTACGGAACACGGGGTTCTTCCGTCGCCGTCATGTCGATTTCGGCACGGTAGTGAGTGCCTCCTGTCCGGGTTCCGACGTGTTCTGCGGCCAGGTTTCTTTCTGAGGCCCGGGTCCGGAACGCCGACCGGGATCGGGACCACCACTGCCGGCTGACGGCGCAGGAGGCACTCGCATGGCACGACAGGACAGGCTGCGACTGGGCGCGCTACTGCACGGCGTCGGCGGCGCGGTCGCCGGCTGGCGGCACCCCGATGTACCGGCCGACGGCGGCGTCGACTTCGATGTGTACCGGCACTGGCTACGCACCGCCGAGAGCGGCCGCTTCGACCTCGTGTTCATCACCGACACCCTGTTCATCACCGCGGACTCGACCCCGCAGTACCTCTCCCAGTTCGAGCCGGTCGCGCTGCTCGGCGCGCTGGCGGCGGCGAGCGAGCACATCGGCCTGGTCGCCACGATCTCCACGACCTACAGCGAACCGTTCACCATCGCCCGCCAGCTGGCGACCGTCGACCACATCAGCAGGGGCCGGGCCGGTGTCAACATCGTGACCTCCGCGTCGACCTCCACCGCGTTGAACTACAACCGGTCCGAGCAGGACCATCCCGACCACGACACCCGGTACCGGATCGCGGCCGAGTACCTCGAGGTCCTGCGCGGGCTGTGGGACTCGTGGGAGGACGGCGCGCTGCTGCGGGACAAGGAATCGGGAGTCTTCTTCGACCGGGCCCGGCTGCACACCCTCGACCATCGCGGTGAGTTCTTCTCCGTGCGGGGGCCCCTGAACATCGAACGGCCTCCCCAGGGATCGCCGGTCATCTTCCAGGCCGGCGCGTCCCCGGCCGGCAGGGACTTCGCGACCCGGGAGGCGGACGGTATCTTCCTCGGCCCACGACCGCTGCCGGACGCCCTCGCGTTCACCGAGGACATCCGCCGGCAGGCCGCGGCCGCGGGCCGGCCGGACGGCGCGCCCGTGGTGTTCGTCGCGGTCACCGTGTTCGTGGCCCCGACCCAGGAGGAGGCCGAGAACCTCTACCGGGAGGCGGCGGGTCTGGTCAGCCCGCAGGAAGGGCTGGGGTACCTCTCGCTCATGTTCGGCCAGCATGACTTCGGGAACTACGATCTCGACGCCCCGTTCCCCGATCTCGGCGATGTGGGTCACGACGGCTTCCAGGTCGGTAGCCGTCGGATCAAGGAGGCCGCTCGGGACAACGGTTGGACGTTGCGGGAGGCCGCGATGGAAGCGGTGACTCCGCGGGGCGAGTTCATCGGCACCCCCGAGCAGATCGCCGACCGGATGCAGGCATGGTTCGAGGCCGGTGCCGTCGACGGGTTCATGCTGCTGGAGGCAATGCCGCACGGGCTGGAGACCTTCGTCGAGCTGGTCGTGCCGATCCTGGCCGAACGCGACCTCACGCAACGCGAATACAGCGACGGCACCTTCCGAGAGTCGCTGGGACTGCCACTGCCCCCCAACCGTTTCGCCAAGCGGGACGACGACGCGCCGGGCGGCGCGGGCGGCCGGGACTGATCCCGGCCGACCGCCTGGGTCCGACAGGAGGAAGCGCCGCTGAACCGGGCCTTGTGCCACGGTGAGCGGGGGTGGCGACGCTCGGCCGGCCCGTCAGCCGACCAGCGGCGGCCCGGCCGGGCCCCGCGCCGGTGGGACCGCCGCGACCGCCGGCGGTCGCCGGGCGGCCCGCGGCCTGCGGCCGCTGCCGAAGGCCCGCAGGAAGGTCCGGACACCGGCGCTCACGGCCCGGTCGAGATCGACCGGGCCGATGGGCCGGGTGCCCAGCGCCGACAGGGCGGGCAGGTTCCCTGCGACGAGTGCCATGAACTGGCTGGCCGCAGTCTCCGGATCGTCGACGTCGAGATGCCCCCGGTTGGCCAGCCGGGCGAACCGCCCGGCCAGGGCGTTCACCACCGGGACACCGCCCAGGGCGACCACCTCGTCGTACAGGTCCGGCATGCGGGCCGCCTCGGCGTGGAGCAGCCGCTGCAACGCCCAGCCTTCATCGCGCAGCTGGCACTCCAGGATGAGATGGGCGACCCGGGTGAGCTGACCCGAGAGGTCCACGCCGTCGTCGGAGAGGGTGTCAAGCGCGGAGACGATCTTGTTCGCACAGTCCCGTGCCGCGTCCCGCATGACCGTCCGGAACAACGACTCCTTGTCGGCGAAATGGTTGTAGACGGTCGGTTTCGACACGCTGGCCAGGCTCGCAATCCGGTCGATGCTCGCGGCGGAGTACCCGTCCTGCGCGAAGACCTTCACCGCGGCGTCCATGATCGCCTCGCGCTTCGCGACCCGGCCCCGGCTCGTCGGGCGGTGCTCTGTGTCGGCCACGCCTCGATCGTACCGTCGAACTTTGGCCAGTCGGACTAGCAAAACCAAACCCTCTGGTTTATTTATGCTACACCATGAGTGTAGAAACAATCTCATCAGGTTAGGAGTACCGATGACCGCCGATGCTGACGCACCGGGAACGGGTGCGAGCGGCGTAGACACGACCACGAGGGTGCGACGGCCCGTCGTGCCGGATCAGGGCGATGCCCCACCCGGCCGGGCGGACGACTCGGCTCCGCCCCCGGCGGCGGGCGAGACGGCCGGCCCGAGTGCGCTCGGCCTGATCCTCGTGGCGATCGTCGGCGCCGAGTTCATGCTCCAGCTCGACGGCACGATCGTCGCTGTCGCGCTGCCGAAGATGCAGAGCGCTCTCGACCTGTCCGCCGGTTCGCTGTCCTGGGTGGTCAACGGTTTCCTGCTTGCCTTCGGTGGCCTGCTGCTCCTCGGCGGCCGGCTCGGAGACGTCCTCGGGCACCGTACGACCTTCCTCGCCGGCATCTCCCTGCTCGCCGCCGCGTCCCTGCTCGCGGGGCTCGCGTCCAACTTCGGTCTGCTGCTCACGGGCCGTGTCCTGCAGGGCAGCGGGGCGGCCCTCGCCGGGCCCGCCGGCCTCGCGCTGCTCGCCACCACCTTCGCGGGCGTCCGCCAGCAGCGGGCCTTCGCCGTGTACTCGACGGTCACAGGCCTGGCGGCCTCCGCCGGCATGGTGCTCGGTGGCATCCTCACGGACCTGACGAGCTGGCGGTGGACCCTGCTGATCAACGCGCCGATCGGCCTCGCCGTCGTGCTGCTCGCCGCGCGCGTGGTGCCTCCGGCCGGGCACGCCGACGGGCGCAAGCCGCTCGATCTCATCGGGGCCATCCTGTCGGTGACCGGCATGACGGGCCTGGTCTACGGCTTCGTGCGGGCCGCGGACAGCGGCTGGTCGGACTCCGGAACCATCGCGGGCCTGGTGGCCGGAGCGGTGCTCCTGGTCGGGTTCGTCCTCCGCGAGGCGCAGGCCAGCTCACCGCTGCTCCCGCTGCGCGTGTTGACCCACCGGGGCCGCGCCGGTGCGTTCCTCAACCTCCTGCTGATGGCCTTCGTGCTCACCAGCTTCCTGTTCTTCCTCACCCAGTTCCTCCAGCGCGTCCTCGACCTGACACCGCTCGTCACCGGGCTGGCCTTTCTCCCCTTCGGCGTCGCCCTCCTGCTCGTCGCCCGGAACGTGCCGAAGATCCTCACCAAGGTGCCCCCGCCGGTCCTCGCCCTCATCGGGTTCGTCGTGATGGGCCTGGCGATGCTGTGGCTGAGCCGGCTGGAGGCGGACAGCTCGTACCCGGTCGACATCCTCGTGCCGATCATCCTGCTGGGCGCCGGAGCTGGGGCGGCCGTCGTCCCCCTCAACCTCATCGTCCTGTCCCAGACCGCTCCCGAGGAGATCGGGGTCACTTCGGCGGTGCTCCAGTCGGCGCTGTCGGTCGGCGGCTCCCTCGGTCTCGCCGTCCTGCTGAGCCAGTTCACCGGCGCGTCCGACGTCGCTACCGGCGCCGCGCACGCGTTCCGTGGCGGTGCCGTCATCGCCGCGGTCGCCGCGGTCGCCGCGTGCCTATCCACGAGTCAGCATAGAAGTCCGTCGGGGAGCCGACCGGGTCGGTCGGTCACAGGGACAGATCGATGACGATCTTGCCGTGGGCGCGTCCAGCGGCGAGCTCGGCCAGCCCGTCCAGGGCCTGGTCGAGCGGGAGGACGCGGTAGACGTCGACCTGGAGCTCGCCCTTGGCGGCCTGCTCGGCCAGGGGGGCGATGACGTCGCGCGTCGGGGAGGCGACGATGCCTCCGCCGGACAGCTGCCGTGCGGCGAGGATGTCTGCATCCGGTACCTGCGTCGTTGTGCAGACCACGCCGGCTGAGCGCACCGCGTCGAGCGGCACCTCCTCCAGGGTGTACCCGGCGAGGTTGATCAGTGCGTCCACGCCGTCGGGGTGCGCGGTGCGGACCTGCTTGGCGACCGAGCCGGCGGTGAAGTCGACGACCTCGGCCGCGCCCAGCTCCCGCAGCCGCTCGGCGTCGGCGGGCGCGGCGGTGGCCACCACGGTGAGCCCGAGCTTGCTGAGCAGCTGCACCGCGTACCGGCCGACGCCACCCGACGCGCCGTTGACAAGCACGACCTGTCCTGGCTGCGGGTTGATCGCGTCGACGACCATCCGGGCCGCGCCCCCGGCCAACGGCAGCGCTGCCGCGGTGACATGGTCCAGAGCGGCGGGCTTGGGCACGACCGTCCTGGCGGGTACGACCGCGTACTCGGCGACCGTGCCGGCCTGGAACGGCGGCTCGAACAGCACGTGCCCGAGGACCTCGTCGCCGACCGCGACATCATCGACACCGGCGCCGACCGCCTCGACGATGCCCGAGGCGTCGCGACCCAGCACGAGCGGGTACCGATGCTCGAACAGCTGCTCGAGTGCCCCCGCGACGATGTGGTTGTCCAGCGGGTGAGGAGCGCAAGGCGTGGCTCGCCACCGCGGCGATCATGTTCACGCTGCCGGCGGCGTTGGACGCGCGGCTGCAGCAGGAAGCGAACCTGACGTTCTTCGAGTACATGGTGCTGGCCGTGCTGGGCGAGCGCGACGACCGGACCATGCAGATGAGCGACATTGCGGCCGGGGTCGCGGCGTCCCTGTCCCGGCTGTCGCACGTCGTGACGAAGTTGGAGAAGCAGGGCCTGCTGTGCCGCTCCCGGGTGCCGGGTTCAGGTCGGCGGACCAATGCCACGCTCACCGACGCCGGCTACGCCAAGGTGGTCGCTGCCGCGCCCGACCATGTGGCCGCGGTACGCGACTACTTCATGGACGCGCTGGAACCTGCCGACGTGGCCACTCTGCAGCGGGTCGGCATGGCCGTCGCTCGTTGCATCAACCCGGCGCGGCCTTTCTTCCACGGCGCGACACGGTGACGCCCGCTCCGACGTCGTGCGCTCGTTCTTGACCTTCCGCGATCCTGCTGGTCGCCGCCGCTTCCTCCCGTCTTTTCTGCTCGGCGCGGGCGGGCCCGCCACCTCACGTCATGGGTTCCGCCCTGCGGGCCGTTCGCCGGGCGCGGTCTCCCAGCCCGCCAGGACGGCGGCCGGCTCCGAGAAGGCGGAGAAGTCGGTGGTCGCGCGGAAGGCGGGGAGCTGGTAAAGGGCGCGGGCGTAGGACCACAGGTGCGGGTAGTCCGACAGCGGTGGCAGGGCCGCCAGGTCGTGGCGGCGGCTGCGGTAGCGGGCCAGGGAGACCCACAGGCGCACGTCGGCCTCCGTCAGCTGGCCGCCCACCAGGTACGGGGCATCGGCGAGCCGGGCGTCGAGTTTCGCGAACGCGTCGAGCAGCGCCGCCCGGAGCGCCTCGTCGTGCGCCGCCCGGTACTCCCCGTGGTTCACCGCCGGGCCGATCCAGGAGTCGAGCTCATCGATCTCGGCGCGCAGGTGCTCGGGGTAGGTGTCGGCGCCGTTCGACCAGCGGCCGAACTGGGTGGCCAGGTCGATGCCCAGGCTGGTGAAGTCGTTGGACACGACCTGACCGGTCTGGCGGTCCCACAGCGTCGGGACGGAGACGTGGCCGTCGAAGCCCGGCTGGGTGCGCTCGTAGGCGTCGCGCAGCAGGGTGAAGCCGTTGACCGGGTCCGGGCCGTGGCTCTCGCGGAACGCCCAGCCGCGGGCGTCGCGGGTGCCGTCGACATAGGAGACGCTGATGACGTCCTCGAGCCCGTGGAGCGCGCGCTCGAGGGTGACGCGGTGTGCCCACGGGCAGAACCAGCCGGCGTAGATGTGGTAGCGGCCCGGCTCGGCCAGGAACCCGCTCGACCCGTCCGCGGTGATCCGCCCGGTGAACCGGTACAGCGGCCGGGTGTCCCCGGGGTCCCGCCTGATCGTGTACTCGCCATAGGTCGCCACATCGGTCGGGCTGGCATACACCGGCCCGGTGGCCCGGGAGTCGGCGGTGGGCTGGGAGACGGCGGCAGCCTGGGACATGCGCGTCCTCCTCGGGTCGCTGCTGGACGGGCACGCCGAGCGCGGGCCCGTCCTCTCCAAGGCCGACGCACTTTCGGCTATTCCGATCGAGTGGGTGGATCCGATCGAGTGGGTGGAGACGCCGCCGCGGCCCCGGCCACTGATCTTCAGGTCAGGCGGGAGCCGTCGGCCTGGTCGTAGGCCCGGATCTCCGCCAGGCGGCGGTCGCGCACCTTGGTGGTCCAGGCGGGTTCGGAGAGCAGGACGCGGCCGAGGCCGACCAGGTCGAACTCGCCCCGGTCGAACAGCTCCACCAGCGGGGCGAGGCTCAGCGTCGCTGCCGCGCCCTCATCGTCGCCGCCGAAGGCCGTCGGCACGCCGATCGAGCCGATCGCGATGGTGGGCAGGCCGGTGAGGTCCTTGGCCCAGCCGGCCAGGGTGCGCGGGGAACCGCCGAACGCGGGCAGCCAGTAACGGCGGGTGGACACGTGCAGCGTGGTGGCGCCGGCGTCCACGAGCGGGGTGAGTAGCGCCTCGAGCTCAGCGGGGGTCTCGGCGATGCGGGCGTCGTAGTCGCCGCCCTTCCACTGGGAGAACCGGTAGATCACCGGGAGGTCCGGTCCCACCTCGCCGCGGACCGCGGCGACGACCTCGGCCCCGATCCGGGCCCGGTTGGCCAGGCTTCCGCCGTAGCCGTCGGCGCGGCGGTTGGTCCGCGACCAGAAGAACTGGTCCAGCAGGTAGCCGTGCGCGCCATGCAGCTCGACACCGTCGAACCCGGCTCGGCGCGCGTCGGCCGCGGCGCGGGCGAAGGAGGCGACCAGCTCGTCGATCTCCGCGATGCTCGGCTCGTCGCCGACCACCGACCCGTCGGGCCGCAGGCCCGACGGGGAGAACACCGCCGCCTCCGGGTGCGGTGGAGCACCCGCCGGACGGCCGGCGCCGAGATGCCACAGCTGCGGGACGATGCGCCCGCCCACCGCGTGCACGGCGTCGACGACCCGGCGCCAGCCGGCGAGCGGCGCTTCGCCGTAGAAGCGCGGAACCCGGTCGCTGGACCCGGCCGACGGATGATCCACGTAGGTGCCCTCGGTCACGATCAGACCTACGTGCGCCGCCCGCCGCGCGTAGTAGCCGGCCACATCCTCGCCCGGCACGCCGTCGGGGGAGAACTGGCGGGTCATCGGCGCCATCACGAAGCGGTTGGCAAGCTCGACGCCGGACAGTGCGAACGGCGTGAACAGCGGCGCCGCGTCCGCCCCGTCCAGCAGGCGCTCGTTGCTCGACGGGGACTCGGCCGCCGCAACACTCGAAGACACAGTCATGTTGCGTTCAATCCGGGCGACGCCGTGGATGTTCCGGCGGTGACACCAACGCGCGCCCGACGCGGTCGCCGCCCGGGCAGGACCTTGACCTGGCCGCGAGCGCCTCCCCGATCCTGAGGCTCGCCAGCGGGACGTTGCCGGTCTTCGTAGGCGCGCCCGGCGGCATGCCGGCGGCGAACGCGTCGTTACTGACGAGGCTGGCGTTGACGTCCTTCAGGACGTTGGCCAGCGGGGGTGACGCGACCAACTGTCGGGCGTGCGCGTGGGGTCACTGCGCGTCGAGGAGATCGATGACGAAGACGAGCGTCTCGTTCGGGCCGATCGATCCATTCCCGGCCGTGCCGTAGGCGAGATTCGGCGGCGCGATTACCTCGCGTCGGCCACCGACCTTCATTCCGGCGACTCCCTGGCGAAAGCCGTCCACCGTCTGCTGCCAAGAGAAGACGTCGGGAGCGCCGCGGCCCCAGCTGGAGTCGAACTTCTTCCCGTCCCGCCACAACACGCCCACATAGTTCACCTTCACCGTACTGTTCGAGTTGGCAGAGGTCCCGGCGCCGACCATCAAATCATGGGTGACCAGCAGGGAAGGCGGCACACCCGTGGGGCGGGCGACCGTCGGCTTGACTGCCGTGTTCCGCGCGTCCGACACCGTCGGAACGACGGCCTTCCTGTCATCTATCCCTTTGTCCGCGACGGTGGCCTGGCCTGGCAGCGGGCGGGCAGCGGATAGCCGCGTTCACGGCGCGAGTATCGGAACGCGACGATCGCCGAGATCACCAGGACGGCATAGACAACGCTACTGAAGATGGCGTAAGGAGTCGGTTGGTAGCTGACGAGAAGCCGCCACAGCAGCAGCGGGGTAGTCAGTCGGGCCGAGAGCAGGAAGACACGGTCCTCTTCCCGTCCCAGCAGGATCGGAAGCGCCAGCAGGACGATGAAGACGATGCAGTTGCCTGCCCGGAATGTCGTGTTCTTCCAGAATCCGCCGAGGAAGTCCAGGATCAGCATCGCTGCCGCCGAGGCCACGGAGAAGGCCGTGGAAATCGACCATCGCAGCAGGAGGAGCAGGATGGTGACCAAGGCCAGAGCTGTCATTCCCGCGGCCTCGTCGAGCCGGAACGGTGGGTCGTGTGTCCAGTACGGCTCATCAGCGACGAGGAGCACGAATATCGGCCCGGCGAACATGACTACCGTTGCTGCGCGACCGAAGGCGTCCCACTCCCTGCTTTTCGCCCCACCCCCGCCATGAATAGCACCGCCAGCGCACCGATCGCCGTTGTCCACCACCCGGCACGCAGCCGGAGGCTGTATTCGATCGCCTGCCGATGATTTTCCTCCAGCGCCGCGAGGACGGTGACGGACAAGCCAAGCACGGCACCCGCTGCCGCCTCGCCTGTTCGCTCGCTGCGATGCAGTGCAACCGTGGCGATGACAACGGCCGGCAGCGCCGCGAACAGGATTCCGAACTTCCCCCACAGCTCCCACAGATTGAGCCTTTCCCTGCAACGGGCCGTCACACTCCGCGTTCGATCACTATCTGTGACGGGCGGAGGGGGGTAGGCAGGGAAACGCGGGGCCTCGGTAGGAAGTAGTCCTTCCACAGAGCAACTTCCGAG
>NZ_JANEZT010000340.1 GCF_025403405.1 Frankia tisae
GGCGTGGGGGCTGCCGGCGTGGAGGGCGACGCGGCCTGGGGTGGCGTCCCACCGACGGGCTGGCGTGCGGACAGCATCGCGGCGGGCTCCGGCGCGGCATGCGGGTCCTGGTCGGGCGGCGGCGCCGACGGGGGTGCCACCCCCCATGCCCTGCCCGTCTCCCGCTTGCGGCGCAAGATTCCCCCCGAACTGAGCTGGTCGACACCGCGGATCTCGTGCGCACGATTACCACGGTTTCGGCGTGGATACCCCGGCCTTCCGACTGGAGCGGACACGCGGTTCCGCGTCGTTCACCAGTGGATCATTCCTCTCGAGAATAACCGCATGGTCAGTCTCCGGCCGTGTCCGACGGCCGACCAGTCTGCGACTCCGGAAAAGCATTGTGCGCATGCTCGGTTGGGTGAAACCCGGCGGTGTGGAAGTAGCGGATCCCGCTGTCACGCCGAGTTGAACGCAGCCGGGAACAGCGCCGCGATACGCGCGGTGGCGGCGAGGGGAGGCGCGGTGCCGGTGGAGCCTACGAACCGCCAACCTCAACACCGGCCGCCCTCCCCTTCGGTGGGTCCGTAGGAGTTGTCATTCCCCGCTCTCAGCCCGGGGGATGAGGTCACAACCCCGGTCCGTCGCCCGGCCGGCGCGGTCGTGGTCGTGGTCGGCCGCACCTGTCCGGGCCCCGTGCCAGTGTGCCGCCGGGCGCGTGAGCGTGCACGCTGCGCAGTGGATATCGGACCCTATGCCGCCGTTCGTCGTTCCGCCGGAGTCCGGGCGTCAACGCGGTTACGGGCGGCTGGTGCTGTCGGCCTCGGTGGCAGGGGTGCTCGGCGGTGATGTTGCCGCCGCCGGCAGGGTCACCGCTGCCGGCTGGGGTGCCGTCGCTGCCGGCTGAGGTGCCGTCGATGGCTGGGCTGCCGGCGGGGAAGGCGGCTGTGCCTGCACGGGGCGGTCGGGCCGGGGCTGCTCATTCACCACGGTGTGCCGGTGCAGCCGGACCGCGCGGTTACGGGCGGCTTCCCGCAGCCCCTGAGTCCGGGGGCCGGCGTCGCCCGGGGCGGGGTCGGCGGCCGACGGTAGGGCGGCATCCGCGCCGGGCCGGCTTTCGCGTCCGGCGACGGTCGGCGCGCCGGAGCTACCGCGCGTTTCGGTGGCCACGCCCGCGCCTGCCAGGACGACGCCGCGGGCGGACCGGGACGGCCGGGCGTCGCGCTCGCCGATGACGAGCACCCACAGGCAGCCGGCCAGGGTCGCCACCGCGAGTGCACAGACCGCGACGGCGATGCCGACCAGCGTCCCCTCCGACCACGGTGACCAGGCCGCCATGTCGTCCCAGGCGTCACCGAGGTCACCGCCCTTCGGCCGCCAGAAGTGCGGGAACACCATGCTGATCGACCAGACCTGCAGGGTGACCGCGCCCGCGAGGAACAGCAGCGGCATGATCCGGGACAGGTAGCGGCCGGTGGCCGCCGCCCCCAGTCCGACCCCGATCGCGAGCGACGCCAACCCGGCGTAGAGGTACCGGCCGGAGATGCCGCTGACGTGGAACTGCTTGTCGAAGTTCTTGGCGGACTGCAGCGTCATCAGCCCGAACAGGCCCCACGTGACCCACAGCAGGAGCAGCAGGTCGACCCGGATGCGCCAGCTGCGGGCCCGGATCAGCGCGAGCGCGAAGAAGAAGATGACCAGGGCCGTGCCGGTGCGGACGGGAACGGTCGTGAGGTTGACCTCGAACCAACCGAACGATCCCCACCAGCGCAGGATCGTCCCGTTGATCAGGATCTCCCGGTAGGCGCCCCAGTCGTCACCCAGGTACTGGCCCAGCGGGAAACCGGGCGTTTCCGGCTGGAAGGCTCCCCAGCGCACGACGTTGACGATCCACCACCAGCCGCCCAGGGCGACCATGAGCGCTCCGCCCAGCAGAATCTGCCGCCAGGGCAACCGTTGCGCGGCGGCGGAGGGACCGGCGGGGCCCGTGTCGGCGAGCCGGAACGGGCGGTCGTCGACCCGACCGTCGCCCCCACTCGCCGCGCCGTCGCCGGCCTCGGCGTCGAGCGCGCGCGTGGCGGCTGTGGTCGCCCGCAGCGCACGGGCGTCGCGGCGGGCCCGTGACCAGGCCAGAACGTAGGCCAGCACGGCCATCGGGACCAGCACGATCGCCAGCGATTTCGTCATCAGGGCGAGGCCGAGGAAGCTCCCCGTCCAGGCCGCCGTGCGCAGCGAGGTGTCCCCGCGCAGCACGTAGACGATCCCCACGGTCGCCAGCCCGGCGGTCAGGATCAGCAGGTTGTCGTTGTTGACGCTGGAGCCGATGTGGGCCAGCTCGGGGATGGCCAGCGGGACCAGCGCCGCGCAGGTCCCCGCCACCCGACTGCCGTCGGACAGCCGGTGCGCCCCGGCCCAGGCCAGCAGCGGCAGCGGGGCCACCATCGCCACGCTGACCAGGCGCAGAATGCCGATGATCTTGTCCCAGTGGAGGTTGTCGCCGCCGTCCGGGATTGCCTTGAGGATCACCGCGTTGACCCAGTAGTACAGGGGCGGGTGTTGGACGATCTGCTGGATGCCGCCCCGGGGCGCGGGTGTCCGCTCCAGTTCCTCCCAGCTCGGGCGCTGGTCTCGGGGCGTCGCCTGCGCGGCGGTGAACGGCCCGGCGGACAGGTCGCGCGGCCGCTTGCCGGAGCCGTAGGGCGCCGCGAGGATCGCACCGACTCCGCCGCGGGTCACGACCACGTGCCCCGGATGAGGCCAGCCCTTGCCCTCCACCAGGCGCATGACTGCGTCGACGTGGTTGGGCTCGTCGGGCGCGTGGTACTGCGGCATCATCACCGACCAGCCGGCCAGCACCGCAGTGAACAGCAGGGTGATCGCCCAGATGGTGGGGGGCGCGGTGCGCAGGATGCGCCACGGTCGAAAGCGGGTCCCGTCGGGGATCACCGCCGGGCCGGGCGTGGCGGTGGCGCGGGCCGCTGCGGTCGTACGAACCGCGAACCTCAACACGACCCGCCCTCCCTTTCGGTGGGTACGTAGGAGTGTGGAATCCTCCGCTGCTACTCCAAGCGGGGGAGGACGTCAACCAAGAGCGGCGCGGTCCCGGGGGCCCCGGAAGGAGGTGCTGTCATGCTACGGACACCCCCGAGCGGTTGACTGTCCGGGTATCCACGTATCGGCCCTGGTCGCGGACGGTGGCGAGGTGCTTCCCGGTAGGCGGCAGGTCGCCGTCCGCAGTGTTCCCCGCGCACTCGCGTCGCAGTCCGACACTTCCGCGCCGGCCCGGATCGGCCCTGCTCCCTCAGCCCAGGGGTCCGTGCCTCAGCGCCAGGAGTCGATGTGGCCGACCACCTTCGCCGGCGATCCGGCGACGACGGCCTTCGGCGGGACGTCGCGGGTGACGACGGAACCCGCCGCCACCACAGCGCTCTCACCGACGGTCACGCCCTTGAGGACGATCGCGCCCGTGCCGATCCAGGCCCGGTCCTCCAGCACGATCGGTCCGCTCATCGGCTGCTCGACGCCGTCGACGACCATGGGATGGAAGTCGTTGTCGAGGAGCTGGGTGTCCCACGAGACGTTGCAGTAGGCCCCGATGGAGACCCGTTCCCGGACGAGAATCTTGGCGAACCCGTTGATGTTCGCACCGGGGCCAAGTTCCAGCACGCCGGAGTCGATGACGACCCGCACGCCCCGCTGAAGCGAGACGACCCCCTCGCAGCGCAGCCGGCCCTCGGGGTGCACCCGGATGATCGAGGTGTCGCGCTTCGTCGTCAGCCCGAACCCGCCGATGCCGACCCGCAGCGCCGCCCCCTCGGCGAACTCGATGCGCTCCCGGCCCTCGATGACAGTCGGCGATCCGATCCAGATCGGCTGCTTGTAGGCGAGCGGGTACCGCAGGCCCGCGAGGAACGAACGGGCCGAGGTCTCCCGGGCGGCCCGCAGGGCCCGCACGTGCCGCACGTATTCACGTAGATCACTTTTGAACGCAGCCACGGTCCAAACAGTAAGCGCCGGTGTGGGCCGGCGGATGGCCGGCACCGTCCCCGCCTGCCTTCTTCGCCCGTAGGCCCGGCCCGGTTCGGCGCGGTCGCCGACCTGGTCACCGACCTGGTCACCGGCCCGGTCGTCGGCCCGGTCGTCGGGCGACGGGGCGGGGCGTGCCACTCTAGAACGGCGCGCCTGTATGGACGGACCGCGCTTCACCGCCATGGACCGGCGATCGGAGTGGGACGACGTCGGGCCGCGCCATGCACCGGCGCCGCCGCCCCGCAGCGGCGATCATCGCCGGGAACGACGACCGGGAGCCACACCGACGTGAGTGTCAGCGCCATCCACAAGCCCGACCAGCCGCAGGGCAGCACCCCGACGCAGCCCGCGGCCGGCGACGATCTCGTCGCGATCGGGCCAGACGTCCCCTACGTCACCATCGTCCTGCCCTGCTACAACGAGCAGGATCACGTGGTGCTCGAACTCGAGCGCATCACGGCGGCGATGGACGCCAGCGGGTACGCCTACGAGATCCTCGCGATCGACGACAAGTCGACCGACAACACCCTCGCCGCCCTGCGCGACGCGGCCCCCCGCTTCCCCCGAATGCGGATCATGCCGTTCCGCCGTAACGGCGGTTCGGGCACGGCCCGGCGCATCGGCACCCAGGAGGCTCGGGGGAAGATCGTCGTCTGGACCGACGCCGACATGACCTACCCGAACGAGCGCATCCCGGAGTTCGTCCGCTACCTGGACGACAACCTCGATGTCGACCAGGTCGTCGGGGCCCGGCTCACCGAGGAGGGGACCCACAAGTGGGCTCGGGTGCCGGCGAAGTGGCTCATCCGGATGATCGCCCAGCGGCTGTCCGGGATGAAGATCCCGGACCTGAACTCGGGCCTG
Organism: Frankia tisae; assembly: GCF_025403405.1. Lineage (GTDB taxonomy): Bacteria > Actinomycetota > Actinomycetes > Frankiales > Frankiaceae > Frankia > Frankia tisai. The sequence goes on from NZ_JANEZT010000340.1 coordinate 4,873, forward strand.
CGTGCCTTCCGCCGCGAGGTCTCCCTGCCCTACCTGCGGCTGCTCCCGCCCGGCTTCAGCTGCGTCACCACGATCACGATGTCGTTCCTGTCCAACCAGCACCCGGTCGACTACCTCCCGATCGACTACGCGAAGCGCGCCGGGACGTCGAAGTTCCACCCCTTCCGCGACGCGCGGCGTTACATCCTGCAGGTGCTGCGGATGGTCATGTACTTCGACCCGCTCAAGGTGCTGATGCCGATCGCCCTGTGGATCATGGCGCTGGGCTTCGTGAAGCTGATCGTGGACCTGGTCCGCTACGACTTCCATGTGGCGACGTCGACGCTGCTCGCGATCCTCGTCGGCTTCCAGATCGCCGTGCTCGCCCTGATCGGTGACCTGGTCGCCCGTTCCCGCAGCAACACCTGACCATGCGCGTCGCGGTCATCGGCCCGACCCATCCGTACAAGGGCGGGATCGCCCAGCACACAACCGAGCTCGCGCATCGGCTGGCCGCCGAGGGACACCAGGTTGCGATCGAGTCATGGTCCGATCAGTACCCGGCGCGGCTCTATCCGGGCGTGCAGCGCGTCGCCGAACCGGAGATGGAGCCGTTCGGATCGACTCGCTACCCGCTGTCCTGGCGCCGCCCCGATGGCTGGGTTCGGCTCGGCCGGCGGCTGCGGCGCGAAGCCGACGCGGTGATTCTGGTCGTCGTCACACCGATCCAGGCGCCGGCTTACCTGGCCATCCTCACCGCCCTGCGCGGCAGGGCCGGGCGAGGGGGCAGCCCGGGCCCGCGGGTGCTTGCGCTGTGTCACAACGTTCTGCCGCACGAGCGGCGTGCGGTGGACGAGCCGCTGGTCCGGGCGGTCCTGCGGCGGGTATCCGCGGTGCTCGTGCACACCCCGGCGCAGGCCGAACTCGCCGCCACGCTCACCCCGGTGCCGGTGGTGGTGGCCGAGATGGCCCCGCACCTGTGGTCCGCGCCGACCCGGCGCCGTCCGGAGGTGATCGCCCCCGGCGGGACGGCCGAGCCCACGGCGGCCGACGGCCCGCGGCACAGCCTGCTGTTCTTCGGGCTGGTCCGGCCCTACAAGGGGCTCGACGTGCTGTTGCGGGCGCTGGCCCGTGGCCCGGCGGACGTCCGGCTCACCGTCGCGGGGGAGTTCTGGGGTGACGCCGCGCAGACCACGCGTCTCATCGCCGAACTGGGCCTGACCGGCCGGGTCGACGTGCGTGCCGGCTACGTCGACGCCGCCGAGGTACCCGGCCTGTTCGCGGCCGCGGACGCCCTGGTGCTGCCGTACCGGGCGGGAACGGCGTCGCAGAACGTCGATCTCGCCCACCTGCACGGCCGGCCGGTGATTGCAACGACGGTGGGTACTCTGGCTACCGCGGTCCGTGACGGCGTCGACGGGCTGCTGGTCCCGCCGGACGACGTTGACGCGCTCGCCGCGGCCCTGCGTCGCCTCTACGAACCGGGTGTACTGGCCGATCTGCGCGCGAAGGTCTCCCCGCCCGACCCGCAGGCGGCGTGGGATAACTACCTCGCCGTGACGCTCGGTGCTCTCGATGGTGGATGAGGCGTCCGGGCCTGGGCCGGCTGTGGTCCGGCTGAACGTTCCCGATCGTCGCGTCGTGTCCGGCGGCGATCACACGAGGTATATCTGACGGGTCTAGAGGCGGACGGTGCCCCCATGGCAGGCAGACTGACCGTCAACAACGGTAGGAACGGAAGGCGGACTGGTGAGCCCCGTACGTGACGACGCCCTCGCCTTCGTGGGTCACCAGGTCCACGTGATGCGCCGCCGCGAGGTCGGCACCCTGCTGGAGTGGGCGGGGGAGCTGTCCGGGCGCACGCTGCTCGACGTGGCCGGCGGCGACGGCTACTGGGCCGGGCAGGCCGCCCGCCGCGGTGCCCGCGCCGTCTGCCTCGACCTGGCGCGGCACAAGTTGGAGTTCGGCCGGCGCCTGCGCGGTCACCCGGGGCTCGTCGAGGGCGACGCGCTGGCGCTGCCCTTCGCGGCGACCACCTTCGACGTGGTCATGTCGGTGTGCGCGATCGAGCACTTTGACGACGGGCCGGCCGCGCTCGCCGAGATGGCCCGGGTGCTGCGCCCCGGTGGCGATCTGGTGATGTCCGCGGACGCGCTGACCCGGGCGACGACCTGGCCGGACCTGTTCCACCGCCACCGCGAGCGCTACCACGTCAAGCACACCTATCCGGGCGAGCACCTCGCGAAACTGCTCGACGACGCGGGGCTGGACGTCGTCCGGCAGACGTACATGTTCCGCAGCGAACGCGCCGAACGGCTATACCTGACATTGTCCGCGAAGGGCGGCCGGGCCGGTTGGAACGCGGCGGCGGTGCTCTCCCCGGCCGTCGCGCTGGCCACGTCGAGCAGCGTGCGCCCGGACAGCTCCCCCGCCCACTCCAGCAGGGTGCCGACCTCGCGGCGGCGCATCACGTGGACCTG
>NZ_JANEZT010000341.1 GCF_025403405.1 Frankia tisae
TGTATAAGAGACAGGGGTATAGCCGAAGGGGGGACAGGTGCGTGTCAGCGGACCTGCTGGTGTCCGCCTCGACGAGGTGGATGGCCTCCCGGATCCACGGCCGATCCTGCTCGCGGGATACGGCGCTCATGCGCGATATGCAACCTCCTCGGGTCGCGAGCCGAGGAGGTACGGACAGTGCTGGATGCGTTCGCCGTTGGGTGAGGCGCCGGCCGGTGGTCCGGTGGTCCGGTGGACCGCCCCAGGACCGGTCGAGGCCGGCTCAGAGCTGGACGCCGAAGACCTGCGTCCAGTAGGTGCCGTACTCGCCGCCGGTGGCGTGCCCGACGCCGATCTGGCGTAGCTGCGGGATGAGGATGTTCGCCCGGTGGCCGGGGCTCTGCATCCAGCCGGCGACGACCTCATCGGCCGTGGTCTGGCCGGCGGCGATGTTCTCGGCGACGCGGGCGTAGCGATAGCCCAGGTCCGTGACCCGGTCGGACACGGTGCGACCGTCCGGGCTGGTGTGGGCGAAGAAGCCACGTGCCGCCATGTCCCGGCTGTGCCCCTCGGCGGCGGCGGCCAGCCTTGCGTCTACGGCGAGCGGCGCGAGGCCCTCCCGGCCGCGTTCGACGTTCGTCAGCGTGACGACGTCGGCCAGCATCGCCGCGAGCTCGCCGTCAACGGCCGCCCCGCCGCCGGGAGCCTGCGGGGGCAGCTCGGCCGACGCCGGGCGCAGGTCGGCTGCGGGCAGGCTGGCGGGTGCTGGGTCGGCACGGTGTCGATCGGCGGTGCCCGAGCTGTCGTCGTCGACGTCCACGCCGAAGTCGCGGGCGAGGCCGGCGAGGCCATCGGCGTACCCCTGGCCGACGGCGCGGACCTTCCACTCTGATCCCCGGCGGTAGATCTCGATCAGGGTGACCACGGTCTCGCTGGTCAGCGGCGGCGGGGTGAAGTGGGCGCTGAGCTTGCCGCGCCGGTCGTGCAGGGTGACGACGGGCCCTGGCAGCTGGCCGAAGGGCGTCGTGCCGTCCTCGGGGCTCGCGGCGATCACGACCCGCTCGGCACCGGGCCGCAGCAGCTCCGGATCGACCATCACCTCGTCGCCGCTGAGGATGACGCCGGCCGTCGCCGGCTGGTTGTAGAACACGAAGTCGTCGTCCCCGTCGACCTTGCCGTGCGCCGCGGTCACCAACGCGCACAGGTCGAACGGCCCGATCAGGCGGACCGAGACGGGACCGCGGGGCAGCGTTGCATTCGCACCGGGCACGAGCTCTGTCATCCGTCCCACTCCCGTGGCTGTTCTGGTCGGCCGTGGCTGTTCTCGTCGGCCGTGGCTGTTCTGGTCGGCACGGATGCGTCGCCGCCGGCCGATCGCCGGGTTCAGTCGCCGGGTTCGAGCGGGTACCGGGCGACGGCGACGTTGTCCGCCTGTTCTAGATGTACCGGGAGAAGGGCGTGGCCACCATGCCTGACGCCGCGGGATGCCTGGCCCGTGCCACGTCCGGGCGAGATTGCAGCCCGCCCGGGTGACATCCGTGAGCGTCTGGTTTCTGTCTGTGAGACCACGATCACCCGACTTGGTCCGCCGCCGGCCGTCCCGTGGGTCGGGGTGGCCGCCGCCGCCGACCGCTGATCGTGCGGTGGGCTGTCTGGGCTGTCTGGGCTGTTGTGGACGGTTTGCTTGTCACGCCGGCCGCACCCACCGTACCGTCTGCGTCGGTCGCCGTGATCAACGGTTCCGGTGCGCGGGTCCGTGGCGCGGTGGGCGGGAAGCCGCTCGTCGTGGCCGGGGCGGGCCGCTGGCCGCCATGAGATGAGGTAGGGCGCGCCGGTGCGTGGCGCCCGGAGCAGGGTGGGCCGCCGTGGACGACGTCATGGGCTTCGCGCTGCTCAGCCTCGGGACGGGCGCACTCTACGCGTTGGTCGCCGCGGGCGTGGTGGTGATCGCCCGGGGGGCCGGGGTGCTCAACATGGCCCAGGGCGCGCTGGTGGCGTGGGCCGCGTATGCCTTCCACGGCCTGCACGGCCCGTGGGGGCTGCCGCTGGCCCCGGCGGCGGTGCTCGCCGTGGCCTCGACGGCCGGGATCGGTGTCGGGTTCCAGCTGCTGGTGATGCGCCCGCTGCGGGCGGCGACGGCGCTGCTGCGGTTGATGGCGACCCTCGGCCTGCTGATCATTCTCCAGTCGTCGTTGACGCTGATGTTCGCCGGCGCGGTGCGCACCTCCCCGACGGTGCTGCCCACCGGCACGGTCGAGCTGTTCGGCGAATCCGTCGGCGTGGACGTGTTCGTCCGGCTCGCCGCGGTCGCCGCGCTCGTCGCGGCGGCGTGGGCTGTCTTCCGGTTCACGACGGTGGGGCTCGCCGCGACGGCGGCCACCGAGAACCCGCGCGCCGCCGCCACCTTCGGTTGGTCCGCCGACGCGATCGCCGCGGGCGCGTGGGGCGCCGGCGGCGCGCTCGCCGGGCTCGGCGGCGTCCTGCTCGCCCCGTTGCAGAACCCGCTGTCCGCGCCGAACCTGCTGCTGCTCATCGTGCCGGCGCTGGCGGTGTCGCTGGTGGCACGGTTCCAGTCGTTCCCCGGGGTGCTGCTCGGCGGGCTCGTTCTCGGCGTCATCGAGGTGGAGGCGCAGTACGAGTTCGTCGCCCACCATCCCTGGTGGCGCGGGGTCGACCGGGCGGTGCCGCTGGCGGTCATCGTCTTCTACCTGGCGGTGCGCGGCCGGGGTCTGCCCGAGCGGGGCCACCTCGCCGAGCGCCACCCGGTGCTCGGCAGCGGCCGGATCCATCCCCGCGCCCTCGCCGTCGCCGTCGCGGCGATGCTGGCAGCGGTCTGGCTGCTGCCCCGCGACTGGGTCGACGCCCTCGACGCCAACGCGCTGTGGGCACTGATCATCCTGTCCGTCGTGGTCCTCGTCGGGTTCACCGGGCAGCTTTCCCTGGCCCAGCTCGCCTTCTCCGGGATCGCGGCGCTGATCGCCGGGCGGCTGGTGGCGACCCGCGGCTGGCCGTTGGAGGCGGCGATGGCCGTCGGGGTGGCCGGCACCGCCGTCGTCGGGCTGCTGTTCGCGCTTCCCGCGCTGCGAACCCGGGGGTTGCAGCTCGCGGTGGTGACCCTCGGCCTCGGCGCGGCCGTCGACGCCCTGCTTTTCCAGCGCGGCTACCACTCCCCGCCACCCCCGGGGGCGGGGGCGCTCGGCTCGCTGTTCGGCGATCTCGCCTCCCCCGAGGGGACGGTCGTGGGACGCCAGCGCTTCCTCGGCATCCCGCTGGACAAGGTGACCGACCCGCGGGGCTTCGCGACCGTGTCCGTGCTCGCCTTCGTCCTGGTCGCCCTCGCGGTCGCGAACCTGCGCCGCGGCCGGGCCGGGCGGCGGCTGATCGCGGTGCGGACCAACGAGCGGGCCGCCGCGGCGCTGGGCATCAGCGTCGTGGCCGCCAAGCTGTACGCGTTCGCGCTGTCCGCCGCCATCGCCGGGTTCGGCGGGGTGCTCTACGCCTTCTACGTCTACGGCGAGCGCGGCAACATCGACTACGGCGACGGGACGTTCGCCCCGTTCTCGTCGATCCTGCTCATCGCCTACGCCGTCGTCGGCGGGGTCGGCTGGGTGAGCGGCTCGTTCGCGGGTGCGACGATGGCCGCCGGCGCGCTGGCGACCCGCATCGGCGGCTCGGTGGGGGAGTGGCTCGGCCGGCTCGGCGCGCTGCTGCGGGTCGTCGTCGCGGCGATCGCGGGCCTGTTCGGCCTCGCCGCCGGCGCCGCGGTGGCCGGCGATCGGCGCACCGGCGGCCGGCTCGCCGCGGTGCCGCGGCGCTGGCTCCCGTGGCTCGCCGCGGCGGCCGCGGCCGGGCTCGCCGCCGCCTTCGGCGGGGCCGTGCGCGACTGGCTGGCCGAGCTCGACCGGTACGTGCCGCTGATCGGCGGCATCGTCCTCGTCGTCGTCCTCTCCCGCTCCGGCGGTGGGATGGCACCCGAGAACGCCCGCACCGCCCGGCTGCTTCACGACCGTTACCTGCCCGGCGCGGCCGACCGCCGGCGCCGCGCCGATGCCGCCCGACTGGACCAGGCGCTGCGCGCGGCTCCCGGCGACGCCCCGCCGTCGGGCGCGGTCGAACCGGTGACGCTGTCGGTGTGGGGGCTGACGGTCAGCTTCGGCGCGGTGCGCGCGGTGCGCGCCGTCGACCTGCGGGTCGTTCCCGGCCAGGTGGTCGGGATGATCGGCCCGAACGGAGCGGGCAAGACGACGGTCATCGACGCGATCACCGGCTACACCCCGGCGTCGGTCACCTCGATGACGCTCGGCGAGGTCAGCCTCGACCGGCTGCCCGCGCACCGGCGGGCCCGCGCGGGCATCAGCCGGTCGTTCCAGAACCTGGAGTTGTTCGACGACCTCACCGTGCTGGAGAACATTCAGGCAGCCAGCGATCGCCGCGACGCCCGCGCGTACCTCACCGACCTGATCTTCCCGCGGCCGCGGCCGCTGCCCGGTGCGGCGATCGCCGCCGTCGACGCCTTCGGGCTGCGCGAGGATCTGCTGCGCACCGTCTCCGACCTGCCCTACGGCCGGCGCCGGCTGCTGGCCATCGCCCGGGCCGTCGCGGCCGGGCCGGCCGTGCTGCTGCTCGACGAGCCGTGCGCCGGCCTGGACGAGTCCGCCAGCGCCGAGGTCGCGACCCTGCTGCGCCGCCTTGCCGACGAGTGGGGGCTCGGCATCCTGCTCAACGAGCACGACATGGACGTGATCATGGGGATTTGCGACCGGGTGATCGTCCTCGACGCCGGCGCTGTCATCGCCGAGGGAACCCCGGCCCAGGTGGCCGCCGACCCGCGCGTGCGGGCGGCCTACCTCGGTGACCCCGAGCCGGCCCGCGAACCGGCCTACTTCCCCCTTCCCTGACCATCCTGGGGACGCACCCCGCGCCCGGGGCGCGGCGGCGGGTCAGGAGCCGGCCCGGCGCAGGATGTCCAGGCCGTTGTAGGTCTCGGGGCCGAGGGGGACGAACGACTTCGAGGCGCTGTCCCAGCGGGCGCCCCGCATCGTGGTGTTGAAGATCCGTTCCGCGCCGGGGATCGGGGTGGTCGCGGTGAGGTCCAGCGGTGGGACGATGCCGCCCAGGTCCAGCTTGTTGGTCCGGTTGAGCTGGGCGAGCAGGTTCTTCGACGTCAGCGGCCCGGACACCTGGTTGCCGACCTTCTCGGCGATCTGCACCGACAGCCACGCCCCGGTGGTGGTCGTCGTCGTGCGCAGGGCGGGGGCGGCGTCGGCGTCCCCGGCGGCCTGCTCGGCGTCCAGCTCGGCGACCATCCGCGCGACCTCGGGGAACTGGGCGGCCTGGCTGAGTTCCGGGAAGGCGGTGGCGACGACGAGCTTGTCCGCGGCGGGGCCGAGGGTGGCCAGGTACTTCGGCGACAGGGTGCCCGCCGCGTGGCAGGTGCGGATCTGCTGGCCCGCCTTGGAGATCACCGCGTAGGCGGCCTGGTCGAAGACCACGAGCACCGCGCCGTCGGCGCCGGAGCGGGACAACTGGGAGATCGCCGGGGTGAAGTCGCTCGTCGTGATCGGGATGCGGATCTTCGGGCTGATCGGATGGTTGACGGCCTTCGCGCCGCCCTCGGCCATGACGATCAGCCGGTCGCTGGCGCTGAGGTCGTAGCCGACCAGGCCGAGGTGGTTCGCCCCCGCCTTGGCCAGCAGCGCCGGGCAGACCGCCGGGTAGAGCGTCAGCGGGCTGACGACGTAGCTGACGGGGGAGCTGAGCTCGGAGCCGTCGGCGGAGATGCCGGCGGATCCGATCGACGGGATGCCCGCGTTCTGCAGGATCGGCATGATCCCGCCGGCGCCGCTGACCTCGCTGACGACGGCGAGGACACCGGAGTCGACGGCCTGCTGGGCGCATTTCTTCGCGGCGGCGGCGTCGTTGCGCTCGTTGCAGTGGACGAGCTCGACGGGACGCCCGCCGATCCCGCCGCGGGCGTTGACCCCGCGCACGGCGGCGCGGGTGGCGGCCACCATCTCGGGGTAGTTCGTCCCCGCGGTGCCCGTCGGTGCGATGATCATCAGCTTGACGGGTGATCCCTTCGCGGCCGGATCGGACGCCGCGGCGCCGCCCGACGCGCCATCCGAACCACCGCCGCAGGCGACGACCGTCACCGCGAGTGCGGCGGCCAGACCCGCTCGGGCCAGACCTGCCCGGGCGAGCCCACGCAGCCCGTACCGTCGTCGCACGCTGTCTCTCCTTGTCGTCGTCCGCCCCCGCCGGTACCCGCGCTTCGCCGCCGGGGCCAGCCACGGTAGCCGTTGCCTGGGAGCATCCACGCACTGGCAGCGCGAACCGGCACGTTTGTGGCGTCGTCACCCCGCGGCGCCGGTAGCGGCCGCGACGGTGGTGGGCCGGCGGGGCGGCTCAGATCACCTGGGACCAGGCGTAGGTGAAGCCCATGATCTGGTCGACGAGTGTCTCGAGTCTCGCTGCGGCGGCCGGGTCGATCAGCCGGCCATGGGCGTCGAAGAGGGGCTCCTCGGTGTTCAACGTCACGCCCAACGGGGTCGGCCAGCCGCGCAGGGCGTGCACGCACGAGCGCAGCGCGTCCAGCGTCGTGACGGCGGCCTGGGTGCCCTGGGCGCAGACGATGAGACCGACCGCCCGCCCGTCGAGGTACGGCCGCGGCGCGCCGCGCAGGTCCTCCAGGTAATCGAGTGCGTTCTTGACCAGGCCGGACATCCCGCCGTGGTAGCCCGGGGTGGCGATCACGACGGCGTCGGACTGCTCCACGGCGGCGAGCAGGCGCAGCGCTGTGGCGGAGCGTTCGGGCCGTTCGGGGGCGTACATCGGCAGGTCCAGCTCGGCGGACCCGAACAGCACCGTCTCGGCGCCGGCCTGGGCCATCGTCGCGAGCACCGCCGTCAGGGCCCGATGGGTGGCGGAGTCGGTCCTGGTGGTGCCGCCGATCCCGACGATCACCGGCCGGCGGCGACGGGTGCGCACCGGGCCGGTTCCGATTGCGGCGGGCGCGGGGTCGACGGGCCGGTGCGCGACTCTGCTGGGCAACGAGGAGATCGGTTCGCCGCCGATGCGTTGGCCGAGGCCGTTGACCTGCTCCGTGAAGCCGGCGCTCGACCGGAATGGCCGATATGTGTCCCCCACAACCCCTCCTGAGACCCTGCGTCGGCTCGCCCTGGCGCGTCGTGGACCGGCCGCGCCACTCGCCGTCAGGTCTGTCCTATCTGACGCACCCCGTCCCCCCTGCGGCGGGTCCGTTCGGATCGATGTCAGGTCCGGTCGGGCCGATGCCAGTGCCAGTGCTGATACCGGTGCCGGCCGGGTCGGTGTCGGTGTCGGTGTGGGG
>NZ_JANEZT010000342.1 GCF_025403405.1 Frankia tisae
CGCGCGAACAGCCGGGTGGCGGTGATGACGCCGGTGACAGCCACCCCGGCGGAGACCGGGTCGGAGGGGGTCAGCCCGGGCCGTAGATGCTCCTCCACCCGCAGGTACTTGCGGCCGGCCCGCAGGTCCGCGTCGTTGCGTAGCCGGACGATCAGGGGGAAGGCCGACAGGGCAGCGGTGTCGAACAGGCCCGTGGTGTAGACGAGCTGGACGCCCAGCCGGTCGGCGACGGCGAGCTGGAGGTCGAGGAGGTAACCGGCGCTCGCACGGCCGATCGGGTTGTCCAGGAACAGCACGCCGGCATGCGGCGCCCGCAGCTGGCCGCGATCGTTGGCCCGCAGTGCCGCCATCGTGCAGTACAGGATGATGGCGGCGGTGAGCTGCTGACCGCCGGAGAAGACGTCGCCAAGCTCGCTGACCCTTACCCGTTCGGTGCGCAGGACCGCGTCCGGTTTGAGGATCTCGACCCGCACGCCACGGTGGAGCGCGGCGCGGACCCCGCGCAGCAGCAGTCCCATCCCGTCGCGGCGCACGGCTGCGGCCCGGGCGCCGCGCACGTCGCCGGTGCCGAGGCCCGGGTCGGCGGCGCGGGCGGCGTTGGCACCGCGCCGCGATGCCGCGGGCGGTCGGGGTTGGGCGGCGACCGCCGCGGCCGCTGTCTCGTCGACCACCCGGCCGAGGTCCTCCGCCAGCGCCCGGTCATCTGGTTCGGCGAAGGAGATGCGTAGGAAGTCCTGACCCGACCAGTCGCCGAGTCGGTCGGGGAGACGGGACAGGCGGCCGGCCGCGCGCAGCGTGCCGAGCGCCGCACGCACCATCCCCTCCAGGCGGGCGACGATCGCCTCGCGGTTCCGGCCGATGTGCGCGAGGTCGTCGTCGAGGCTGCGCAGCCGGGGAGCGAGAGCCTGCGCCCAGGCCGCGGCCCCGTCTGCCACGGTCTCGCGCCCGGCGCGCAGCATCTGACGGCGGGCCGGGGTGCGCACGGCGTCGAACCGGTCCTGGGCCGCCCAGGCGGTGACGGCATCGGCCGCTGTCCGCACGGCGCCGGCGGCCTGCCCATATCCGGCAGCCGCCTCCCGCCAGGCGAGACGCAGCCGATGGGCGCCCTCCCGAGCCTGGCGTGCGTCCCCCGTGAACGGGACGGCCACCGCAGGCCCGTCGGCTCGCGCCGGTTCACCCGGGCGGGGCTCGGCGAGCGCTGCCGCTGCCGCGGCCCGCCCGCCGGTTTCGGCGCTGCCCGCTCCGGCACTCGTCGGTCCCACGGTTGCCTGGGCCGCGACGGGCAGGTCCGCGAGGTTCTCGGCGATGACGGTGAAGGCGGCCAGCTCCTCGGTGTGCCGGGCGGAGCGCTCGACGAGGTCGTCGCGGGCGCAGCGGGCCCGAGCGTGGCCGTCCTCGGCGTGCTCGACCGCGGCGGCGGCGGCGCGCAGCAGCTCCTCGGCGTGGCCGAGATCCGTCGGCACCTGCTCCCCGGTCAGCGGTGCCACCCCGCGTTGCTGTACCTCCGCGGTGGCGGCACGCAGTTCCTCGCGCAACGAGCCGAGCCGCTCGCGGGCGTCGTCGAGCTCGGCACCGACCGCCGCGGCGGCCCGGCGAGCCTGCGCCTCACCGGCCGCCCGGGTCGTGCTGTCCCCGCCGCTGAGTCCCGCGAGCAGTTCGCGGGCCCGCATCCGAACGGCCAGCGCGAAGGCCTCGAGCGCCGCCCGGGCGGACGCCTCCTCCCGGCGGGCCCGATCGATTTCGCCGCGTAGGTCCGCACCGACCTCGACCTGGGCGTAGGTGCGACTTGCGGCCTCGTAGGCAGCGCGTAGCACCGCGACGGGCGGCCCCGGCTCGTCGGCCGCGCCCGCCGCCCGCGCGGCATCGCCCGCACCGACGATGCCGCCGCTTTCCGCCCGGGCGGCCGCGGCGTTGCGACTCGCTTCGTCCGCGCTGCGAACGGCCTCCGTGGCCGCGCGCCGCTGCGCGGCGGCGTCCTCCCGGGCCGCCCGGGCCTCGGCCAGGTGGTCCTCCGCGACGGCGGCGATCTGCTCGATTTCCCGCCCGGTCGCGGCCGGGTCGCCGACGGAGCGGGCGAGCTGATCCAGCGCGGTCGCTCGTGCGGTGGCCTCGGCGGCGGCGACCCGCAGCGGTTCCACGTCGGCCAGCGCGCGCCGCGCCGCCTGCTGCGCCGCGGCTGCCTCCCGGCCGGCCGTGGCGAGTTCGGCCTCGGCTGCCCCCAGGGTTTCCCGGGCGGCCGTCACCTGCGCCGCCAGCCGATCGAGGTGCCCGGCGGGGTAGGTGCGCCGCCAACCGGCGAGGGCCGCGGTGAGGTTACGGTCCGCCGTGATCCGGTCGTCCAGCGCCGCGGCGAGCGTGGTGCGTTCGTCCTGGCGCGTCCGGATGGCGTCCCGCTCGGCGGCGGCGGCCGCGGTGTCGTAGAGCGCGGGGTTCGGCCGGACCATCATGATCCGATCGCCGTCGATGACCGGGCCCACCTCGTCGAGCAGGTCGTCGACCCCGCCCACGGCGACGATGCCGTCGGGGAGCAGGGCGGCCGCGTCGAGCACCTCGCGGACCCGTGCGTGAGCCGCCCGGTCGGTGATGACCACACCGTCGGCGAGATGGGGCCGCGCCCGCAGGACCCGTTCGCGCCGGGCGGCCGGCACCGCGTGCGCGAGATGGGACCAGCCGGCCACCGCGGCGATCCCGGCGGCCTGCAGGGCGTCGACCGCGGCGGCGACCTCCTCGCGGGGTGGGCGAAGACCGCCTCCGCCCAGCGCGCCAAGCAGGCGACGGTCGGCGTCGGCGGCAACCGACAGCTCGAGCCGGCGCGCCTCGGCCGCAGTGATCGCCTCCGCCAGTCGCTCCCCGGCGGCCTCGGCGACCGCGTCGAGGATCCCGTGCGCGCCTGCACCCGCGGCGGCCTCGCCGTCGCGCGCGGCGGCGCTCAGGCCGCCCGTGGCCCCGTTCGGCCCGCCCGGGCCGGCGTCCCCGAGCAACTCCGCGAGACGGCCGCTGGCCAGCAGCGCCGCCGCGCCGGCCCGGGCCTGGTCGAGCTGATCGGTGAGCCGATCCAGCGCGCCGCCGGCGGTGACGACGCGGTGCTGGGCGGTGCGGGTCGCGGCCTCCGCCGGGCCGCGGTCCGCAGCGTGGGTGGCATGGCTGAGCGCGTCACGCACCGCGGCGGCAGCCTGCTGCGCGCCGGCCTCGGCCCGCTGGGCCTGGCGGGTGAGATCGGTGCCGCCGGGGGCGATCAGCCCGGCCCGGGCGGCGGCGGCCAGCGCGTCGAGCGCCGCCACCCGCCGCTGTTGAAGGGCCTGCTGCCGGGCGCGTGCCTGCGCGGCGTCGTCGCTGGCGCGGCGGTCGGCGCGGTCGGCCGTGGCGGCGCGCCGGTCGTGCTCGCTGGCCTCGGCCTGCGCCTGGCGGGCCGCCTCGGTGGAGGCCGAGGCCAGCCGGTTCAGGCCGAGCAGCAGGGCCCGGGCGGCGCCGTCGCGGTCGGCCAGCGCCGGCGCGGCGACGTCCTCCGCAGCGGCGATGAGGCTGGTCAACCGTTCGGCTTCGGCCGACGCCGCCGTGAGACGCAACACGTCCTCGGCCGCCCGCCAGGCGTCGATCTCGGCGGCTGCCGCGTGGGCGTCGGCGACGAGCCGGTCGCGCTCCCGCTCGGCGTCGGCGAGGCGCCGCTCGGCGATCCGGCGACGCAGCGCGAGAACGGTGCCGTGCCGGCGCGACCGGACCTCGTCGGCGTCGCGTTCCGCGTCGCGCGCGGCCTGCACCTGGGCGTCGAGCCCGGCCAGCGCGGCGGCGTCGCGGCGAACCCTGGCCTGCACACCGTCGTACAGCTCGGCGATCCGGCCCCGGGCGCCCGCGTAGCCTGCGCCGGCGTCGGCGCGCCGATCGATCGCTGCCACCAGCGGGTCGAGCCGCGCGAGGGCTCCCGCGACGAACTCCCGCTCGGCGCTGAGCGCGGCCCGTTCGGCGAGCTTGGTCGCGTAGCCGTCGACGACGTCGGCGATGCCCGCGGGGTCCTCGGGCGAGGTGACGGCGCGCAGCAGAAAGTCGACGAACTGCTCGTCGGAGCCGAACGAGAACGCCTCGGCCGCCTCGCCCTCGCCGGCGTTCATCGCCCGCTGGTAACGGAACAGTTCCGGATCGAGACCGAGGGCGTCCAGATGCTCCTTCCAGGCGCCCTGATGTGTCTGCCAGGTCAGGCCGAGCGCCGGGTCGGCCGCGTGGGCGTCGTGGAGGCGGCTGCGCAACCCGGCGAGAGTGACCTGGCGGCCCTCGGCGGTCAGCGGCAGGGAGGTGATCTCCAGCCCCCCACCCGGCCGGAAGGAGTACCAGGCCTCGGTGAGCCGGGTTGCGTCGGTGGCCGCGCGACCGCGCCACTCACTGACCTTGCCCGTCACCACCCGGTGCCCGGTCACCGCGTGCTGCCATTCGCAGGCGACGTGCCCGCAGTCGCCGGGCAGGACGAAGTTGTCCAACACCCGCCCGTTGGAGGTGCCGACGACCTGCCGCCGGCCCGGCAGCACCACGGAGAAGATCAGTTTGATCAGGACGCTCTTGCCGCCGCCGTTTTCCAGGAACAGCACCGAGGCGGGGGAGGGGCGCCGTGGCCGGCCCGGCGCGCCGGGCTCGACCATGGCCCCCACCGCCGCCCCCGAGACCACCCGCGTCGTCGGGAACAGCCCGTCCTGACGAGGGCCGGCGACCGGTGCGCCCACCCCCGAGAAGTCCAACAGCACGTCGCCGAAACGCGCCCCCGGCGGCCCGATCGAGTGCAGCCGCACCCGGGAAAGCTCATACATCCGTTGCCTCCCCGGCCGGCATCGCCTCGAGCAGGGCCGGCTCGTCGACGAGGACCCGAACGCTGCCGGCGCCGTCGGTGACCGTGACCACGCCGAGGGCCAGCAGCTCCTCGAACGCCGCATCCGCGGCCAGCTCGCGGATCTGGACCTGGTAGCGGGGCGTGGTCCGGTAGGTGCCGCCGGCCTCGTCGCCGACCGAAACAAGGCAGCCGGACTCGGCGAGGAAGTTCATCGCCCGGGCGATGATTCCCGTCGTCGACCCGGCGAGGCGGCGCGCGTCGCGGGTGGTGCCGGTCGAGGCGCGCCGGGCGTAGAGGCGCCAGGCGGCCTCCAGCTGCGGCGCGTCGACCGGCGGATCGACGTTCAGGTCGTCGTCGGCGGTGCGTTCGGCCAGCAGCCGGCAGCTCTCCCGGACGAAGGCATCGACGCCGTGCACGCTGACCCGCCCGACGTAGGAGGCGTCGGCGAGGTCGGCCGGGCGTGGGTAGGCGAGCGCGGCGACGGCGAGCTGGGCGAGTGCGTGCAGCAGCCGGTCGGCCGCGCGATGCTCGCCGCCGGCACGGCGGGCGTAGTCGCCGATCCGGACGGCGAAGGCCGAGTCCTCGGCGCCGGCCGGGACCAGGCCCGCCCGCTCGGAGACGTCGAGCACGACCAGCCCGAGGCCGGCGGCGATCGCCCGGGTCAGCGCGGCGAACTCCGCCTCCCGCAGGTAGCGCCGCACGAGGTCGCGGTAGTCAGGGTCGCGAGCCGGTACCAACCGGGCCCGCAGGCCGAACGACACCAGCCGGGCCGCGTCGTGGGCGGTCGTCGGCCCCTCGACGACCGTGTCGGGCTGCTGGCTCATCGTGACCTCCCTCCCGTCGGCGCAGCTGCGCCGCCCGTGGCCTCCAGCTCCGTCAGGACTGAGGTGATATCAGCCGGGTCCGACAACTGCGCCGAGCTGGCCGCGACGACGATCCGGGCCCGGCCGACGAGCAGGTCGGCGCCGCCGAACTCCGGATCGTCGAGCGCCGTGCCGTCGTCGACGGCGACCGTGAGGGTGGCATCGCCTGCCTGCCGGGAGGCGTCGACGAGGGGGTTGACCGCGTGGAGGGCCAGTAGCGCGACGAGTTCGGCGACGTCCCGGTCGCCGCCGCGGCGGGCGTCGGCGAGCAGGGCGGACAGCCGACGCGGCGCCGCCGGGTCGAGTTCGAGCAGCCCGAGCGCGCGGGCCCAGGTCTCGTCGTCGAACCGCGCCGGCTCCGCCAGCGACACCAACTCGGCCTCGATCACCTCGGCGCCGAGCGTGTCGCGTTCCAGCGGCGGGCGCAGCAGCAGGTCGACGAGGTCGAGTACCCGGGGGGCGCGGGGCGTGCGCACGCCGACGGCAGCGGGGAAGAACGCCGCGGCCGGGCGCTGTGCGTCCCCGGCGGCCAGCGTCAGTGTCGGTACCAGCAGCTGGGCATGCAGGTCGACGCCCCCGCGGGCCGGGGTGACGGCGAACTGCTGGCGGTCCTGCTCGGCGCGGAAGACCGCGCCCGCCTCCAGCAGCCGGGCCTGCAACTGGGTGTGCCGGCGGATGCAGTCCCCGACGATCGCGACGAGGTCGGCGGCCTGGCGTTTGTGGTCGGCGTCGTCGGCGGAGTCACGGTAGCGGCGGATGTGGGTGAGGATCGCGTTCTCGTAGCGGTAGCGCTGCTCGACGTGGTGCAGGGCCTCGTCGACGAGGGCGGGCATCGCCTGCAGCCAGTCGACCGCGAGGACGTTGCGCCGCGTCGCGTCGAGGTGGCGGCGCAGCTGCTCGGCGTACTGCACGGTGCGGTACCGGGCGGCCTCCGCCGCGCTGCGGGCGTCGGCGAGCCGGCCGCGGCGGATGAGCGTGTCGAGGGCGACCTCGGCGGCGACCTGCGCCGAGGTGATGTCGGTGTCCAATGCCCCGACCAGCACGGTCACCGCCTCGTCGGTGGCCCGCAAGTAGATCTCGCCGTGCGGATCGGCGAACTCGACGAGCAGCTTGAAGTCGAAGCGGCGCCGTTCGTAGCGGCCGTCGGCGTGCAGGGTGCCGTATCCCGCCTCGAACCCCCGGTTGACGTTGCCGACGTTGAGGAGGTTGTGCAGCACCCAGGACGCCACTCGTTCGTGCTCGGCGCTCGGCCGGTCGGGCGCCTGGGCGGCGGCGAGTGGGACGAGGCGGCGGCACACCTGGTCGTGATCCGCGCCGCGATCGAAGTCCATCGCCACGGTGACCTGGTCAATCGCATGCAGGCCGAGCTCGGCCATCGCGTAGACGGCGAAATCCGCGCCGTCCAGGTGCGCCTTGCGCACGTCGAGATCGTGCAGCGGCTGTGTCAGCGCGAGGGCCTTGAGCCGGCGGATCATCCCGACGTCGCCGACGAGCCCGACCGCGGTGGGCAGCCGGTCGGGGCCGGGTGTCGACGCGGACTCGATCATCCGTACGACTCTAGTGGTCGGCGGGGACCGGGCTGCCCACCACCCGGCGACGACGCCCGGGTGGCCGCACGGCGGTGGGGTGCCGCGGTGGGCGG